>JBEKQY010000175.1:0-7945 GCA_049519235.1 Candidatus Korobacteraceae bacterium | reverse complement strand
CGCCCTTCGCGGTGACCGGATAGTAGAGCGATTGTCCGTCAGGCGAGTACTGGAAGACGTTGGAGATGGCGAGCAGCGGCGGAAAGGTCTTGACCGGCAATCCTCCTTGCGCGGGGATGATGGCGATCACGGCTTTGAAGTTGACGCCCCTGCCTTCGGTGATGAGGGCCGCGATCTGCTGGCCATCGGGCGAGACCACGCCAAAATCCGTGACCTTGTCGCTGAGTTGCCTGGCCGCGCCGCCGCTGAGCGGCATCTCCATCAGCACCCTCTTGCCTTTCTCGAAGGTGGTATACACAAACGATTTGCTGCCGGGAGAGCAGGACGCATTCTGGTCCACTGTTCCGTTGGTTACGGCGGTCACCGAGCCGCTCTCCAGATCGAGGCGCCAGATCGTAATTCCCTTGGTGTCCTTGTTCGGCATGGAAAACAGCGCGCTAGCGCCATTGGGGCAAACCGATAGCCCCGACAGTGGAAGGTGTTGCTGGAAGATGATGCTGCGATTGCTGCCGTCGGCATTCATGATGGCGATGTGGCCGTCATAATCCATCGCCACCAGTCGCCCGTCGGGCAACCATCCCACTGCAATATCGCCGTGATTGTCGATCTGCTTCGCGTTGGAGCTGCCGTTCGCATCAGAACTCATGGTGTAAATGCCAGCCTCCGGCGTGACTTGGACGGCTACGAGTTGCCTGCCGTCCTTGGTGACGCCAAGGGTGGAATTATCGTAGGAGTTGAGATCGTTGGTGATGCGATGCAGCTTGCCGGCCGCGATTGCGATCTCGCCTACCTGCCCATTCCAGTCGCTGGAGACGTCGTGGAAGATGAGGACCAGGTGCTGGTTGTCCGGCATCCACGCGGGCTTATGCAGGATGGCCGTTCCCGCATAGACCGTCTTCTCCGTGCCGCTCGCGGGATCGAGCAGCACCGCGCGGCCCAGATTCTGGGTGCCGGGATCGAGCACGGTGGCGGCGATCCACTTGCCATCCGGAGACCACGCCGGATCGGAATATCCGGGCAGCGGAAGCTTGGAGAGCACGCGCTCGCTGGTTCCGTCGGCGCGGGCGATGATCAGGGTCGAGCTCGCGTCCGCAGAGCTGTCGCGCAGGTAGACCATCTGCTGGCCGTCGGGCGAGAAGCTGACCGCACTGTCAACGTCATCGACCAGCTTGCGCGGCGTGCCGCCCAGCACCGGAATCTGGTAGAGAAAGTTAACGCCGGGATGCTGCGAATCGCCGCGCACGAAGTAGAGAAAATCGCCGTTGGGCGAGAACGTCAGTCCTCTGTAATTGCCCTCTATCGGCGCCAGGATCTGGGCGTTGCTGCCGGTGGCGATGTGGTGCATCCACAAGCTGTGCTGGCCTTTCCCTTCGTCCACCGCGTTGACGATATATTTGCCGTCGGGGGAAATGGTAGCCGCCAGAACATGGCCCGAGTTGGTCAGCTTCTCCATGCTCATGTTCTGGAACGGAATGGGGCCGGAATCGCCGCGCCACTGAACAAAACGGGTGTAGAAGCCGTAAATGCCAGCGCCAACCATCAGCAAGCTGGCCGCCAGGATGAAGTTCGCGCCGCTGCGGCGACGCTTCGCAGCCGCCGCTATGGTTTCGCCGGAAGCGGGCTGCGTCACGCCGCTACCTTGAGCTGCGGTTGGAGAAGCTGCGGCTACCCCAGTTCGTGAACCGTGCGCGCTGTCGCGCTTCAAGCGCTTCAAGTCGGCGCGCATCTCTGCCGCACTCTGATAGCGCAGATCCCGGTCCTTCTCCAGCGCCTTGTCGATGATCTCTTCCAGCTTGAACGGAATGGCAGGATTCAGTTCGGCTGGCGGACGCGGATTGCGGTCGAGAATTCCCTGGAAGATGACAGCAGAGGTATTGCCCTCGAAAGGACTCTTGCCGGTCGCCATTTCGTAAACGATCCCGCCCAGGGAAAACAGATCGCTGCGGCCATCGAGTTCCTCGCCGCGCGCCTGCTCGGGAGACATGTAGGCGACTGTTCCTACCGCCGTTCCGGGAGACGTAAGCATCATCGGCGCTGCGGTTGGCGCGTTGCCGGCAATTGTCTCCAGCGCTGCGCGGCGATCGGAGGTCAGTTTCGCCAGTCCAAAATCGAGGACCTTGGCCTGCCCGCGCGTAGTGAGGAAAATGTTCGCCGGCTTCAGATCGCGGTGCACGATGCCTTTGGCGTGCGCGACGTCCAGCGCATCGGTGATCTGGATGCCGATGTCGATGATTCTGTCCAAGGGAAGCGGCTGGCCATCGATCTTCGCGTCGAGGCTCTGGCCTTCCAGCAGCTCCATGGCGATGAACTGCTGCCCGTCGCACTCCTCGATGGCGTAGATGGTGCAGATGTTGGGATGGTTCAGCGCCGACGCGGCTCGCGCTTCCTGCTTGAAGCGCTCCAGGGCGTTGGGGTCCTGTTCCAGTTCGCGCGGCAGAAACTTGAGCGCCACATGACGGCCAAGCCGGGAATCTTCCGCCTCATACACCACACCCATTCCACCGGCGCCCAACTTCTTGACGATGGTGTAATGCAGGATGCTCTTCCCGACCAGGGTTTCCAAAGAGTGAAATCTCCAACTCGACTCTATTGCGACCTGAGGGCAGCGTCAAGGAGGGTCGGACGTCTAAAATGCGGAGTGTCATCCCGAGCGAGCGGCGCGTGTCGAGGGACCCCTATGCTGCGAGAAATCTCTTGGTCATATAGGGGTTCTTCGACTCCATGTCCGCCCGACTCGCCAAAAGCGCCGAGTCCGAGAACGCAAGGCAGCCGCTGCGCTCACGATGACACGCTTATCAGGCTCGCGCTATCACATTGTAGGCCAGGGCAGTGCCCTAATTTCAAATCAACCCTAAACAGCCTGTGGAAAAGGAGAAAGAGATGTACACCGAAAAACGCAAATCAGACTCAACGGTAGTGTCTTAATTTGAATTTTTCAGCTTTGCAGACTGGCATGAATCCTGCCCCGTACCCACTCTGAAACGGTTTGCTTTCTGGCCCTCGCCGCCGCTGCGATTCCCCTTTCATCCTCAGCGGTAAAGCGAACCTGGATTACACGGCCCATTGCTTCGCCCCTCGGCAGCCTTGGCCGTCCCGCTTTCTTGCGCGTTTTACTCTGCTGGCTCAAGGCTTCTAAACCCCCGCACGACGGCCGCTCCTACTGCGTCCTGTGCAGATCTAACTGGATGCGAATGCAAAACCGTAACGTGATGCCGTGGTCATGCGTAAACTCTGTGTGCCGTAGGATGACCCACGCGCACGCCCAGATTCATAATCGTATTGCGGTTAAAGCCCGTCATGCGCTCAATCGAGCGAATGCTGGAGCCTTCGGCCAATGCGCTGACTGCCGCGATTTGCTTGTCTTTGCTGAGTACGTTTGCCATGTCTATTACTGTACTACAATAATATAATTTGTCAAGATATTTTTGTAGTACAATTGTGCCGTCATGCGGGTCTACATCGCGGTATTCGCACTTTGCATCATCGCAGCGATAATGACCACTGAGCCACAGAATAGTGCCACCCTCCGCCAAAACAATTCCCAAGCACAGGCCTACGGCAGCGTGCCTACGGCTGAGACACCAGAACATGACCGCAAAGCCCGTGACGATTCCGAGAAAACCGGCAGCAACTCGCCAAGGTGGTACACACCCCTCGAACGGCCCGAATGGGACGCCGTCATTGTTGCCGTAGGCGCTCTTCTCGTAATCGGCTGGCAGTCGTGGGAAACGAGAAAAGCGGCGCAAGCAACTGAGAAAAATACCGAACTTTACATCAATAGGGAACGGGCGAGACTGCGAATCGACATGAAGCCACTGGTTCTCCCTGCGGAGACCGATTTCACCTTTAACACCGTTGATTTCACGGTAAGTGTCTACGGCCAAACTGATGCCTTTATTACTGATAGCCTTTGCGTTGCCTACATATTTCCGTGGGAGCTCGTTAATAACCCTGAACTTGGGGATAGGGTCATGTTCCCGATACACTCGCTCCCTTCGGTCGTTGGCGCCAACGGGCACCCGGTGGATTGCTCCGTTCTTCTGGGACCTAAAGGCGGCCCGGATAATACCCGCATCGACGAGGCCAAGGCGAGGCGAATGTTCGTTGGTATGCGTGGCTTTATCAAGTACAAGGACGTTTTTGACCGAGAACGAGAGACGGCCTTCCGCTATGTGTGGCGTTATTCTGAAGTGGTTGAGGATTACGGCCAGTGGGAAAAATCCGGCAACCCAGAAGAAAATCGAGAGACTTAGGCAAATTAACACACTACCGACTCAACAGTTTGCTTGACAGAACACGACCGTCGAGTGTTACACTCCGGCGCATGGATGCCGTCCTAACGATTCGCCTCGCCGCGGCAGTGCTCGTGCTAGTGTTCGGGGCATGGCTTCTCGCAAGGGTATTTCGTAAGGCTGGATACTCAGGCTGGCTTGGGCTGCTAAGTCTATTGTTCGGACTTGGCTGGGCTATCGCCCTGTTAATCCTTGCTTTCGGAGATTGGCCCGCACTGCGTCAACGACAAGAAGGCACGTTCGTCGCCAACGCGGGCACGTGACGCGAGCAGATTAGGACACTACCTAGACCAGCGCCGCTAGTGCGCCAGCAGACCTTCCGACAAACCCTCCGCTCCCTCGGCATTCTTGGCCAGCAGTTTGGCCCGCTGGCGCGCCGCTTGGGCCTCGTCTTTGCGGCCGGCCTGGTCCAGGGCTTGGGCCAGCAGTCCATATGCGATCTCGGTTGGCTTGGCCGTGTTGGAGCGCTGGAAGTCCTCGATCGCCAGATTCAAATCGCCGGAGCGCACCGCCAACACTCCCAAGCCCAGCCACCCGCGATAATTGTGAGGGTCCAGCGCCACCGCCTTGTCAAGGTTTTCCTGCGCGTGGGCGCTGTCCCGCAGATCGAGATAGACCAGCCCCTTGTTGCTGAATAATTCCGCCCGGCCTGGACCATCCGGCGTTTCGCTGATCATCTGGTCGTAGCGCGCAATCGCCTCCTGCAACCTGCCATGCTGATGGTCGTACACGGCAATCTGTAGATTGCTGGTCGGGTCCGACGGATAGATGGCGAGGGCCGCGTGAAAATGCTTCATGGCATCGTCACTCTGGCCGCGGTCGAGCAGCAAGAGCGCCAGGTTGTCGTGAGCGATGTAATTGTCCGTACTGGCCTCAATGGCGTGTGTCCACAGCGTTACATTGTCATTCCAATACGCGAGCTGATGGTGAGTTACTACGGCCAGCACCAGCAGCACAATCACGCCGGCGCAGCGCAGGACGATGACGGGAACATGCCGGCGCTCGGCCAGTTCGGACACTCCCCAGCAAACCATGATGAACAAGCCAATGAAGGGCAAATACGCATAGCGGTCGGCCATCGCCTGATTGCCCACATGAACCAGGCCGATCATCGGGACCAGCGTTCCCAGGAACCAGAGCCATCCCACCACCAAATAGCGGTGGCTTCGCCCGACGATCGTCAACGCCGTGATCGCCAGCAAAAGCAGCAGTGCAGGTATGACTTGCCACAGCGGCAAAGGATGCCAGGGATGAGGATAAATAGGGACCAGATGCGTGGGCCAAAAAGCCTTCCCGACGTATCGCACGTATGCGACGATCGCATTGGTGAGCCGGATGGAGAACGGATAAGTTTGCAGCGAGACCACGGCGCCGCCTTTTTTCTGCGCGATCACCGTGACCACGGCGCTGGCCGCGCATATAGCGAAAAGCGGAATCTTCTCCTTCACCAGCCACCAGAAACTGCGCCGCGGAACAAGCGGCTCGGTTAGCGTTCCCGAAGCGCTGCCGGAGCTGGCGGTCGCCATTCGTTGCAGCGGCCAATAGTCCCACAGCAACAAAAGAAATGGAAAGGTGATGATCTGGGGCTTCGACATCAACCCCATGGCAAACAGCAACGCCAAGATAATGTAGCGACCCACGCGGGATGGTTGTGCACTGCTGCTTCCGAGGAGTGCAGTTTTTGCGCCAGGAAGGCGCGTCGATTGCGTCTTTGGCGGCGAGTTGCCGCCCGGCTGCGACGATGCGTACCACCGGTACGCGCCCAGTCCCAGCAGGAAAAACAACATGCTGAGCAGGTTCTTGCGCTCCGAAATCCACGCCACCGATTCCACATTGACCGGGTGCAGCGCGAACAATCCGGCAACCATGGCGCTCCGCCCAACGTAACCTGTCGCCCGCACCAGCACCCAGAACAGCAGCAACACATTCAGCATTTGCAGTAGCAGGTTGGTAACGTGATGGCCGCCCGGCTCCAACTGAAACATCTGGACGTCGATGGCATGGGACAGCCAGGTCAGCGGATGCCAGTTGAACTGATAGAAAGTAGTGAACGCCCACGCAATCGTCTCCCCATCCAGGCCGGATTGGATGTGGGGATTGTTGACCACGTAAACCATATCGTCATAGTTGACGAACGGATGGTGGCCGACCGGGACGTAAACCGCGACCGTCCCCACTACCAGCAGAAGACCAAGGATGAAACTTTCTCGCTTCAGCAATGCCAGCCAGCCTGCTCTGGGCGCGGCCTCCGTCGTCTTGCTGGTCTTCTTCTTAACCGCGACAGCCTTGGTCCTCACTTGTCCCCCAAAACAGGCCGATCACTGCTCCGCCAAGCTAAAGCAGAAGCAGCGTTTTGACTTTATTGTGCGGCAAGATCAACCGTCAAGGCGGACGCTCTGCCCGCATCGCTCGAAAAATACTGTCGCGGTCAAGCCAGGCCAAAGCAAAGACGAGTTGCCATCTCCTTGCCGAAAATTTATCGGGTGACCCTACCTAAAGCTGCGAACGGCCGCTTGAAACTCGAAACTTGAAACTTGAAACCCCTATAATCGAGGCTTATGCCCTCATTCCCCGAGGTCGATGAGCAGCTTGCCTACCTGCGCAAGGGCGCGGCGGAGATCATTCGCGAGAGCGACCTGCGCGAGCGGCTGGAAAAGTCGCGCCAGTCGGGCAAGCCCATGCGGGTGAAGGCCGGCTTCGATCCCACTGCGCCCGACCTGCATCTGGGCCACACCGTGCTCATGCGCAAGCTGAAACACTTTCAGGACATGGGCCACACGGTCATCTTTCTCATCGGCGACTTCACCGGGCTGATTGGCGATCCTTCGGGGCGCTCGGCCACGCGTCCGCCGCTCTCGCGCCAGCAGATTGATGAGAACGCCGAGACCTACAAGACGCAAGTCTTCAAGATCCTCGATCGTGACAAAACCGAGGTGCGCTTCAACAGCGAATGGCTCGACAAGCTTGGCTATGAGGGCTTCATTCGCCTGGCGGCTAAGTTCACTGTGTCGCAGATGCTGGAGCGCGAGGACTTCCATAAGCGCTTCATGGAAGAAAAGCCCATCGCGATGCACGAGCTGCTCTATCCCATCGCGCAGGGCTACGATTCGGTTGCGCTCGAAGCGGATGTCGAACTCGGCGGCACCGATCAGAAATTCAATCTGCTGATGGGCCGCGAGCTGCAACGTCACTACGGACAGCCGCCGCAAATCGTGCTGACCACGCCGCTGCTGGAAGGCATCGACGGGGTGCAGAAGATGTCGAAGTCGTACGGCAATTACATCGGCATCACCGAGGCGCCGCAGGAGATGTTCGGCAAAGTGATGTCGATCTCCGATGAGTTGATGTGGCGCTATTACGAGTTGGTCACCGATGTCAGCATGGGCGATATCGAGCGCATGAAGCGCGAGGTCGCTAGCGGCGCGGCGCACCCGATGAAGCTAAAGCAGGAGCTGGGCAAGCGCATCGTCGCCGACTTTCACTCGCGCGAAGCAGCGGAGCAGGCGGCGCAGGATTGGTCGCGCATGTTCCAGAAGGGTGAGATTCCGGGAGATTTGCCGCTGGTGAAAGTACGCTTCGGGGATGTTGCCGCGCCTAATGCGGCCTCCCCCTGGGTTTCTCCGTCGGGCAATGAATCCTCGGCCATATACGCG
>JBEKQY010000174.1:0-7960 GCA_049519235.1 Candidatus Korobacteraceae bacterium | reverse complement strand
CATCCCCGCAGGCGCAATCAGGTGCTTAAGCTGAAGCGCGACCTTGGTGTGCTCCTGCGGCAGCTTGCAATCCTGAAATGCGTCGGCGAACTGCGTTTCTTCCCCAATGCCGATGAGGAACTGCGACTGCGTGACCAGCGCCAGCGGCTCCAGCCCATGCTGCTGGCCGCAGGCGCGCAACGCCGTGAAATTAACATGCGCGGTGATGTCCTGTTCGCCCGGGGCCTCGTAAGGCGACGCGCTGGCCGTGTGTTGGCGATAGCTCATGATGGTGTCGCGATGCCGTCCCGCGAGTTGCTCTTCGCGGGTGTAGCCGTAGTCGATGAGGACCAGAAATCCGCGACGGCGTTCGAACACGCTGGCAATGCGCTCCATCCACCCGAGCGACGCGAGAGAGACTTCGACGCGCTCGCCTTCCTCGGGACGAACGCCATAGCGGTCCAGAAATTCGTTTTCCGCGGCGGAAAGTGCTACGAAGGTTTCGGTAAAGCGTCCGTTCTCATAGCCGACGCGCACGGCGCCGCGATGGTCGATGACTTCGACCGGCAGGGCGTCGAAGAACTCGTTACCAAAAACGATGACGTTGTTGCTGGCAGCCGAGGCGGACGATTCCAACGAATCGAAAATCTCGCACTTGCCGCCTGCGATGTGCTCCTGTAGGCGATCCAGCAACTTGGTTCGCAGGTTCGCCGACTGCTCGACCAGGCTATAGCGCAGGGCAAGCGAAAACTCCGGAAACTGCTTGGCCGACCAGTCGAGCACGTCGCGCGCGAACAGGCCGCGTCCCGGCCCGAGCTCGATCAGATCAATGCGTGCCGGCGAATCCAGCGAGCGCCACATCTCTTCGAATTGTCGCGCCAGCAGGCGCCCAAACACTGCATCGACGTCGCTGGAGGTGTAGAAGTCTCCGGCCTTGCCAAACTGCTCGCGCGCACGCGAGTAGTAGCCTAGCTCCGGCTCGTATAGGCAAAGCTCCATGTAGCGCGAGAAAGGGATGGGACCGTTGCGAGCGATCTCGTCGGCGATGCGCTCGCGAAGATCAAGCTCCCGGCGAGCGGCTTGGCGCTCGTCGCGACGGAACGTCACAGCTTGCCCTCGCGCTCCATCTGCTGGTGCTCCTTGCGGTGCTGCGGAGTGCGAATGAACATCTCGACCAGGTAGTCGTGCAGACAATCGAAAATCTGGCGCTGCAAGGTCCACTCGAATTGCGGATCGTCGAGGTCGCGGGGATGCAGATCGAAGTAGTAAGTGTGGACGGGCGGGTCGGAGAAGCGCGGGCGAATGATGAGTTCTACGCCCTCGCCCTTGGCGCGCGCGTCGAACTCGACCAGCGGATGCTCGTAGAAGCGAAGTTGTTGTTGCACGCGCTCCAAGCGGGAAGAGGTCACGTCAGCTCCACCGGAACCAGCGCAACGCCAAAACAAACGACACACCGCCCCAGATCACCAGTATGGCGATCCTGCCAAGCTGTGAGCTGAGCGGGGCTCCCTGAAGAATGATGGCTCTCAGAGCGTCGTTAAGCGCGGTCAGAGGCAGCGCCCGGATAGCCGGCAAGAACATCTTGGGAAAGCGCTCGTACGAGAAGAAGACTCCGGAGAAAATCCACATCGGCATCATCACCACGTTGATCAAGCCGCTGACACTTTCGATCTTTTGCGCGCGACTGGCGGTGAGCAACCCGATGCCGCCGAAGGAAATTGCGCCCAGCGCACCAATCAGCAGAATCGACAGCAGAGCGCCTTCAACGCGAACGTGAAACACAAGCACACCGAACAGCAGCAGCAAGCCAACTTCGACGATCATGAGCACCAGGCGGCTGCTGACCAGTGCGAGCAGAAAATCGGAGCGGCGCATGGGCGTCGCGATGAACCGCTTGAGCAGTTTGCGCTGCCGCATTTCCACTAGCGCAAAGCCGATGCCCCACATGCCGGAGTTCATCAGGTTCATGCCCAGCAGGCCGGGAATCAGAAAGTCAATGTAGCGCGCGCCCGGCTCACTCGACGCTTGCGTTATCGTGTTGATGGGATTTTTGCGCCCCGCGGCGGTTTGCAGCGCGTCGTCAACTTGCGTGCGCGCCAAAACGCTTTCCGGACGCGCGGGGTCGTACCGGAAGTGAACTCCGGAGTCGTCCATGGTTACCACCAGCGCGTATTTGCCGAGCCGGAAACCGTCGAGCGCAGCGGACGCGCTCACCACATCGGGCTGAATGCTGGCATGTTCAGGCGAGCGCTGGAGCAGATCGACGACCTGCTGCGCCTGCGGTCCGGCAACGACTGCGATCGGTGTAACGTCGGCCGGTTTGTCGCGAAAGGCGATGCCAAGACCCAGTGCCAGCAGCAGCGGGAAGACGAAGACCCAAAAGATGACCTCCGGCTCGCGCCACAACTCCAGCATTCGCATCTGTAGGAGGCGCAGGTAGCCAGACCATCGGCCGTTGGTCCTGACGGCTTGCTCCGGGCCCGATATCACGGGCGGCTGCTCAATGGTTGCCATCAATCCTCCCGCAGATGCCGGCCAGTCAGTTGCACAAACACGTCTTCCAGGCTGGCCTGCCGCGTGGTGAGGTGTATCAGTTGCGCGCGTTGCTTTTGAACCTCAGCAAGCAGCGCCGGAATGGTTTCATGCGGCTCGCTGACCTGTAGCGAGAACAATCCATCTTCGGAGCGCACCGACTGCACGCCTGGAAGATTGGCCCAGGCGGTCCCATTGTCGGCGCCGTGGCCGGAGACCGCGAACTCCACCACGTGATGACCGGTGAGGCGCTCGATCAGCTCGCCGGGCGTTCCGGCTGCGATGATCTGGCCGTGATCGATAATCGCGATACGATCGCACAGCCGCTCCGCCTCGTCCATGTAGTGCGTGGTCAGCAACACCGTCCCGTTGCGCTGCTGAAATTGGCGAACGATGTCCCACAACTGGCGGCGGCTTTGCGGATCAAGGCCGGTGGTGGGCTCGTCGAGAAAGAGAATCTTCGGATCGGCCACCAGCGCGGTTGCTACCGCCAGCCGCTGCTTCTGGCCGCCCGACAATTTGCCCACCAGCGCATCGGCCTTTTCCTGGAGCGAGAGTTCTTCAAGCACAGCCTCGACTGACGTGGGATGACGGTAGAAGCTGGAGAAGAGTTGCAGAGTCTCGCGAACCGTAAGCTTTTCGGAGAGCCGCGTCTCCTGTAGAGAGATGCCCAACTGTTCGCGCAGTTCGCGCGGGTGCGACTGCCACGTCCTGCCGAGGACTTCCACCTCGCCCGCGGTTGGCTCCAAGAGACCTTCGAGAATCTCGATGGTCGTGGTCTTTCCCGCCCCGTTCGGCCCCAATAGCCCAAAACATTCGCCCATGTGGATGGCAAGGTCGAGGCCGCGGACGGCTTCGACCTTGCCATCGTAGGTCTTGCGCAGACCGCGACATTGGATGGCGATGTCCATAAAGGAATGATACGTCAGTATCCAGTTGCCAGTAGTCAGTTGCCAGCTGCCGGTACCGGATCTAACGTCACCTCATAAATCACCGCGGGTTGTATCAGGGCACGGCTTCAGCCGTGCCACACGGTCGCCAAGAAATGTCGGGCTTTAGCCCCTGAAAATCGCATTCGGCAGGGGCTAAAGCCCTGCCCTTAGCTTCACGCTTTTCGGCACGACTGAAAGTCGTGCCCTGACACAAACCTGGAAGAGAAGTTACGAGATAAGTTGTTCAAACATGCTCCGTGCCCTCTGTGCCTCCGTGGTGAATCCACGCTTTTTGCATCACGACATCGGCTTCAGATCCTGAAGCATCGTCGGAATCAACTCTGACACTGTGGGATGGATGTGCATGGCTCGGGATACCACAGTGTAGGGGGCCCTGGCGTACATAATATCGAGGAGCGAATGAATGACCTCGTCGCCTCCCACGCCCAGGATGGCCGCGCCCAGGATCTGCTTGGTTTCGGCGTCGACCATCACTTTCATGAAACCCTGGGTCTCGCTCTTCTCGATGGCGCGGCCCACGCTCGACATCATGTACTTTCCCATGAGCGCCTTCCTGCCTGACTTGCGCACATCAGCTTCGGTCATGCCGGCGCGGCCCAGCGGCGGATCGATGTAAAGGTTGTAGGCGGGAATGCGATCGCTGAGACGCCGCGGATCGTTGTCCAGAAGATTGGCGGCGACAATCTCAAAGTCGTTATAGGAGGTGTGGGTGAATCCTCCGCGGCCATTGCAGTCGCCGAGCGCCCAGATTCCCGGCACGTTGGTCCGCAGTTGATCGTCCACCGTGATGTAGCCGCGTTCGTCGTGGGCGACGCCGGCTTTGTCTAGAGCGAGATCGTCAGTGTTGGGACGGCGTCCGGTCGCAATCAGGACGTGCGATCCGGTAACAGGGGATGGGTCGTCGGCACAATCAACTCCAGCAACGATTTGGTTGCCGCGCTTTTCCAGGGTGATGCAGGTAGCGTTAAGGCGAACCGTGATGCCTTCGCGTTCCACGATGTTCTTGATCTCGGCGGAAATGTCTTCGTCTTCGCGAGGTATAAGGCGCGACTCTCTCTGGAGAATGGTGACTTTGCTGCCGAAGCGGCGGTACATCTGGCCGAACTCCAGCCCGATGTAGCTGCCGCCGACGACGATGAGGTGCTCGGGAAGGAAGTCGACACCCATCATCGATGAGTTGTTGAGGTATGGGACCTGATCGAGGCCACGGATCGGAGGCACGGTGGCGCGGCCGCCGACGTTGATAAAGATCTGCTCGGCGGTAAGCCGGTCGTCGCCGACGGCGACCACATGGGAAGACTCGAAACGCGCCTGGCCCTTGTAGACATCACAGTTCGGCTGCTCGCGGAGACGGCTTTCGGCGCCTTCTTGAGACGGCCGCTGGATCGTGTCCTTGCGGGCCTTCACTTTCTTCATGTCGACAGCCACCGGGCTGAGGTTGACACCGAATTCCGCCGCACGCCGCGCCATATAGGCCACACGCGCGCTTGCGATCAAGGTCTTGGTGGGAATGCAGCCGGTATTGACGCAAGTTCCGCCGAAGAGGCCGCGCTCGATGATGGCAACCTTATGCCCGGCCTTGGCCAGTCGTATCGCCAAAAACGGGCCGGACTGTCCGGTGCCGATAATGATCGCGTCGTAGGTCTTGTTCATCCCCCCCATCTGTGCAAAGAAGGGTAATACGGGGGAAGGGGTGGCGTCACGCCGGACCGCTGGACCAGCGGCCTCTTTACACAGCAGTAGCCAAGAGAGATTAGGTTCTTCGATGTATCTGCCCGCGTGGGCCGATGTCAGCCACGAAAAGGGTTTCCTCGTCAATCTCAAATAGGACACGATATGAGCCGATTCGAGTAGATCTCTTGGCGGTAGCCGTGAGTGGTTTAGAAAGCCGCGGGTCGTATGGGGCTTCTGCGATTGCCTCCAATTTCTCCCTGATCCGCGCTTTGGTTATTCTGTCTAATCCCTCAAGATACTTAAATGCACTTCCGGCGAGTTGTACCTTGAGGGCCAATCAATCAGACCTGTGAAAGATCGTAAACGTCTCCCCTGCGCCTTTCTTCAGCTGCCCGAGCAAAAATCCTTTCGACGTCTTCTCCACAACGTATTAAGTCCAACCACTCAGCCAGCTCAAAAAACTGTTCGGCATGCGTCCGCAAAGCCGCTATCGGGCCGGCGATTAATGAATTGTTAAGCAATCTCTTCCGTCGTGCTTCTTCGTAAATCCTGTTGAAAGACGTTCCTAGCTCAATCAGGGAGGAAACCGACTTTTGTATCCCTTCCGGAGTCGCGGGTTCAAGGTTGGCCGCAGGCATGCGCTTGCCCGACAGCAAATCATCTACATCCTGAAAAAACCTTGAGATTCTTCCGTTAATCTTCCAGAGCAGAAAGGAGAGCCTGAAATGATAGGCCCGCGACTTAACGGCGACCGACAGCCGTGCAGCGAGAGAAAGGCTCTCATCAAGCTGAGCATTCCAGGTGTCAGTTACGAGAGTATTCAGAACCATTACCGCAGTAGCCAACCGAACCTCCACTCCGTCGTCAGACGCTCTGCCTGTTCCTAGGACGCATTTCCGTCAAGTGAAGTGTACCAATTTCAGCAGCGTCATCCCAAGTCGTTTCTGAGGCCGGCGGGATGAAGCTCATGGCGCGCTCGGTAAGGGCGGTGATGGTGAGGCTGGGATTCACGCCCAGGTTGGCCGCGACCACCGAGCCGTCGCAAACGTACATGTTCCTGTAGCCGAAGACACGGTTGCGGTAGTCGACGACGCCACGCTCTGGAGAATCGGCGATCACAGCGCCTCCCAGGCAGTGCGCCGTGCCGGGAACGTTGAAGAAAATTTCCGGCAGCATGCTCATGGCGGTGCCACCAGCGAGCTGCGCGAACTTCTCGGCAAATTCGTTGGCTGCGGGGATAAATGTCGGGACTTTATTCCCGCGGCTCACCAGGAATTTGCGGAATGGCCAATACACATGCCGCTCCCAGCGCATGTCGATGTGGCCTTCCAGCGCCTGCATGCACAGCAGGATCACACATTCCCGCGCCCATCCGAAAGGCAACAGCAGCCGCAAAGTTCTCACCGGATGCAATAGCAGCGCGACGGTGAGATTCCGCAGCCATAGCGCAACGCGTCCCGGCCCGGGATGACCGCCAGTCAAGATGGTGGCGAGCGCGCCCATGGTGTCGGAGCCTTCGGGATAGCGCACGGCCTCGATATGCGTGTGCTCGTCAATGTAAACTGCCGAGCCGATAGCGACGCCCTTCGATAGGTCTTCCTGGGAGTGCGGCACGCGCACGCCGATCAACGATTCGGAATTGGTGCGCACATACTTTCCGAGCTGATTGCTGACCGCCGGCAACGAGCCTTTGTCCTTCAGATGGAAGAGCAGTTCCATGGTGCCCAGCGATGAGGCGGAGAAGACAACGCCGCGGCAGGTGAAGCGGCGCGGATGCCGCTTGAAACGAGCGGTTGACTTGACGGTGCGAACTTCGTATCCGTGGCTGCCATCGGTCATGCCGTCGAGCGGGCGAACATCCACAACTTTGGTTTCAGCGAATACTTTGGCGCCGCGCTTCTCGGCGAGATAGAGATAGTTCATGTCGAGGGTATTCTTGGCGCCATGACGGCACCCCATCATGCAACCGCCGCAAGCCATGCAGGTCTTGCGCTCGGGACCTTCGCCGCCGAAAAATGGATCGGGGACAGTCGTGCCGCCGGGCTCACCTTCGGGCGACTGGAGAATCGCGACGTGGGTGCGATAGAACGAGTCTCCGACTCCCACCGCATCGGCCACACGCTGCAACAAACGATCGGCCGGGCCAAGAATCCGGTTCTCGATGACGCCGAGCATGCGAGAGGCGGTGTCGTAATGCTGCGGCATCTCAGCCTTCCAATCCGCCAGGTCTTTCCACGATCCGTTGTCCCAAACCTTGTGGGGCGGGCGGAGCAGAGTGCAGGCGTAGGTAATGGATCCGCCGCCGACCGCGCAGCCATGCAGGATGGTGACGTGGCGAAAGAACCTCATGCCGAAGAAGCCGCGCAAGGCCAGGCTTGGCTGCCAGAACCAGCGGTGCAGCGACCAGCTTGTCCGCGGGAGATTTTCCGGTGTCCAGCGGCAGCCCATTTCCATCACTGCCACCTTGTAGCCCTTTTCCGTGAGCCGGTGGGCAGTGACGCTGCCACCGAATCCGGAGCCGACCACAATGAAGTCGAAATCGTATTGGCGCGTGCTTTGAGGTAAGGAAAATTCCAGTTCCGGTTGCATCTCTTGAACCTGGTTGTGGGTGGAGCACGCCTTTCACAGGCCGCTGAAAAAGTCCGAACGGCGGATCCCCCGCCGGCTGAAGCCCGCTCGGGATGACAAAAATAAGGGGCTTTTCGGCACGACTAAAGTGTCTGCGTGAGAACCGTGCCCGATAGTTCGCACACATTGCTCTTGCGGTCTGGCGGTAGTGTCGAATTCCGTGATCTCCGCGGTTATGGGCGGCCCAGGTGGTA
>JBEKQY010000173.1:0-7982 GCA_049519235.1 Candidatus Korobacteraceae bacterium | reverse complement strand
GTAGTTGAGTCAGGTGAATCGATGAGCGGGGCTCGCACGAGCGAACAAGGAAAAGGCCCAGCCAGGTAAGACCGGCAGTCACCCAGGTCTCGAAAAGCGCGAGACCTGGGCCACCTGCCAGGGCACCCTCGGAGGGCTAGTTAGACCGGCCGTCCCGTCCTCTTAACAGTCAAGGCCCACCGCCAAGCGTCTCCGCTATAGCTGGGGTCGCGCGAAGACCTGATAACCACAAGTTGATCTGGATCTTTGGTCTCGCCACCGAGGACGCCGAACTCGTTACCTCCTATAGAAATGGGGACGAACATCACACGGTCTCCCGACACCAGGGGCCGCACCGCCGTGCGATCCATGGCAATGCCGCCACCGCCGATGAAATACGCCTTCCACTGTTGTCTGAGTAGTCCTTGCCCGGGTCCCAATAAGGAAGGGGCCAGAAATACCCCCGAGTTGTTCTCGGGGACGGTGACTACGTTATACGCCCCCACTGTCAGGTATCCCTTTGGGCCGTTAGGAACCTCGATCCAAATTCTCAGGGGCTCGCCCGTCCTCACCAAGCCGTCGCTCGCTGGTGTCACCGGCATCAGTTTTATCGTCGGCTTTTGGCTTATTCCCCCCGTGCCGGGATGCTTGAATTCGAGGTTTTTCAGGTTTTTCGGGTCTTGCTGCCAGACGAGTACTCCGTCTATGTCTGGTAGGGCGGTCAGTGGTTTCTCGAACGAGAGCTGGTCCCCCTCGCGGATCTTGTCGTCGAGAGACAGGCCCTTGCTGACCACGTAGTCGTCGATGGCTTGCTTCAGCGCCTGTTGTTTCTCAGCGATGTCTTTGCCGTCTGGGAAGAAATAGGGGGTCAGAACGACCTCCAGCCTTTGCAGGTCAGCGCCGAGCGAGATAGGGGCCGGCATTTCTTCAAGGTCCCCTGTCCAATCGTCTTTAATCTCATGCAGAGTGCCTTTACCGCCGCGGAAAACGAGCGCTTCGCGTGTGATTTTGTGCTCGAGGTCAGCCTGTTTGATTTTCTTTTGCGTCTCTTCAGCTTTGGCGCCTGCGCTGAAACCCTTAATCTCGAGGCTGGCCTGCTGCTTGAACGTAGCCTCCGACTCGCTGCTGTCCCCAAGCTTCGTCTCTTGCTTGCTAACCAGTGAATACGCAAAACCGCCTAGCGACACACCCCGTGTGAAGTGGGTTCCGAAGTCCTCGATGAACTTTACATATTCCTTTTTCTGCGGCTCTGTGGCCCGCTGGGGCGGCAGGCCACTGACCCTCTTGGCGAAGCTCGCGTTGAGGCGCTCCGGCGAAACCTCGTCGAGGCTAACCTTGACGTCATGGTTCCGCACGCGCATTGTCGCATAGGTGAATGCCTGTTTGCGCGACCCCGAAGTTTTGGCGAATTCCCTGGCGCTCTTACTGCCGCTGAATTCGAACAGGCCCGATACGCCTGCGTTGGCGCTCATCTCGCTCTTGAGCTCGTTGCTGAAGTCATAGCTGTTGAAGAGTACGGACTTGAGGGTCGTCGCCTCCGTGCTGTAAGGGGAGCTGACGGTGACCCCCTTCGGAACCTTGTACTCCGCTCGCGGCGACACGTCTGTATCGCCCTCGCCCACTCCAAGATCCAGAACGTGCTTTTGCATCACCTCGTTTTGCTCCGCACCGTTCGCGACTCCCATGTTGAGCGGATCTAAGGTAATGATGTTGTAACACTTTCCCAAGTAGCCCAAGCCATGCAACGTTTTTGGTTCCGCCATGGTATCTCTCCTTCTGAATTTGTGTTCCTGCTGAATTTGTGTTCCTGACAGTCAATCGAGCCCCCGCCCATGAGCCAGGAAATCGTCCCAATCCCACCTCGGAGCCTCGAGCGCGCTAGCGCGTGTCGAAGCCATGGACGTCAACTTTCATGAAGACGTGCACGCCACCGCAGAGCAGACGCTCACCCGTAAGCTCATCTGGATACAACTATATGTTGATCTGCCGTGACGGTGATTTTGTCGCCCGGCTTCAATCCTCCAGTTTTGTACATGATCGTCCCCGGAGTGTCTTCCAAGCTGCCAGCCGTTGTTTTGAACTGAACGTGCAAATTGATGACCGGAGGTGGCATAGTCCACGGAACGTCCTGGGATTCGCCGGGTTTTAACGTTTGTGACCATACCACTGACCAGTCGGGCGGCTGCTCATCTCCATACCACACTGTGGGCACGACGAACTCTACAAGGTATGGCTCTTTGTATGGGCCAATTTCATAATGGACTGTGTAGCCTTGCATTACGTTCTCCTTTTGAAGTTGTTTTGGATCCCTTTCACCGTTGGCGCATTGTGCGCCAGCACGCTGATTCCGGAATTTCCGGTTTTGCCTCCCGACAGCTCGACAAGATTCTTGAGTTCCTGCTTTGAAACAGGAGGCTGCTCTTAAGCCATCCGAGCGGCGGCTTGTCAATATTGCTCACGCGCAAGGAAAATTTTGGGGGGCCTCGAACCGCAACCCGCACCTGCAATGAGTCAGCCGTGTTACGGACGCTTCCCGCCGGAGTTGTGAGTGCTTCTGACAGCTGCGAATGACTCGGGCTCCCCGCCCTTTCGCCAACGGCAGCGAGAAGGATGGGGCCCCCGGCACCCGGCAGATACCGTATCACGCAACCAGTAAGTACGCCTAGATACCCATGATCTTCTTGAGCTTTTTTATAAGCTCGGGCTTGCCCCCATCTGCTTGCACTTGTGCAATCAGTTCGGTTCCGTGGCCGTCAGGTACGTCCTTTCCGCCGTGGGCAGGATGGGACTTTCCCGCTGTCTTGCCTGTTATTTCTTTGTTATTGATGGCCTGTCTCACTGTCATAAGGGCCTTGTTGTAGTCGGCTTCTTTAATCGACATTTCTCAGTCTCCTTTCGTCCAAACCGTAATTCCGTTTTAGCTCCCGACGGCGCGCAACATTTTATCCCCGTTTAGGGATTCTGGCGCATAATTATTTTCTCTGGCGGGCCCAGGGCTCGGAACAGAGTTCCGCGTGCCCCAACCCGAGTCCCGGAGCTTTTGTTCACAGCCTTGCCATCCGGTCTTGCACATTAGGTCAATTTTGCGACGGGCTTCCAGCTCCAATTCGGGAATGAGAGGCGAGGGTTTGATCAGTTTTCTATTGACACCATTTTAGTGGAGATCGATAATAGCCTGTTAGGGTAGGATCCGCCTCACTCCTGGCGAGCCTGCCCTTTTTGTGTTTATGGAGGAAAGCACTTGCCAGTAGCCAGTTGTCAGTTGCCAGTAGCCAGTAGCCAGTAGTCAGTAGTCAGTAGTCAGTAGTCAGTAGTCAGTAGTCAGTAGCCCGGTAGTCAGTTGTCAGAAGCCAGTTGTCAGTTGTCGATTGTCAAGAGCGAATATTCGCAAAGTATTCAAAACAGGAGCTTTGCTATCCGAGCTAAGTCCAATGGACGGAATACTTTACGGAGCAGCTTGCAAAGTCTTCAAAAAACGCGAGTTGCAGTGCAGTCTAACTCCTTTGAACAGAATACCTTGCAATTTCGCCTTGGTAAGCTGCTGTGGGGCAAGACTTTATTTTTTTATTTTTTTTTTGATGGAGGTGTCTCGTGAGCGTCCCTATGTGTAAGCATATCAAGCCCAGCGGCGTGCGCTGCGCCTCGCCGGCAATGCGCAGCCAGCATTACTGTTACTACCACCTTGGAGCGCGCCAATGTCTTCCGGTTGGCCGCGGCATGTTCGTGGATCCGAGCCCAGGGCTTCCAGATATGCCGCCGATGCCCACGTTCCCCATACCATTTCTGGAGGATGCGGCCGCCGTCCAGATCGGGTACATGCAGGCGCTGTACGGGATCATTAGCAAGCGGCTGGATTCAAAGCAGGCGAGGCTCGTCCTGACAGCGCTGAATGGCGCGCGCAGCAACCTGAAACAGATGGAGGCGTGCGTCACCGCGTGCGCTAATGGCATCTCCGGCAAGAGCAAGATTACCCGGGTCTCGAAAACCGCGAGACCCGGGGCACCCGCGCGTGGTCGCGGCGTGAAGGCGGCCAAGGAGGCTTGACAGCGGGATGCGGGGCCGGGTATATTAGCACTCGTGGGTGGTGAGTGCCAACGCTACTGCCGCACTCGCTCCCGACCCTCGTTATCCCAAACTTCATGTAAGCGCCGGGCGGCGCGAAAGTCAGCGCCAGGCTCGGCCAGTATGCAACGGAATCCAATTGAGTTCGACAAATCGAAAGGAGTTCGAAGAATGGCTACCAAGCTGACTCCCCTGCACGACCGCATCGTGGTTCGCCGTGTTGAAGAGGCGGAAACCACGCGTGGCGGAATCATCATCCCCGACAGCGCGAAAGACAAGCCGCAAGAGGGCGAAGTGATCTCCGTAGGCCGGGGCAAGACCAACGACAAAGGCGAGACCTTCCCACTGGATGTAAAGGACGGCGATCGCATCCTGTTCGGCAAGTATGCCGGCACCGAGATCAAGATCGACGGCGAAGACTTCCTGATCATGCGCGAGGAAGAAGTGCTCGGCATTCTGGAAGGCGCCAGCAAGCCGAAGGAGCACGCCACTAAGAAGTAGTCAGTAGCCAGTGGCCGAGAAAGTGGCCAGTGATCAGTGGCCAGTGGCCAGTTGAATCACCGGCAACAGCGGCCCGCCAACTGATAACGCCTCTGACAGAAGTTTGAAAATGAATTCATGAAATCAGGTCAGACCGGTCAGATTTTGCTAGTCACTAGCCACTGACCCACTGACCACTAGGAGAGAAAAATGGCAAAGCAAATACTGCATGGCGAGGAGTCGCGCCAGTCGATTCTTCGTGGCGTGAATATTCTGGCTGATGCTGTAAAGGTCACGCTCGGTCCCAAGGGCCGCAACGTCGTGATCGAGAAGAAATTCGGTTCGCCGCTCATCACCAAGGACGGCGTCACCGTAGCCAAGGAAATTGAACTGAAGGACCCGCTGGAAAACATGGGCGCGCAGATGGTGCGCGAGGTTGCTTCCAAGACCTCCGACGTGGCCGGCGACGGCACCACCACCGCAACCCTGCTGGCGCAGTCAATCTATCGTGAAGGCGTGAAGACGGTTGCCGCCGGAGCCAATCCCATGGCCCTGAAGCGCGGTATCGAAAAGGCCGTCACCGCTATTTGCGGCACCTACGATGAGGACGCCAAGAAGTGGCAGGGCGGCGCGCTCGATAAGTTCTCGCAGAAGGTTACCGGCGAGATGATCGCGCAGGTCGGCACCATCTCGGCCAACAACGACGAGACCATCGGCAGGATCATTGCCGAGGCCATGAAGAAGGTGGGCAAGGACGGCGTCATCACGGTGGAAGAAGCCAAGACCATGGAGACGCAGTTGGAAGTCGTCGAAGGCATGCAGTTCGACCGCGGCTACCTGTCGCCCTACTTCGTCACCGATCCGGAGCGGATGGAAGCGGTTTACGAGAACGCCTACATTCTGATTCACGAGAAGAAAATCTCGTCGATGAAGGACCTGCTTCCGCTGCTGGAGCAGATCGCCAAGGGCGGACGCCCGCTGGTGATCGTTGCCGAGGACGTGGAAGGTGAAGCGCTGGCCACCCTGGTGGTCAACAAGCTGCGCGGAACGCTGCAGGTTGCGGCCGTTAAGGCCCCGGGCTTCGGCGATCGCCGCAAGGCCATGCTGCAGGATATTGCCATCCTCACCGGTGGCAAGGCCATCACTGAAGATCTTGGCATCAAGCTGGAGAACGTGCAGATCCAGGACCTCGGCCAGGCCAAGAAGATCACCATCGACAAGGACAACACCACCATCGTCGAAGGCAAGGGTAAGCACACCGACATCGAAGGCCGGGTGAAGGAAATCCGCGGCCAGATCGACAAGACTACCAGCGACTACGACCGCGAGAAGTTGCAGGAGCGGTTGGCGAAGCTGGTGGGCGGGGTTGCCGTGATCAAGGTTGGTGCGGCGACGGAAACCGAAATGAAGGAGAAGAAGGCCCGGGTTGAGGACGCGATGCATGCCACGCGCGCAGCGGTGGAGGAAGGCATTGTTCCCGGCGGCGGCGTGGCGCTGATGCGCTGCGGCGATGCCATCGACGCGCTGAAGCTGGAAGGCGACGAGAAGATCGGCGCCCACATCGTGCGGCGCGCGCTGGAAGAGCCGGTGCGGCAGATCGTCATCAACTCCGGCGAAGAAGGCGCGATTGTTGTGGGCCGCATCCGCGAGTCCAAAGACGCCAACTTCGGCTACAACGCGCAGACCGATAAGTTCGAGGACCTGGTGAAGGCCGGTGTCATCGATCCGACCAAGGTCACGCGCACGGCGCTACAGAACGCAGGGTCCATCGCGGCCCTGATGCTGACTACCGAAGCCCTGGTAGCCGAGCTTCCGGAAGAGAAGAAGGAACCGGCGATGCCCCACGGCGGCGGCGGCATGGGCGGGATGTACTGAGGAAGCAATTAGCAACTAGCAATTGGCAACTAGCAACTAGCAACTAGCAATTAGCTAGGGGCCTAAAGGCGAAGGCAAAGGCCTCGCAGAAATGCGGGGCCCTTTTCGCTGGGTCGGATTTCAGAGTAGTTTACGTTTGATAAGGCTATGCAATAGCCACCACTTGTGGCATAGTACGCACATTCTGTAAATCAACCAACCATGAGCACGAATAGCCAGCGTAAGTCGCATGACATCAAGACTGATCGTCAATCGATCGCATGGGACCCTAACAATGTCCCCGGCTCGCTGAGTGCGATCCGGGAATACGTGGAAGCCGAGGCCGTCAAAGCCATCGATTGGTACTTTGCGAGTAAGAAGTGGAAATCGATCTGCTCACGTTGGCTGCGTGCCTCGGCCATTCTACTGAGTACGGCTGCCGGCATCGTTCCCCTCGCGATCGTCCTGATCCTAAAGAAGGACAACATTTCCACCGGCCTGTGGGTATCGCTGCTGTTGGGTCTCGCCGCCGGAATCGTTGGCATTGACCATTTCTTCGGCTTGTCGAGCGGGTGGGTTCGCTACGTCATTACCGCTACCGGCATTCAAAGTGCTCTTGAAGATTTCCGCATGGACTGGAATATGCTGAGTGCGCACCTCTCCGCGCCTCCTACGAACGAGCAGATCCTGGCGTTGATCGATCGGGCCAAGAGCTTTCGGAGTTCGGTGGCAGGTATGGTGCTGGATGAGACGAAAGCCTGGGCGGCGGAGTTCCAGAGCAGCATGGCACAGCTTGAGAAAGACGTGAAGACCAGTTTCGAAGAGCAACGGGCAAAGGCGGAACAGGAGTTCAAGGCACGCAATTTGGCCGTCCGTCCGGGCGCCATCGAACTTAAGGTTTCGAACGCACTTACCGCCGATGATCGTAGATTCACGGTCACTCTGGAAGGCGCCCCGCCTCCGATTCCAGCCGAAACTGTCGAAGGAGCAGTGGAATGGAGCCGGGCTTCCATCCCTCCCGGCCAGTATCGGCTGCTTGTGACCGCGCTGAAGGGGGGAAAGAGCGTACGGGCATCCAAGATCGTCAAGGTGGGGCCCGATGCCGTGGCGAATGCCGAGATCGAGCTGCCGAATATTACGACCTGATGCCCAATGTTGTGGCTGAGAAGCCGGTTGCTCCGTTCTAGTCTAGCCCTTCTGTCGGGCTGGGGCGGGCCTTTGCTCTTACTGGCAACTGACGACTGGCGACTTGCCCCCCGCCTTCGCTGCTCCAGAGTTAGAATTGTCTTGTACTCTCTGTTTGGGTGGAGGTCACCATGGAACTGCGGCTGACCGACAAGGAAGAAGAACTGCTCCTGGAGCTCTTGCAAGAACAGCACAAACACCTGTTGCACGAGATCGCCAAAGCCGATCATCACGAATTCAGGACGGCATTGCGCCATCGCTGCACCGCGCTGGAAGGCATCATGGAGAAGCTGAAGGCGCCGGTCCATTCCGCGGCCTGACGTTCGGGATGCGCCGCTGTCAGGGAAGAGGGAAATGCCTAGCCCGTAGGCGCTTCTTTGCTTACTGACCAATCTGGCAACTGGCTACTGACTAACTGACTA
>JBEKQY010000172.1:0-8030 GCA_049519235.1 Candidatus Korobacteraceae bacterium | reverse complement strand
GCTGTGGGGACATGGGTGAATATTTGCGCTGGACAGGAGGAGACGATACCACCGTCGGTGCGATCAAACTGTAACTCGTAGAGCGCTCATTGTCAACGAAAACGATAGTAGTTGCTGCTGAGGATGGCCCAATTGTCCCGATTTTGAACACCATTGCTCTCGTTCCTTGCCGTCACCAGGAAGAGATGCTCGCAGACCAACGTGATCGGTTTCGTGCTCCCGTTATCGAGAAGATTCCGCACAACCATGCTGCCACGTGACCAAAGCCACATCGCCGGGCCGGCGATAGTATCGTGTTACACTTTAATGCCTGCTACGATTCGAGCGCGTAATCATTGCCGGAAGGCCGTAGTGGGTCAGTTTGCTTTTTGTGCGGGATCATACGTTGTCATCCCGAGCGAGCCTGCTTTGCGAAGCGAGGGATCTGGGCGCGCCGATTCGCGCCGGCGCGCGAAAGGCGCGCATCCGCATTCAAACTGACCTACTACCCGGAAGGCCGAGGCCTTCTAAAATTTCCGATCTTCTCGCGAAGTTCTCATCGGTGAGGAAAACAGCCCATGCGACCAATTCAACCCGTTCCTGATCTGCCTTTTTACTGGATATTCACGTTCGTTGGCCTGCTCATGGCAAGTGCTGTGCCAAGCTCTGCCCAGCGCACGGTAGTACAGGAGTCCGGTGGCGGAAGGAAAATAGAGCTGCAATACAACGCGGCGGAGCAGGTCACGGAGATGCGCACTCTCGGCGCCGATGGCCAGTTGCTACAGAAGCAGACCTATGAGTATCCCGCGGGCTCCTATGTGCCGCAGACAACCTCAACCTCGTATTGGCCAAACGGAAAAATTCACAGGATCACGCGCGATACTTACGACAACAATGCGAACTTTACCGGCGAGTTCATCCAGGTGTTCGACGAGTCGGGAAAGCAGATTGCCGGCCACCAGCTAACTCACGATCCCCAGACCAATGTCTATCACTGCGCCGATTGGAACGTCTCTGCCCAGAAGTATCAGACCGTCGATTGTCCGGCGGGCGAGGAATCTTCCGGTTCTCCGGAGACGGTGAAGAAGTTCACCCAGGACGAAGTGACGCAGCAACTGGCGCATGCCCGCCAAGCTGTACCACAAGCCTCCAAGAGCAGGCCAGCCGCTGTGCCGCCCTCGCAGCCGGCTGCGGGCACGAACGTCAAAGAGGCGGGAGTGATTTTGCCGGCGCGGACCCGGCCCGGCGAGCGCGTCTCGGGAAGCGTCGTTGAGGATCCCAGCCACTATGAAGGAACGCCGGGAATTGTCGTCACCCGAGTTGCGCTGCCTTTCGCGCCGACCGGCGCCGCTTCCACGTTATCGGGATGGACGTTGGAGGTGTCTGGGCAGCCGCCGCAGCCCGCGGATGGGCCCATCACCCTGACCGTTCCTGCTAAGCGGGGAGAGTTGGTGGTGCTATTCCGGGAGGCGGCCAATGCGAGCAACCCGATTTCCAAGGCGATCAGCCTTCCCCGCGGACCCTCCCCGAAAGCCAAGACCCCAACTTCTTACCTCGCGCCGGCGATTTGTCTGAAGGGCCAACCTTGCGTAATTCAGGGCGCGTTTAGCGGAGACAACAGCCAAACCTTCGCCGCCTTCGAGGATCGCCCGGCGCGGATCGTGGCCGAAACCGCCGACACCGCCTACATCGCTATTCCAGAACGCACAGAAGCAGGCCTGCGGCCGTTGGTCATCGCCGAAGGACCGAAGGCAGTCGCGTTTCCCATGGTGGTGGCGGAGTTCAGTCTTACTCCAGAGCGGCGCGATTTGTCGAAGGGGCAACAGTTATTGCTGTACCCGACCATCGAGGGGCCGGAAGAATTGCCCGACTCTTTATGGCTACCCGGCAACTATCCTGCCTCGAACCTGGAAGAAGCCCGCAAACTGATTCCAGGATTTCAAGTGCCTCGCGCCAGCCGTGAGGCCAAGGAAAAACGCGAAGCCGAGTCCAAGGAAAAACGTGAGGCGAAAGAGAAGCCAGCCGCCGAGAAGGGCGAGCGGGACGAGGATCAAGGCGGAGAAATCCTGCTGGTAGTCAAAAACCTGACTCCCGATCAAGCCAGCTTCCACGAGTCCAAGAACGGGACCTTCATCTTTCATCTGAAGGTCGCATCCTTCAAGATGGGCGAGTTCAGATACAAGTTCGTGGCCGAGGCAATCAAGTCGGGAACCTTCGCCGTTCAGAGTTATGTCATACCGTTCTTGGCGCCGGTGACGGGGCAGGAATTTCCCATGACCCCCGCCCCGGCCAAATAGCAGAACAAAAATCTCGGCCAGCCATCGGTTCCTGCGTCCGGAGTCAGGGCGTGATCTCCCAGACGACGCCGTAGCCATACTGCCCGCCAGCGGAGGTTGTGCCATACAGATTGCCGTTGGCATCGATCACCACGCCACCGAACGGAAGCGCCCCGTCAGGGTCAGTAAAGCCGTGTAGCAAGGTGTAAGTCCAGGTGCCGTCGTCCGAAGGTGTCAGCTTAAAGACCGTTCCGTTAGGGACGTCGCAAGCCGTTGTGCCGTACAGATTGCCCGCCCCGTCCATGACAAGCGTGGCTCGCGGCCCACACCAGTCGCCTCCGGTAAAGCTGTAGACCAGGGAAAACGTCCAAGTGACGCCGGAGGGGGTCAGCTTGAAAGCCGTCTCGCTGCCGCCAGCGGTGGCGCCGTAGAGGTTGCCTGACGGGTCAAAGATCAGCCCGGCATAAGGATTGAGTCCGTCCGCTCCGTTAGTGAAGCTGTAGAGAAAACTCTCCGCCCAGCCCCCGCTCCCGGTAGGCGTCAACTCGAACACCGTCCCGCATCCTGAGCCGCCACACGGGTAAGTGCCGCCTCCCCACGTCGTACCATAGAGGTTGCCAGCGTTGTCGAAGATCACGCTGCTAAGAGGGGATTCTCCGTCACTGCCTGAGAAGGCGTAAATAACGCTCTCCGTCCAGCCGCTCCCTGAAGGTGTCACCTCATAAACAGTGCCGCAGTTTCCAAGGTAATAGCATTCGAGACCTCCGTAGGCCGTGGTGCCATAGATGTTACCCGCCTGATCGAAGATCACGCCGCTGGCAGGGTTTGCTCCGTCGGTACCTCCCTGGAAGGAGTAGAGCACGGTTTCGGTCCAACTGCACAAAACGTTGGAACAAGCGTGCAGAGGCGGTCTCAGATTGAAAACCGAGCCGTTGCCGTAAGCGCCGCCATCGTAGGTCGTGCCGTAGAGGCTGCCGTTAGGCCCAATGGTCACCCCGGCCCAGGTTTCTCCGACGTCGCCTAGCGTGGCGAGTGTCCAACTGACGCCGGTATGCGTCATCTTGTAAACCGTACCGTAGTAGGTCGTTCCATAGAGGTTTCCGGCCCTATCCATCGTCACGCCGGCATAAGGGTATCCCCCGTCGGCTCCGCCGGTGAAGTTGTGGAGCACAGTGAAGGTCTGGGCCTGCAAGCCTTGTCGCATGATCGTTAGCATGAGCACGACGCAGGCTAGAACGATGGTTCCAGGGATGATTCGGCGCATAAGGCGCTCCTTTTTCGAGAGCGGAGGACGAACGCCGGGACGTGGAGATTGTGACCCCGCGCCCAGCGGTTGTCAATCGGTTACTCAAGTAGTGCCGAGCATCTCATGCCAGCAAAAGCAGGCTTTGTGTAGCCGCACTCACGGCGCGAAGTAGCTGGAGATGTCCAGAATCAGTTGGGTGAGGCCATGAGCGTAGGCGTCGACTTTGCCCTGATTGCCTGACGACAAGACCGCCATGTTAGATGTCACTGCTCCGTCTACTGCATTCAAAGTGGAGACGTCGGGTTGCTGTCCGCCGTCGGGCCACAATGTCAGATATCCCAGCGGACCCTCTGGCACCACCGTCGCGTTGAACACGTAGGCCTGCGACTGCGAGGGCACACCGCAAGGACTCCCCAAGACGTCCACGGGAGGATTCAGGACTCCACTGAAAGCCCCATTGCCATTGCGGGTGTCCAGAACGCGGCACGGCGCCATCGGATAGAGCGATAGCCCTCCTGTTCCCGGCGCCGCAAAGTAGCCGTTGATGTCGATGAGGAGGTTGGTGTTGTTGTAGGCAAACGCGCTGATCCCACCGTCCCTTCCGGCAGGCACAATGGCCGCGTTGGCTACCACCGTCCCCGTAGGTGCGTTCAGGGTGGAAACCAAGGGTTGCGACCAACCTTCCGCCCAAACCGTGAGATAGCCCAGCGGCCCTTGCGGCACGGCGGTGAAGTTGAAGGAATAGGCCGCCGGGGTTACGCCGGGCGGAACTTGCTGAAAGCAGGTGGTCGCATTCAGCACCGGAAAATCGCGCGGCTCGCCAGCCGACAAGGATGGCGGACCCAGGCCCTGAGGATAGTTCGAGTTGCGGGTGTCGGCCACGCGACACGGCGGCAGCGGATAAAACTGAAGCGTGCTGCCGGCCGGCCAGAGGAAGTATCCGTTGATATCCAGGATGACATGGGTCGAGTCGGTGACATAAACGCTGACCGCTCCCTCGGCGCCAGCCGGAACGATGGCTGCGTTTGCCTTGACGCGCCCGTCGTAGGAGTTGAGTGTCGAAATCAACGGCTGCGGTATTGCTGTAGGCCAGAGAGTCAGATATCGAAGCTCTCCTTGCAAGGGCACGACGGTGACGTTCAGCGAGTAAGCGATTGCCGTATTTGGAATGTTGCAGTCACTTTGGGGAACGGCGAAGCTGCGCGAGGTTCCACCAGAGAGATATGGCCCGCCAAATGGACCATCCGGCTGCCGCGTGTCTGCGACACGGCAAGGAGTGACGAGGACAAATTGCACCGCATCCGAACTTGCCCCAGCAATGACCGAGACGCTGTTGCCGACGTTATCGGCCACATAGACGGTGTTGGTCAGTGGATTGACGGCGATAGCATTGGGATAGATCCCATTCTCCCCCAGGGAAACGGAGGTGGCGGAAGCGTTGTTTCCATCGACCACGGTCACCGTGCCGTCCCAGAGAAAATTGCTGAGGTAAGCGTGGTTGGTCATCGGGTCCACATCAACCGCAATCGGGGAACTGCCGGCAGAGACCGTGGTGGTGGCAAGAGTGGTTTCGTCGATTATGGTGGCTGTGCCGCTTCCGTAGTTGGCCACGTAGACCTGACTACTGACGGGATTTACCACAACCGCGCCAGGACATATTCCCACTGCAACGCTGCTGGTGACAGAATTCGTCGCTCCATCGATGACCGAAACATACGAGGCGTAAGAGTTGGAATTGCAGGTGGAATTGGAACCGTAGTTGGCGACGTAGATTTGATTGGTTACCGGATCGATCGCGATCGCCCGCGGATAAGGCCCAACCCCAACCGTCGTGACTAAGTTCGTGGCTCCATCGATAATGGCCACGTCGTTGCTGCCGTTGTCGGCAACGTAAATCGTGTTGGTAGCGGGATTGACGGCCACGGCAAAGGGATGGCTCCCGACGCCGACCGTGGTGGTGAGGTTGGTCGCGCCGTCGATTACCGTTACATTGTTGGAATAGTAATTGGCGACATAAATCTTGTTGGTTACGGCATTGGCGGCGATGGCAAAGGGATAATCGCCCACCGCGACAGAGGTGGTCCCGTTGGTCGCGCCGTTGACCACGGTAACGCTGTTGCTGTTTCCATTGGCGACATAGATTTTGTTGGTCGCGGCATTGACCGCGACCGCATCCGGGGCCGCGCCCATCGGGACCGTGGCGGTGGTGTAGGTCACTCCGTCGATGACCGTCATGTAATAACTGTAGCCGTTAAAGCTGTCCTGGTTGACGACGTAGATCTTGTTGGTAGTGGGGTCCACGGCGATGGCAGCCGGGTCGTCTCCGGCGGTTACCGTGGTGATAAGCGTCTGCGCCGCGGCAGAGAGCGAAGCGGCCAGCAGGATAATGACGCTGGTTATGATTCTCCGGCGTAGTGCTTCTCCGTGTGTCACACTGACCTCCCTTGGTCCCGCTAGGCGCCAATGCCGCACGCTCATAAACAGGCCGCGGAAAAAGTCCGAAAAGCAGATTCCTCGCGGGCTGAAGCCCGCTCGGGATATTAGAAATGAACGGCTTATCGGCACGACTAAAGTCGTGCCCTGACACAAACCATTCGCAAAACGAATTTTTCCGCAGCCTGCATAAAGGCGTGCGTTCTTCTTTCACGCAGCAGAAGATTTGGGAGGGTCTTGGAACTGGCTGCCGATGCTTCGATCCGGCGGCCGAAGGGAGATTGAAGAGATCACACGCGAGCACAGCAACGCCGTTTGGCCGATGCAACTGCTCTCGCGACCTACCTGTGCAAAAGTGATCCAGATTGACCTTAGCGCAAATTCGGCTGGCGAAACAACAGTTATCGGGAAAAATCAGCGGGAAAGTCTCGGAATGGGAATCACCGACGCTCGTCAGCCGGTCGGTTTGTGATTTGGAAGCCCGCCTTTCGTCCACCGGCGCGAATCGGCCGGGACCCTTTAATCTGTCTGGAACGAACATTCCAGAGTAGCCGGCCACGCCCACGCCTTGGAACACGCCACGCGCTACAATTGTCACGATGCTCGGCCCGGCAATTCATGAGTTGCAACAATCTTAGCGAAGGACGGAATCATGACAAACAATGCTATGGAACGTTCGCTGGCGGAAGACGATCCGCAGATCGCGCAGGCCATCGAAAACGAGGAGCGCCGTCAGCACGAAGGCCTGGAGCTGATCGCCTCGGAGAACTTTGTGAGCGAAGCCGTGCTGGAAGCGGCAGGCTCGGTCTTCACCAATAAGTACGCCGAGGGCTATCCCGGCCGCCGCTACTACGGAGGATGCGAGTTTACCGACGTGGTTGAGAACCTGGCGCGCGACCGCGCCAAGCAGCTCTTCGGCGCCGAGCACGCCAACGTGCAGCCGCACTCGGGTTCCACAGCCAACATGGCTGCCTACGCGGCCGTTGTGCAACCGGGCGATACCGTTCTCGGTTTGAACCTCGCGCACGGCGGGCACCTGTCGCACGGGCATCCGCTGAACTTCTCCGGCAAGACCTACAAGATCGTTCCCTACGGCGTCACCCGGGAAACCGAGACCATCGACTACGACGAGCTGGAGCAGATTGCCGAACGCGAGCGTCCCAAGCTCATCATCGGCGGCGGCAGCGCTTATCCGCGCATCATCGATTTCGTCCGCATGAGACAGATCGCCGACAAAGTCGGCGCGATCTACCTGGTCGATATGGCGCACTTCGCCGGGCTGGTTGCCGGCGGCGTGCATCCTTCGCCGGTGCCGCACGCGCAGATTGTCACCAGCACCACCCACAAGACGCTGCGCGGCCCGCGCGCCGGACTGATTCTCTCCAAGACCGAATACGCCGCGCCCATCGACAAAATGGTCTTCCCCGGAGTGCAAGGCGGCCCGCTGGTGCACATCATCGCGGCGAAAGCAGTTTGCTTCCAAGAAGCCACGCAGCCCGCCTTTAAGGATTACGCGCGGCAGATCGTTGCCAACGCCGCTGTGCTGGCGCAGACCCTGGCCGATGAAGGCTTCCACATCGTCTCCGGCGGCACCGACACGCACTTGATGCTGGTAAACGTTTTCGCCAAAGGCATGCTGGGTAGCGAAGCCGAAAACGCGCTGCACGAGGCCGGCATCACCGTGAACAAGAACGCGATTCCGTTCGACACCAATCCTCCGCTGAAGCCGAGCGGCATTCGCATTGGCACGCCGGCGCTCACCACCCGCGGCATGAAGGAACCCGAGATGCGGCAAGTGGGCAAGTGGATATCAGAAGTGCTGCACAACCGCACCGATAAGACCCTGCTGGCGCGCATTCGCCGCGAGGTGCTGGAACTGGCCGAAGCGTTTCCGCTATATGCTTCCCGCCGCGCCAGGCACGCCGAGGCAGTGAAGGCGTAGCGGTTTGCGAGTCAACGGAGGGGGGAAATCAGATGGACTGCACCCAAAAACTGAGACAGGAATTTAAGGGGCCAGCTACATTGAACGGAGGAGAACGATGCTGGTGCCCCGACAACAATATTCCCGCGAATTGAAGATTGCCTGCATGCGCGAG
>JBEKQY010000171.1:0-8064 GCA_049519235.1 Candidatus Korobacteraceae bacterium | reverse complement strand
CCCGGAAACTGGTACTTGGTCAGCAGCTCGCGCACTTCCATCTCGACCAGATCGATCAGCTCGGGGTCCTCGACCGCGTCGCACTTGTTCAGAAACACCAGCACGTAGGGCACGCCCACCTGACGCGCCAGCAGCACGTGCTCTTTGGTCTGCGGCATCGGCCCGTCGGTGGCCGCGACCACCAGGATCGCGCCATCCATCTGCGCCGCGCCGGTGATCATGTTCTTGATGTAGTCGGCGTGGCCGGGACAATCCACGTGCGCGTAGTGCCGGTTGGCCGTCTCGTACTCCACGTGCGCCGTGGCGATGGTGATGCCGCGCGCCTTTTCTTCCGGAGCATTGTCGATCGAGTCGAACGAGCGGAACACGATCTTGGGATTGTGCTTCTGCAATACTTTGGTGATGGCCGCGGTCAACGTGGTCTTGCCATGATCGATGTGCCCGATCGTGCCCACGTTCACGTGCGGCTTGCTGCGGTCAAATTTCTCTTTCGCCATTTGCTTTGCTCCACATTAAACAGCAGGTCTCTTCGTCCATCCGGGTAACGCGCCACTCACAATGAAGCTTGCAGTGTTGCTGTTGATCTCGAGAACCGGAAATTGCTCCGGATCCCAATAGCTCGCGCCCCCCTTCTTCAGCTGTGATACTACAAACTCCTCCACAATTCCTTTCACGTCTTCTGTTTTTTCCGCGCCGTGTTCCTCAAGCATCTTATCGGCCAGATAAGTTACCTCGACCCATATCCGCTTGACAGCACCACCCGATTTCAGATCGACCGGATATTGCGTCGCCGCGCGCGGGCTACCGGTTTGCATCGAGTAAGCTTGGATCGGACCGCCGACGTTGCTCACTTCCCACACCGCCCGAACAATCACGTCAAGCTTTTCTGGAACCTGGGCTCGAATCTCATCAACGGCGCGTCTGAATTCTGGCAGCTTCGCTCCATCTTTCACAACAAGCTCGAGGAAATATCCACTGGGAAAATCCAAGAACTGGGAACGTTCGTTGACAAGATATGGGAGTAAGCCATCTGCTTGTAACTTACGTCGAACCCGCGATTCCAAATCTTCTCCCATAATTCCCTACCCCTGCTGCTTTCTTCCGATCTCATCTGTCAGCCATCGAAAGATCCTGCGGCCTTGCTCCACTCGCTCTTGAGCCTCGATGCGGAAAAGCTCCAAACTACCCTCGAACTCCCGTTCCACAAACTGCGGGTCATAATCCGCTTGGGACCGAAGCTTCTGCAGGATCTCAATATCCAAGCCCACTTGCCGATCCAGTTTGCCCAATTCTTCGGCGATGTTGTGGTGATCCACCTTCGGCAACAATGCCTTTGTCGCGTGATAGATCGAGTAATAGGAGCGCGACAGCGCACTCCGCAGCTCAATCTCACTCGACCGATCAGCCAACTCGCGTAGACTTCTTGCAAACCTTAGTCGCGAATCGGCCACCGCTATCATCCTACTTACTTCGTTCCCGCCGGACTTTTACCTTGCACCTTGGCCACGATCTCTTCGGCCACAGCGCGCGGCGCCTCTTCGTAGCGCGAGAAGTGCATGCTGAAGGTCGCGCGGCCCTGGGTGTTCGAGCGCATATTGGTCGCGTAGCCAAACATTTCGGCCAGCGGAACCATTGCCTTGATTACCTGCGATCCGGCGCGATGCTCGATGCCTTCAATGCGTCCGCGACGGCTGCTCAGATCACCAATGATGACGCCCATGTACTCCTCGGGGACGACCACTTCCACCGACATCACCGGCTCCAGCAGCACCGGACTGGCCTTGCGCGCGGCTTCCTTGAACGCCATCGAACCGGCAATCTTGAAGGCCATTTCGTTGGAATCGACATCGTGATAGCTGCCATCGTAGAGCGTCGCCTTCACATCCACCATTTCGTATCCGGCGAGGACGCCGCCTTCCATGGCTTCCTTAATGCCCTGATCGACCGGCTTAATGAATTCCTTCGGAATCACGCCGCCCACGACTTCGTTGATGAACTCGTAGCCCTTGCCCGGTTCGTTCGGCTCCAGCCGGATGCGCACGTGACCGTACTGGCCGCTGCCGCCAGTCTGCCGGATGTACTTGCCTTCCGCCTTCGATTCCTTGCGGATGGTCTCGCGATGCGCCACCTGCGGCTTGCCGACATTGGCCTGCACGTTGAACTCGCGCATCATGCGGTCGACGATGATCTCCAGGTGGAGCTCACCCATGCCGCTGATGATGGTCTGTCCGCTGTCAGGATCGGTGTTGACCTTGAAGGTGGGATCTTCCTGCGCCAGCTTGCCCAGCGCGACGCCCATCTTTTCCTGATCGCTCTTGGTCTTGGGCTCGACCGCAACTGAAATCACCGGCGCCGGGAACTCAATGGACTCCAGGATGATGGGATGGTTCTCGTCGCAAATGGTATCGCCGGTGGTGATGTGCTTCAGTCCAACGCAAGCGCAAATGTCGCCGGCATAGATTTCGGTAATGTCCTCACGCTTGTTGGCATGCATCTTCAGCAGGCGACCAATTCGCTCGCTTCGCGAACGCCCGCTGATATGCACGCTATCGCCCTGCTTCAGGTGTCCCGAGTACACCCGGATGAAGGTGAGTTGCCCGACGAAGGAGTCGCTCATGATCTTGAACGCCAACGCCGAGAACGGCGCCTTGTCGTCAGCCGCCCGCTGTTCTTCTGCGCCCGTGTCGGGGTTCAACCCTTTCACCGGAGGAACATCCTGCGGCGACGGCAGATAGTCCACCACGGCGTCGAGCAGCGGTTGCACACCCTTGTTCTTGAAGGCTGACCCACAGATCACCGGGAAAACTTTCATCTTCAGGGTGGCGCGGCGCAACGCGGCCTTCAGCTCGGTCTCGCCAATCGTCTCGCCTTCGATGTACTTGTGCATCAGTTCGTCCTGATCGTCGTTTTCGACGACCGTCTCGACCAGAATCTGATGGTAGGCAGCGGCTTTCTTCTTCAGCTCTTCAGGAATCTCTTCGACCACGTATTCGGCGCCCAGGCTCTCGTCATTCCATAGGATCGCCTTCATCGCCATGAGATCGATGACGCCTTTGAACTTGTCTTCCTGGCCGATGGGCAACTGAATTGCGACCGGGCGCGCGCTGAGACGTTTGCGGATAGTGTCGATGGCATGCTCAAAATCGGCGCCCATCTTGTCCATCTTGTTGATGAAGCAAATCCGCGGCACACCGTATTTATCGGCCTGCCGCCAGACGGTCTCCGACTGCGGCTCAACGCCATGCACCGCATCAAAGACGGCGCAAGCGCCGTCGAGCACGCGCAGCGAGCGCTCAACTTCGGCGGTAAAGTCGACGTGGCCCGGGGTGTCGATGATGTTGATCCGGAAATCGTTCCAGAAGCAGGTGGTGGCAGCGGATGTGATGGTAATGCCGCGCTCCTGCTCCTGCGCCATCCAGTCCATCGTCGCAGTGCCTTCATGGACCTCCCCAATACGGTGCGTGCGTCCTGTGTAGAACAGGATGCGCTCCGTGGTGGTGGTCTTACCGGCATCGATGTGGGCCATGATGCCGATGTTCCTGCAACGCTCTAATGGGACCTGTCTGGGCACAATCTAATCCGTTTCTTGCTGTGTCGCCCCTGAAGGGGCTCTTTTTAATTTTGCTCGCCCCAGCGCTTCCGCGCTGGGCTAATTACTTTCGCCCTTCGGGCTCGCTTAGCCTTTGCGGCCCTGTCATCCCGAGGCGGCTTCAGCCGGTTCTTGTTCTGCGCGGGGAAAACCCTGCCGTCCCTACGGGACTCGGATTCTTTATTTCCGCCAACCCAGGACTCCGCTTCGCTTCGTCCTGGGCTAAGTTATTCCGCCCCTGCGGGGCTGGGTTCATCGCAGACTCTCATCTGCTTCTGCAACCACAAACTCGCGATTCCCACTCCTGCGCGGCGCTGAAGCGCCGCAAACCTAAAGGGTGGGCTTGACACAGGTCTAAAGGCCTGGTCCTCCGCTACCAGCGGTAATGGGCGAAGGCCTTGTTGGCCTCGGCCATGCGGTGCACATCTTCTTTCTTCTTGATGGCGGCTCCCTTGCCATTGGCGGCGTCAAGCAGCTCGTTCGCCAGCTTGTCGATCATGCCCTTCTCGCCACGGCCACGGCTATAAGTCAAAATCCAGCGAATCGCCAGCGAGGTGCGGCGGTCGGCATTGACCTCGACCGGAACCTGATAGTTCGCGCCACCGACGCGGCGAGTCTTCACTTCCAGCACCGGCTTGGCGTTCTCAACCGCTTTCTTGAACAGCTTGATGGCCTCGTCGCCACCCTTCTCCTCGAGCTTCTTCATGGCGTTGTAGAAGATCGATTGGGCGGTCGACTTCTTGCCGTCCCACATCATGGAGTTCACAAACTTGTTGACCAGCGTGGACTGATACACCGGATCAGCCAGCGTCTCGCGCTTCGCGATATGTCCTTTTCTCGGCATAAATCCTCGAACCCTTTGCCGGGGCTAAAGCCCCAAGTCTTTCTATGCCTTTTGCGGCACGACTGAAGTCGTGCCCTGATACAAACCCGGCCGCATTCCTCGACCAGGGCCGCTCTTGCGCTCGTCGGAGCAGCTTACGCCTTCGGCCTCTTGGCTCCGTACTTGGAGCGGCTTTGCTTGCGATTGGCAACGCCCACGGAGTCCAGCGTGCCGCGCACCACGTGATAGCGCACCCCCGGCAGGTCCTTTACGCGGCCGCCGCGGATCAGCACAATCGAGTGCTCTTGCAGGTTGTGGCCGACGCCAGGAATATAGGTCGTCACCTCGATGCCATTGGTCAGGCGCACGCGCGCCACCTTGCGCAACGCGGAGTTCGGCTTCTTCGGCGTCTGGGTGTACACGCGAGTGCAAACCCCGCGCTTTTGCGGGCACGACTGCAGCGCCGGGCTGGCCGTCTTGTAATTCGGGGCCTGCCGGCCTTTGCGCACCAGTTGGTTAAAAGTAGGCACTCTTGGCAACTCCTTCGTTTCTTCAGACCAGCGCTTCGGCTGGCAAATGCTGCGACCCAGGCCGCCTTCTGAATTCCGCGGCAGCACAAGACCACAAAACTGCGCCCGCCCGGAAGCCACATCTGCGGCCCCTTGTCGTGCGCAACAACTCTGCCCCCATTTTTGGGGCTGGGCAGCATTTCACGTGGCCTCAGGCCACTTTGCCCATGCTTCCCCAGCCTAGTCGGGGAACATTGGTTTCCGATCAGGTTAGGCTTACGACGGTGACGCCGTGGTCGTCCCGCATCCAGCTCGCTGCCGGATGCGGAGATCGGGAACGAGGGCGCTCCGTTTCGTTGCCTCAGCCTGCATACCCACCGGAAAGCTCCGGCGGAAGCGCAGGCACGTTTCAGCGAGGACCCTGCAAAAACAATTCTACAGGATATGAATCAACGCAGCACAGCCAGACACTACAGGCAGGCCAAACACGACTCGCAGAACCTTCTTAATATAGCAAGCAGAATTACGTGCCGTCAACCCTAGTCGGACTCGTTGCTGTAGACCGGCTCTTCCATTTCGAAGGGGACCTCAAGACCGCCCGTCGATCCAAAGGCTGATTCATCGGCCATCTTCTGCAGATCCTGTTCGAATTCCCGGCTACGCCAACGCACCACCAGCAGCTCCTTGCGCTCTCGGCCATGACCATGACAAAGCGGACAAAGTACTTGATCCTTTTCTAATTGCATTATGATTCCGTCCCTCTTCAGTAGGCGTCTGTATTGCAGCGCTAATCATTATGGCGTGCAGTGAGGCGCATCACGTGAGGCTGTGAGAGGAGCGCAAATTGAAACGGTGAGCAGGACGCACGGTGAATTGTGGAGACCGGGGGTCAAGCTCAGGGCAGGCTCTTCGGCTCGCCCGCACCAAGGCCGCGGGCTGGCTCAGGATGACAAACCGTCGGCCTTCTGGCGAAAAGCGAAGTGCGAAAAGCGAATAGCGACTCTACTGATAGCTGACGGCTGAGAGCTGACGGCTGACAGCCTCTTCAGTACGAATACCCGTCCGGCTGCGACACGGCGCCGACTTCGACCTTGGTATCGACGTAATCCCGTCCTGCCGCAACCGCCTTCTTGTCCAGTTCAAGCAGCTTGGGATTTTTCACCAGCTCTTCCAGCACGGCAATCGCCGACTCTGTCGGCAGGCACTCGGTTTCTTCCAGTAACGCCGCGAGCATAACCACATTGGCGACCTTCGACGAGCCCAAGCCGTCGGCGATCTCCGACGCCGGCACGCAGACCACGCGGGCCTGCGGCACGCTGAAGCCTTCCGGAACCTTGGTGCTGTTGTACAGAATCAATCCGCCGGAGGCGACCGCGGGCCCGAATTTGTGGAGCGACAATTCATTCATCGCGACCAGCACCTCGGGCTGCGAGATTAACGGCGAGCCGATGCGATCGTGCGAAAGGATGATGTGGCAATGCGCGCTGCCGCTACGCATCTCCGGGCCGTAGGAGGGCAGCCAGCTCACTTCCATGTGCTCGCGCAAACCCATTTCAGCCAGCAGTTGACCCATCAGCAGAATGCCTTGTCCACCGAAGCCGGCCATCTTCACCGTCAGGTCGCGAGTGTGATGATGCCGCTTCACAGCCGACAGACTCTCTACGCCCGCTTCCACTTCGAGCGCCTCAGCAATGGTCTTCTTGGGGACTATCGCATCGATTGGCAGCTCAGGTTTGCGATCGCGGAAGACGCCCAGGGGGAACGTTTTCATCAATGTTTCCCCGACCCACTTGCGTGCGACGACGGGATCCATGTTCAGGATGGTCGGGCAGGGCGACAGAAACTCGACCAGGGAGAAGCCGTCGCCCCTCTTCTGGATCTCGAGCGCCTTCTTGACCGCCTTTTTCGCCTTCATGATGTTCTTCATGTCGCTGAGGGCAACGCGCTCGAGATAGGTGGGGGTTTCCAGTGCGGCGAGTAGCTCGCAGACGTGGAGGGGCAGTCCTTCATTGTGGGCGCGACGGCCCCACGGTGAAGTGGTGCTCTTCTGCCCAACCAGCGTGGTCGGGGCCATCTGACCGCCGGTCATGCCGTAAATGGAATTGTTGACGAAGAAGACGCAGATGTTTTCGCCGCGATTGGCGGCATGAATGATCTCTGCGGTTCCAATGGCCGCCAGATCGCCATCGCCCTGATAGGCCATCACGATGGAGTTGGGATTGGCGCGCTTGAGCGCGGTCGCCGCCGCTGGAGCGCGGCCATGCGCGACCTGCACGTTGCCTACGTCAAAATAGTAGTAGGCGAAAACCGAGCAGCCCACCGGACTAACCAAGACGGCGCGGTCCTGAACGCCGAGTTCGGTCAGGGCCTCGGCAATCAGTTTGTGAACGATGCCGTGGCCGCAGCCGGGGCAGTAGTGGGTCTGGTGCTGCAACTCCGCTTTGCGCTCATATTTGTCATAGAACGCCGGCGATTTTTGGTGAATTACCTGATAGCCTTCCACAAGTTTTCTCCTGTGTCATCCTGAGCGAGCCCGCCAAAATTCGTGTCATCCTGAGCGGAGGTTCGTGCCGCTTTTTGCGCGAACCGGAGTCGAAGAACCCCTATTGCCTCTCAGGTGTGCCGTCCCTACGGGACTCGGGTTTTAATCCTCGTTTACCCAGGACTTACGTCCTGGGCTAAGCTCTTCCGCCCTCCGGGCTGGTGCATACGCAGCAAAACATTCGCGCCCACGTCCAGCGGAATACCACGCCGAATCACGACAAGTGTGCGCACTTACACATGGGCGGCCATGCGCGCGAAAACTTGCGCGGTAATTTCTTCTGTCATGGGAACGTTGCCCCCGACGCGCCCGTAATATTCCACCGGCACGCTGCCGTTGAGCGCCAGCTTTACGTCCTCCACCATCATGCCGGTGCTCAATTCCACCGCCAGCACCTGCTTCACGTGCTTGGCCGTCTCGCACAACTCGCGCGACGGAAACGGCCACAGCGTGACGAGGCGGAAGAGGCCAGCCTTCACCCCTTGCGCCCGCAACTGATCGACGGCCGAGCGCAGCACGCGCGAGACAATGCCAAAGCCGACCAGCAGAATGTCGGCATCTTCCGTCAAATAGTTCTCGTGACGGCTCTCCAGCTCCTGAG
>JBEKQY010000170.1:8154-14370 GCA_049519235.1 Candidatus Korobacteraceae bacterium | reverse complement strand
TGCGGATCGGTGTTGGTTATATTTTTCCGGGGCACTTGTCCTGGGTTTTTGGTGTTTTTGAACCACGGGGGTCCGGGGGGGTTGTTTTACTAAACCCCCACGGCCGCGCCGACTTTAATGGGCAAGTCCTTGACGCCGGCCTGAAGGCCGGCTCTACCCGGACTATAGTAAATATGAAATTGCTCCAATCGGTTACTGGAAGTTTTGCTTAATCCAGTCCTGGTAGCGATACTTCAACTGATACAACGCCCACGCAGCCTGCACCGTGGTATGTCCCTGGTCCTCTTTTGACAAGCTGAATTCGAAGACGCCGCGGCACCAGCCATACCAGCAATAGTTCCAGGTGCCGTCCGGGTTTTGCCGGTCGAGGATGCGTTCGATCCAGCGCTTCTTCACCAGCTCCGGCCGTCCGGCGGCCAGCAGAAACGCGCTGCGTTGCGGATAGGAGTCGCTCACCCGGAAGTCCCAATAGGCGTCGCGCGCCACCCCATCGGTGACCGGAATCAGGGCCGCATCCAGCTTCGCCGAGGGACCGTTGTAATGACGGTAGATATCCAAGCCGATGAGTTGCAGATGGAGCCGCACTCCCCAACTGTACTTGGTTGGGGAAAACAGGTCGGCCTGATCGTCCGCGGTCAAGGCCACGCGATCGGGAGCGGTCCCATAGCTAAACCAGCGTTCTTGCCAGCTTAGCGAAGGCACCTCATCGGCGGTAATCATCGGCAGAGGCACGCTGGGATCGACCCAGTGGGCGTAATACCAGGTCACCGGATGGCCGGGCTGCCGCACTCGCGGGCTGGCCAGGTAAGTGGCGATAAACTCCTTCAGCCGGGGGTCGCCCGACATCTCCGCCATATCTCCAATCATGAACATCAACGGCGGGTTTCCCTGGATGTCCGGCTGCTGCACGATCCACTGCGTCGAGGTCTCGATGGCATGATCGAGCTGCGCATTAAATTCGGCGCGCGAAGTCTGGTGGAAGGAATGGTTATTGTTCACTACCGCGAATGCCACCAGAACGACAAGGACAACGAATGCGAGGACAGCCCACTTAAAGAGCCGCAGGACGAGCGACTTCTTTTTCGTTTCAGGGGCGGGAGTCACGTCAGGAGTAGATGCCATGTAGGAGCTCGCTTCTATAAGCGGTGATCTTGCCTAGGAAACCCTGATAAAGCCTGGCTCGGAATGGTCGCAGCTTTAGCGGTTCGAGTAGTGCGGCGCTTTAGCGCCGCGTGAGCGACCAACCAACCGAGCGGCCTTTAGGCCCTGAGGTAACTACTGTGCCGTGAAAAGCCGCTCCTGTAGCGGCTTAGAACGAGGTACCGCAGGGGCTAAAGCCGTTTATTCCGACAGCCTTAACGCGGGCCTGAAGGCCCGCACTACCCAATCTATGCACCGCTCTTGACGAACTGGCCTTTGGCGGACCGGGCTTTGCTCACCACTCCCGTGTCGGCCTCAACCATCATGCGAACCAGACCCTCGAAGTCAACTTCCGGTTGCCAGCTCAGATCGCGCCGCGCCAAAGTTGCGTCACCACGCAAATCGTGGATTTCTCCGGTGCGGAACAGCTTGGGATCGACTTCCACGTACTCGTTCACCACATCGGCAACCTCATGCCTGGGCGGAATCAGGTCCAGGCAGTGCAGCACTTCGACCACGAATTCATACACGCTGTGCGCCTCGCCGGTGGCTATCACGTAATCATGGGGCTTCTCCTGTTGCAGCATGGCGTGCATGGCGCGAACGTAGTCGCCGGCAAAACCCCAGTCGCGGCGCGCCTGCATGTTGCCCAGCTTCACCTTGTTTTTCTTGCCATGCGCCCAGTCGGCTGCCGCCAGAGTGATTTTGCGAGTCACCATCTCCGGTCCGCGGCGCGGCGACTCGTGATTGAACAGGATGCCGCCCACCACAAAAATTCCCCGCGCGCGGTATACCTGGCACAGGTTATGGGCCGCGGTCTTGGAAACGCCATACGGCGAGGTGGGACGCAACGGCGTCTCTTCGTCGCGCAATCCGTTCAGATTGCCGTACATCTCCGAGCTGGAAGCCTGGTAGACACGGGCCTCAGGTTTGAGCCGCTCCACCATGTTCAACGCCCGGGCAAGTCCTCCCACGTTGATATCGAACGTCTCCGCAGGAAGATGCCAACTGGTCGGCACGAAAACCTGGCCCGCAAGGTTGTAGATTTCGTCCGGGGAAGCTTTGGCAAAAGCCACCTCCAGGGAAACTGCGTCGCGCATATCGCCATACAAGAGCTCGACTCTGTCCTCAACGTCATGCAGGAAACGCATGGTCTCCGACTCGCGCCGCACCAGGCCATACACTTTGTATCCCAGGTCGAGTAGATACTCGGCAAGATAACTGCCGTCCTGCCCGGAAATTCCCGTGATGAGAGCTGTCTTCATGAAAGCGGTCCCTTCCGATTAAGCTATAGCGGTTCGCAACCCAAGTAGATCAAGAGGCGCGCCGCAATCGCTGCTATTCCGAATCAGTTAGAATACCGCATCCGGCAGGAAACTGCTGGCGAGCGCTACCGTCCGCCTCTGCCTAACAGCAGAATCTTGATCGTGGAGAACATGATGAACAGGTCCAGCCCGAACGATACGTTCTTGATATAGAACAAATCGTAAGCCAGCTTCTCCCGGTTATCTTCCAGCGTAGCATTGTAGCCGCGGTTGATCTGCGCCCATCCGGTGGCGCCGGGTCGCACCAGCCAGCGCTCCCGGTAGAAAGGGATCTGGGCGGCGCATTCTTCTTCCTGATCGGGAACGAATGGCCGCGGGCCGACGAATGCCATGTCTCCTTTGACGATGTTGAACAACTGCGGCAGCTCATCCACGCGCGTACGCCTTAACCATTTGCCCACGCGAGTAATGCGCGGATCTTCGTGCACCGCCGGGGTCAGCTTGATCTTGTCCGATCCCTCGAACATCGAGCGGAATTTATAGACCGTGAACAACTTTCCGTTTTCCCCAACCCGCTGCTGCTTGAAGATCACCGGGCCGGGCGAGCTAAGCCGGACCCCGATGGCGGCCAGCAGCATAATGGGCGAGGTTATGAGAATGGCAAGGCTGCCCAAAAGCAGCGAAAAGATCCTCTTGTATAAGCGCAGGCCGGCGCGCACATGAAACCCGGGCGAAAATATCAGCCAGCTCAGCCGCAACGACTCTAGCGGGATCTTTCCCGTAATACTCTCGTAGTACTCGGGACCATCCTGGATGTAAACGCCCTGGGTCTTCAGCTTCAGCAGTTCTTGCACCCGCAGCTTGCCCCGCCGGTCACCCATGGTCACAACCACGCGCCGGACATTGCGCTGCTCCACCACGTCTTGCAAATCGTCCTCATCGAAGCGCGGGACCCCGGCAGCGGTTTCCGTGCTGTCGCCGATAAAGCCGACCACGCGCACCCCCAGCTCGGAGCGGCTGGCGATCGCTTCCATTAAGGGCACGGCCAGGGGACCGTCGCCATAGAGGATGGCGCGCTCGGAGAAGCGCGCCGAGCGGTTCAACACAAAAAACAGCTTGCGCCAGGCCGGGACCGTGATCCCAACAATTGCGACCCCCAACCACAAGGTCTCGCCCACCAGGCTCATTTCGGGGAACGCGTAGTAGAGCACCGACAGGGCCACGAACGCGCAGCCCAGCACTCCGACCAGGCGGGTGACCACCTCGCGCCGGTTGGACAGCACGATGGAGTCGTACAGGTCGAAGTAGTACATCAACAGAACGAAGATCCCAACCACCAGGCCGATTCGCCCGAAGCCATTCTCGTACAGCAGATAGATGTTGGCATCCATCGCCGTCCCCGCCCAAAACACCACGGATACTACAAAGGCCAGGGTGACTAGTAAGGCCTCGGTCACCGTCAGCAGCAGTGTGCGGGTGGGGAAGTAGGCATTAAACAAACGAATCATGCCGAAGCCGCTTTGACCTTGTTCGCTTCTTTTTTCGCTTCTTTCCTGGCTTGCTTGGCTTCTTTCTTGGCTTGCTTGGCTTCGTTCTTGGCTTCCTTCTTCGACTTGCCGGAAGAGTTGCCGGAACCGTAATAGCGGTCGTAGTCGATGTTCAACGTGGTGGCCTGGTTAAAGACCACGCCGAGAAGTTTGCTCTTGTCGATGGTTTCCAGCGCCTTGGTGAGTATCTTCTTCCGGGTGTGACCATCGCGCACCACCACCAGAACGCCATCGCAAAGGCGAGCGATGGAGGTGGAGTCGGCCATGGGCAGCATGGGCGTGGCATCCAACAGCACCCAATCGAAGCTGGCGGAGACGGTCTCCAGCATCTTGGCGAAGCGGCCGGACTCGAGCAGGGGCAGTGGCTCATCCATCCGATGACCGGCGGCCAGCAGCCATACCGGCGTATCTCTGAGCTGGTAGAGGCAATCTTCCAACGCCAGCTTGCCTTCGCTCCACTCGCAGATCCCGCGCAACGGCGTGGTCGAGAACAGCGGGCTGACGCTGGGCCGCCGCAGATCGGCTTCAACCAGCAGCACCCGTTCGCCGGAACGCCGCGCTAAAGTCAGGGCAAGGTTGGCAGACACGACGGACTTACCTTCATCGACCACCGAGCTGGTGATCAGCAGCTTGTGCAGGTGGCGCCTGTCCTGCATGTGGGCCAGGCGGGTAGCCAGCACGCGAAACATCTCGGCGCCGTGGCACTCCGGGTCAGTCATCGCAACCAGGCGCTGTTCCGGCCTGGGTACGGGGTGCAGGACCCGCTCGGCGGGGACGTTCAGCCAGTTCCCGTCCGCGGGCTCGGCAGGGGAGAGCAACGCTCCCGGCGTTTCAACTGCCACCGCGGCTGCGCCGGCAGCTTCCGGCTGATCGGTAACCAAAGGCGAGGCACTGGGATCGGGACTTTCACCTTGGGATCGTTGTAATGCTTCGTACACTCGACTCATGGTTAGACTCTCCTCACTGCGGTAGTTGGCATGGTTTTATTTAGCTTCCAGTGTCTGGTTGTCCATGGTCCGCACCATGCGGAACAACGAGCGCAAGAGGCCCTCGTTGTTTTCTTCGGCAGCGGCCACGCCCGACGTGACCTCTTCGGGCAGTGCCGGATTGCCCAGCCGGAAGTCAGCAGCCACGTCAGCGACCATCGCAGCCGTCACTGGCCGTTGCTCACTGGCAAAAGCACTCACCATGGAGTTTTCGCAAAGGTTGTTGATGATGCGCGGAATACCACGCGAATATTCGAAGACCTTGCTGAGCGCCTCGTCGGAGAAGACCGGCGGCTTCGCCGGGGCCCCGGCGCGCTCCAACCGCGACAGAACGTAAGCCCGGGTTTGGGACTCGTCAAGCGGCTGCAACTGGCAGCGCAAAGCCACGCGCTGCTTCAATTGCCGCAATTCGGGAGAGTCGAGCTTGATCTCCAGCTCCGGCTGTCCCAGCAACACAATCTGCAAAAGCTTTTGTTGCGAAGTTTCCAGGTTGGTCAGCAGCCGGATCTCTTCCAGCAACTCCGACCGCAGGGCTTGCGCCTCGTCCACCACCAGGGCGGTAATCAGCCCGCGCGCATGGCGCTGGATGAGGAATCGATTCAGATCGAGCAGCATCTCGGTCTTGTTGCGTCCCGCGTAGGGCAGCCCCAAATCCGCCATGATGTACTGGAAGAACTCCACCACCGGCAGCACCGGGTTGAAAACGTAGCCGAAGACGATATTGTTCTTGCGCAGTTCCGAGAGCAGGCAGCGCACCAACAAGGTCTTGCCCGTGCCCACCTCGCCGGTGATCACAATGAAGCCCTTTCGCCGGCCAACCCCGTAGTGCAGGTTGGCCAGAGCTTCGTTGTGCCGGGGGGTCGGATGATAGAAAAACGGGTCGGGGCTAATCTCAAAGGGATTGCGCGTCAACCCGAAGAATTGTTTATACATGCACTATCCCCAGTAATAGGCGTAGGCGACACCGGATGGCAGCGCGATCAATACCAATATGGTAGCGATCACGGCCAATCGGGGCGCCCAACGGGCGCGGCGAAGTTCCTTCGCCGTCGATAGCGCGGGAATCTCGGCCAGGATGGGCAGGTTGACCGCCTCGTTCAGGGCCAGCTCGCCGCGAATGCGATCATCCAGGAACTCCGCTCCGAATCCGCACAATACCGCCAGCGCAAATCCGGCGCCGATCGCCGCCAGCGAAAATTTGAAGCGGTCAGGAAAGGATGGCTTGTCGGGAAGGCTCGGCGGGTCGATGACCCGGAACTGCGCGCCCTGTTGCTGCCG
>JBEKQY010000170.1:0-8139 GCA_049519235.1 Candidatus Korobacteraceae bacterium | reverse complement strand
GCATCATGTCGCTCATCTGCGCTTCCACCGCCGGAGTGGCGTTCAGGCGCGCCTGGTACACCTGGGCCGCCTGCTCCAGGCGCTGTGTCTGCTGCGTCACCCGGTCAAGCTCCATCCGGTTCAGCCTCATCTGGGTCCGCAGGTTCAGCATCGCGTTGCCCTGCTGTATCGCCTGGGGCGTCGAAGTGTCGGACTGCATGTTGTCGCGAGCTTCCGCCGCCATGTCCTTCTTCAGCTTTTCCAGCGACGCGATGGTTTCCTTCAGCTTCTTCACGTCCGGATGGTCATCGGTATACCTGGCTTCCATGGCGGCGAGATTGGACCGCGCGCTGTCCAGTTGCTGATCAATGCTGGCGGGAGCCATGGCGGAATCGCCCATGTTCTGATACTGGGTCTGCAGCGACTGCAGATACATTTGCTGCTCCGTGCCCCGTTCGTGGGCGGCTTGCGCCGCCTGCAGTTGCTGCTGGATGCCTTGCAATATGCGCTGATTGCTGTCCAGTTGCGAGGGCAACGCCCCTTCATGCTCCGATTCAAAAGCCCGCACTTTGGCTTCCTCATCCGCCAGCGTCTGCGCCGTCGCTCTCACCTGCGAATCCAGGAACAGGGTCGTCGCTTCCGACTGCTCCTGGCTGGCGCGCACATTCTCGTCCACAAAAAACGAGGTGAGGGCAATCGTCACCTTCTGGGCGATGCCCGCATCCGACGCCTTATAGGAAAGCTTGAACGCCACGATCTCCGCTTTGCCGGATACGTTCGTCTCGCTCTTGATCAGGTCCATCTTGATGTCTTCGCGCATCTTTTCCACCTGATCGTCCGGCGAAAAGGCATACCGGGGATACAGGTTAAAGCGCTGGATGAGGTTGAGCAGACGGGTGCGGCTCTCCACCTGCGTGCCCATGCTCTGCACCCGGTCCGCCAAGTCCACCTGCACGTTGGGCTCAACCAGATTGCTGGGTACTTTGGGCGGCTCCACCAGAACCGTGCTCTCCGAAACATACGTAGGTGGCAAGAACCACGCGGAGGCGAACACAATGAGCCATCCGAAAAACAGCGGCCCTATGATCCACCACTTGCGGCGGAGCACGATCCCCCAATATTCATCAAAGCCATGTCCTGATTTTTGCTCGTCAAATTCCTGCATCATAAGTCACCGTCCCAAAGAATGATTCCAGGCGTACTGAAGCGTTATTCCGGCGCCGCTCGAAATGACCGTGGAGGGCAGTCCCAGGGTACCGTAGTAGTTATCTTTTTGATGGATGTAAACATAGTAGGTACTGAGGTTCCAGGCCCGGTTGATCGCACGGGCAAAGCTGACCGTCCCTTGTGCGCTATGTAGATAATACGCTCCCTGATACTGCGACACCGAGTTGCTGTTGCCATACAAGAAGCCGGCCGCCACGCTCCAGGTACGGCTTAGCGGTCGGCCGTAGGTCGCCGTCGCTTGGTAATAACGTACCGCACCAAACAATCCGCCGCCATTGGTAATGCTATGCGCGTACTGCGCACCAAAGGAATTATTGTGCGCGGCCGACCAACTGAACGTGCCACCCTCGGCGACGTCCAGGTAACTGTTGTGCTCTACCACCACCAGGCAGCCACTGGGAAAGCACGCCAGCGGCACAATATCTTTCGTACCCGTCAGCTCTGGTCCGACCCATGCCGAAACCGTCATCCGGCTGCTCAGCCTGTAGCTGGCATAGGTCTGGAACAGTTGCACCCCGGCACGCGATTGTCCGTGCCCAAAATCCAAGGCGCTGAACATATATCCCGTCCCCGCGTTCAACTTGGGGCCGAACACGTGTTGGTAGAACGCTCCCCCGGAGTAGCTGAACGAATTCCACAGCGCACCCGGATTGTAGCCACCGAGCCCCGCACCGGGGAGACCCCGCAGATAGCGTTGCAAGCTTTCGCCCCCGGTAAAGTCGATTAGGTCATGGGGTCCCAGCAGATAGGTTAAGTCGCCCGTCCCTATATTCTGCTCCAGTACGGCTAGCGGAAAGTAAACTACCGGGTTGGGATTGTTGGGCGTGGGGTCACCTAAATAGGTAAGAAAAGGTTCGAACGGATCGTCCGAGTAAAAATAATTGTCCTTGAGGCGGAACTGCCAGCGCTTCGCCAAGGCCCAGATAATATGCGCATTGGCGGCTTGGTTAAGATTGGTGTAGGTGCCATACACTGATGCTGAACTCGTGCTGATACCAACGTTGTAACCTAAGGACACCAGTACCTTCGAACGAGCTTCCACGATATTGATGCCGCTATTGAACAAGGCAAGGTTGTTCCAGTAACCAGGCTGGCTGTAGCCGCTCGAGACGTGTTGGGCTACCTCACCCACCGAACCGGTAAAGCTGTACCCGGTATGCGAGAGGGTGTCGCTGAACAGACTCAGAGCCGGCAACTGCTCAGGATGCAAGAAACTCTCCTGCGGCCCTCCCAAACCTGATTGCGACTGGTCACTGGTACAACCCAGAGAGGTTCCTTCGAATGGCTCGCAAGGCGCACCAGCCTGCGACGTATCGCTGGGACCGGTCTGCGACGTATCGCTGGCGCTGCTCTGCGACGAGTTGCTGGAACCGGTCTGCAACGTATTGCTGGAACTGCTCTGCGACGTATCGCTGGAACCGCTCTGCGTCGAGTCGCTGGAATTGCTCTGCGAGGTATCGCTGGAACCGTTCTGCCACCAGTCGGTCGACGGGCTCGCGCTCGGATTCTGAGAACTACTCTGCGACCAGGCCAGCGGTCCGCAAAGCAGCGCGACTGCGGCCAGAATTGGTCTTAGTTGCCGTTTCATCTCATCCTCCTATCGCCTCGAGAACCCCAACGTTATGGGACCACAATGGTATCGTGGGGTTCAACCAGGATGTTCTGCGCCATGTTCCTGCCTTTGATGACCTGCTTGTAGTTGAACTTGATTTTCTCCTGCGTGCCATCCGGAGCGGTGCGCAGAATATAAATCTTCTTCTGCTTGGCAAAATCGCGGAAGCCGCCGCTCAACGCAATGGCATCCAGAACCGTGATCGGCCGGGAAAGAGGAAAATATCCCGGCTTGTACACCTGCCCCATCATGTTATAGGTGAGGCTATTTGCCGAATCCACGATGACGGCTACCACCGGGTCGGACATGACCTTCTCCAGCATAGTGGTGATCTGGGCTTGCAATTGAAGCGGAGTCAGCCCCACGGCCTTGATCTCCCCGATCAGCGGCATTGTGATGATTCCATCGGGCCGGACGGCAACCGATTTAGAGAGCTCGCCCTCTTTCCAAACGCTTACGCCCAGCACGTCACCAATGCCGATAATGTAAGTGTCCGGACGAACGTTGGCCACGTGCGAGGCTGGAATGTCCGTCGCCGGCAGCGTCGTTGTCTTAGCCATGTCCTTCCCGCTATTGGCGTCTCCGCTGGAACTGGCAGGTAGCACCGGCTTGGCGGCCGTTGTGGAATCGTTTGCCGGCTGACCCGCGTTATCCTGGTTATCCTGTCCATACGCTGCCAGCGCCCACAGCCCCAGCAGCACGATTGCTGTCCCTATGAAAATTCGTTTCCCCAAAGTCTGTCGTTGCAAATACATCTCTCACCTCGATCTGATTTACTCGGCCCCGTCTTCCTCATGTTTTGCGGTGGCACTGGAACGCCGTTGCGGAATTCCAACTTCCTTCAGTTTGTACAGCAGGGCGCGGTAGCTGATGTCCAGCGAACGCGCCGCTTTCTTCCGGTTCCAGTTGTTGGCATGCAGTGCATTCAGGATAATACGTGCTTCCAGTTTGCGCACTGTCTGCCGGGTTAATTTTTTCAGCGACACCGGACCCTCCAACACCAGAGTGTCCACGGCATCGCGCTCATTGGGCTCCAGCAGTTCGCTCAAAATCACATCTTCGGTGCCCATCACCACATAGCGCTTCACCAGATTTTCCAACTGCCGGATGTTGCCCGGCCACGAGTAGCGCTGCATCTTCGCCATAAGCGCCGGCCGCACCATCACCACCCGCCCGTTCAACTTCTCGTTGTAATACTGCAGCAGGTAATCGCAGATGATCGGCAGGTCCACCGCGCGTTCCCGCAACGGAGGCAGATGGATGGTCATGGTCGCGATCCGGTAAAACAGATCGGGACGGAAGTTGCCCTGCTCAATCTCCTCGTGCAGCTCGCGGTTGGTGGAGCATACCACCCGCACTTCCACCCTCTTGTCCTCCTGGGCGCCAATCCGGCTGAACTGCCCGTCTTGCAACAGCTGTAGAAGCTTGGCTTGCAGCATGGCATCGAGCTCGGCAATTTCATCCAGGAACAACGTGCCCCGGTGCGCCATCTCAACTCTACCCGGCTTTGGATTGAAAGCGCCAGTAAATGCGCCGCGCTCATAGCCGAACAGTTCGCTTTCGAGAAGCGTTCCCGGAATGGCCGGACAGTTCACCTTCACAAACGGCCCCGCGGCCCAAGGCGAGTAGAGATGCAGCAAGCGGGCAACGATGTCCTTGCCTGTTCCGCTTTCCCCGCTGATCAACACGGAGAGATTGGAGGCAGCAACTCGCTCCAGCTTCTGGCGCACGTCGCGCATGGCAGGCGTTTGGCCGAAGATCACGGGCTCCGGAGGGAGCTGTTGCACCGTGATCGCACTCTCGTTGTTCGAGCCCGCCAGAAGTGGCATTTGGGCCTCTCGCGTAGTCTTTTAGCGGTTGACAGTGCTAATGATTTGCATTTTTTGCGCCATGTTCCTGCACATTGCAAGAAAATGCGCATATTGCTTATAAGCTACTGTTAATAAACAGTATTATATGCAAGATAGGAGGTGTAACTGCCCATTATAAGAGGCTGAAAGCGAAGAATCTTGCGGTTAAAGTGTGAAAATGTTTTCACTCAGAGGAATTGAGTTTCCCAACTGCTCGTGGCCTCACCGCCTCCAAGCCTGTCGCCTGCTCTACTAGCGGTTCATGGAACTGAAGTCCAAGCAGAAAGTACTGCCGATCGGCCGTACATCGCAACACCGTGGCACGTAGAAGGGAGACTGATCGAGGCAGTTGCGCCTTGTTGACCAAAGACACTGGAATTTCGAGCGTAATCTCCGCACCAAGATCCAAATATCGTCGCGTAGCCAACAGAATGCCGCCGGCAGAGAGGTTCAGCGCGGTGGCAAACTCCAAAAATTCTTCCCCATTCGCATTTTTTCCCCTTACGAAAAAGGGTATGGAGATAGGCAACCGCTCCCAACCGCGGCGTTCGGCAACGGATACGGTTCGACGCAAGGGCCAGCTCCTACATTGCAAACTTATGACGCACATCAATAACCAAAATGCCGACTTCACTCAACCGGTTTCCTTTGTTAGGCATAGGCCAGATTAGCCAAGTCCCTGTTGCGGTCAACGTTGCAATATCTTGCGCTACTGCGGAACAGGAATACCCGCTAAAAGTGAAAACCACTTCCAGAAAAGGAAAATAACCTGCCATTTCGTCCAAAATTAATCAGTTTGGCATTGACAATACACGACTTTGCGGTAAGATCAGTTCTCCCCCTGTAAGAGCGTTTTCTCTTTATCTCCAAAGGAACCGGTAACTGAGTTAAACCTAAGGCTGGTTTTTGTCGAGAGTATGCCTGTGCAACATAGATCGGGGATCGTTCCTGAGAGTGCCGCTAAGTCGGCGTTGCCCTCTGTGAATCGGAAGGGAGTTATCCCCATGCCGCCAGCTAACATGTCGCCCTTAAGGCAGAAGCCTGAGCATGTTAGCCATGAGCATTGCAGCTGCTGCCGCGATGCCCTGGCTTCCGCAGCCCATGAGCTGAAAACGCCGCTGGCGATTATGGCAGGCTATCTGCATCTCTTGTTGTCGGAAAAACTGGGCCCCTTAAGCCCCCGCCAGATGGAAGTGCTCACCGAAATGCAGGCCAATGGCGCGCGCCTGTCCAACTTCATTCAGAATCTGTTGACCTACACCGCCCTCAAGGTCGACCGCTTCGAGTTCCAATACGAAGTGGGCGACATCAACAGTTGCATCCGCGAAATCGCCGAAGTCTGGGCCCAGCGTTTTCATGAGAAGACCATCGCCTTCTATTTTCTGCCCAATGACAAGCTGCAACCATTTGCTTTCGATTACTACAAGGTTCAGCACATCGTTTCCAATCTGCTCGACAATGCCATGAAGTACACTGCGGCGTCCGGAACGGTCTGGCTGCATGTGGATCCCTACTTTTGGGAACGGCGCACGGCAGCGCGAGTGCCAGTCCTGGAGCGTCGCCGTGAGCGGATCAATGCGCCCAATTGCTGCCGCGTTTCCGTCTCGGATACCGGCCCGGGCATCGCGCCTGAGTTCCAGCAGGAGATCTTCGACGAGTATTTCCGCCTAGTGCCTCAAGGTATGCGGGCCGAAGGTCACGGGCTGGGTCTCGCCATTGCCCGGCGCCTGGTGCAGTCGGCCGGCGGTAAGATCTGGGTCGAGAGCGAGCCTGGCAAGGGCAGCAAGTTTTCCTTTCTGATATTGCTGAATCCTTCCCTCGAACCCATTGCGGAGGAGCGATGAGCGCTGGCCACATTCTTGTGGTGGACGACGAACCGAGCATGCTTCGCTACCTGCAAACGGTGTTGGAGCTGGATTCCTATCGTGTCTCAACCGCCTCCAACGGTTTGGAGGCCGTCGATAAAGTCCAACGCGACAGCCCTGACCTGGTGCTGCTCGACATGGTCATGCCTGGCGCTGATGGCTTAGAGACGCTGCAGCGCATTCGCGAAGCCCGTCCCTCGACCAAGGTCGTCATGCTGTCCTGCGTGCGCGACACCCGCAAGGTGGCGCAAGCCATGCGGCTGGGCGCCCAGGATTATCTTTCCAAGCCCGTCCAGAAGGACGAAATGGACGAGGTCTTACGCTTCTGTCTGGAAAACACCGACCCTGTCGCCCCCGGCGCGGGCGACGCTATCGAGGTCGGCGAGGGCGTGTATTTCTTCTCCGCCACGCCCATGATGCGCCAGCTTCGCGGCCATGCCATGCAGGTGGCCAAGTTCGATTTTCCCGTGCTCCTGTTGGGCGAAAGCGGCACCGGCAAGGAAGTCCTGGCCCGCCTGATCCACAAGTATTCCGATCGCGCCCATCGCACCTTTCTCAAAGTCAATTGCGCCGCCGTTCCCAGCGAGCTGCTGGAGAGCGAGCTCTTCGGCTACGAGCCCGGGGCCTTCACCGGCGCCAACAAAGCCAAGCCCGGCAAGTTCGAGCTCTGCAACAAGGGCACCTTGCTGCTCGACGAGATCGGCGAAATGTCGCCCGGGCTACAGGCCAAGCTGTTGCAGGTCCTCCAGGACGGCCAGTTCTCGCGCCTCGGCGGACGAAACACCGTCCAGGTCGATGTCCGCGTTCTGGCTGCCACCAACATCAACATGCCGCAGGCCATCGCGCAGAAGACCTTCCGCGAGGATCTCTATTACCGCCTGAACAGCTTCGTGCTGCGCATGCCTTCGCTGCGCGAGCGCCGCGAAGAGATTCCCATGATCCTGCGGCACTTCATGATCCAGCTTGCCGATAAGTATGCCTGCGCGCCGCTGAGCGTCTCGCAGCGCTTAGTGGAAGCCACCGAGAACTATTCCTGGCCGGGAAATATTCGCGAATTGGAGAACTTCGTGAAGCGCTACCTGGTGCTGGGCGACGAATCCGCCGCCATCGGCGAGCTACAGAAAAGGCCCAACCCGGAGGCGCAAAACGCCGCCGCCGCCGCTTCCGCCGCGGAGAAACGGCCGCAGCCCAAGCCTGACTTGAAGGAAATGGTCCGCAATCTCAAGAATGGTGCGGAATCGGAAGTGATCGCTCAGGTGCTGGAGGAGACCGCCTGGAATCGCAAGCGCGCCGCCACCAAGCTCAATATCAGCTACAAGGCCCTGCTCTATAAAATCCGCCAGTACGACATTCGTCCCCGCCAGGCGGGATAGCAACAGGCAGTTGTCTGCTCTCAGTTGTCAGCTTTCAGTAGAGCTTGTTTCAAAAATGGCTCTTTGAAGGGGCGCGGCTTCAGCCGCGCCGTTCCGAGCCCTATAAAACCTGGGCTTCAGAGACTGGTGTCGCAACCGGAATGATACTTGAATTGCTCGGTGAAGTGAGAGATAAGGAGTCATGCCGAGCTACAAGCCTTATCACCCGGAGCAAGCCGAGCTGCTGCCCAGCC
>JBEKQY010000169.1:0-8204 GCA_049519235.1 Candidatus Korobacteraceae bacterium | reverse complement strand
TTCTCGGGGGTCCACTGCTTGGCAGATTCTGCTACGGCTTCGAAACCGGTTGTGTAGTTCGCGATGAACTCACGGTCCTCAAGATTGTCCCGCATGATTACGTGCAGCATTCCCATCAGCAGTGCGAGGTCGGTGCCAGGGCGCAGCGGGAGATAAAGATCCGCGTTGCGCGTAATCGGCGTCATGCGGGGATCAGCCACGATGAGCCTGCCGCCATGGTCGCGGCAGCGCCAGATGTAATCGGTCGTGATGGGAGCACAGTCGCCGATGTTCGCTCCGATCACAAACAACACTTCTGCCTTCGGAATCTCACTCCAGGGGATCGTGCTGCGGTCGATGCCAAATGCCAGCTTGTATGCCGCTCCGGCGGAAACCATGCAGAGCCGGCCGTTGTAGTCGATGTGACGAGTGCCCAAAGCCACGCGGGCGAACTTTCCCAGAAGATACGATTTCTCGGTCGAGAGCGACGCGCCCCCATAGATAGCGATGGCATCTTTGCCATACTTCTGCTGAATCTCGCGTATCCGTCGGGCCGTGAAGTCGAGGGCCTCATCCCAAGTCGCAGGACGAAATCCTCGTTCGCTGCGCAGCAAAGGCGAAAGCAGTCGATCGGGATGGCCGCTCTGCAGGTAGCGCTTCACGCCTTTTGGGCAGAGCATGCCGCGGTTGAACGGAAACTCCTCCCACGGTTCGAAACCGATGACGCGATTCTCGCGGACTTTTAGCTGGATTCCGCATTGCTGTCCACAGAAGCAGCAGTGGGTCTTGACCAGTTTCTCTGCGGGATGGATCGATTCGTCTTTCCAGCCACCCGGAGGGACGTAGTTAAGGTGCGGCCCAAACTGTTCTTTGAGCGTCTCTTCGGAGACGGGAGCCTTAGCCATTCGCTTCCTCTTTTAATCTCATCTGCGCCAGGGAAAGTGATTTGCGTTTGCAGGCCGGGCAAAGTTCCTGCCAGTTGCTCACTGGCCTCAGCATGGAATAGTTGAAACCCACCTGCGGCAGAATGCGTTCCAGATCATCGATGTGCATGCGAGAAGCGTAGCGCTCGCCGCAACGCGCGCAGATTGCACCCTCGCCTTCTGCACCGGCTTGCTGATAAAGTTTCACGCCTAGCTGTGCAGGTCGCTGAAAGATGTGGAAGAACTTCCCAAAGGGAAGATAAAGCAAGGCGGCAATCACCGTGATGGCGTGCAGGATGGCGATGAAGTCGTAAAAGCTGCCGCCCAGCCAGACTTGCGAAACCGTCAGAGCTAAACCCGTAATAGATATCGCAAACAGCAGGATCAGCGGCCAGAAGTCCATGGCGAGCGTCTGCACCGCGCGTGCGCCTTCGTCGCGCATGCGGCGCCACAGCGAAAGACCGATACCACCCAAGACCAGAAATGCGGCGATGTCCAAACCATGAAAAAGAACGAAGGCAGTGAACGTGTGCAAACCGAAGCTGAACGTCGGATACCCGAACAAGTGAGTGATATACGTCATCTGATCGCTGGGCGCAGTGGTGAAGTTGATCCAGCCGAAGACCAGCGGAAAGGTGATCATGATCGCAAGCAGGCATCCCCAGAAAATCATCTGATGCATGGCCCAACGCAGTCGCGAACGTTTCGCAATGAATGTTTGGGCAAGAAGATGCGTTCCCGCCAGCTCGACTACGCGGCCCAAGCTGCGCAGTAATCCTTGCTTCTTGAATAGTTGCCAACCCCGCCGCCAGTACACGTAGGTTGGAGGTTTTCGAATCCAGACCGTGTAGTGGTAGATGACACCCCAGGTCGCGAAAATGATGGCGAAGGTGTAGATGACCAATGCGGGGTCGAAGTTCTGCAGATTGCGCGATCCAAGCACGATCGCGGCGACCAAAACGCCTGTCCACAAGGTCGCCCAGGCTCCAGCGCGAATCCCGTCCGCGGTGCGCGTCAATTCGGCAGGCAGCTTGGCAGCCACCGCTTCTTCCCGGGGCAAAAAGACGTGAGCGTTCATCCACCACAGTAAACAAGCCACAGCCGACAAGAGCAGGAAACCCGGCCACACTACCCCTAAATGGTCCCGAAACATGCCCAGCAGCAAGGGTGGGAAGAACCCTCCCATGCCGCCCATCGCGCCCACCAGCCCAGTGACCGTGCCTCGTTGGCTCGGAAAGTAGCGCGGCACCAACTGAAACACTGCCCCGTTTCCGATGCCCAGCAAGGCGGCGCAGCCCAGGGCTCCAACCGTGAACGGGAGCATGCTGGAGATACCAAGCAACAAACCAAAAGCTGCGATAGCCGGCAGAATCCACGAGAGCACTCGCGACCCGCCAATCTTGTCGGATAGCCATCCACCGAGAGGTCGGCAAAACGTCGCCAGCACGACGAATCCGGCAGTTCGGAAACCCGCATCGGCAGGGCGCAGGCCAAACTGATCCCGCAGAAGCGATGGCAGGTATATAGAAAATGCGACGAACCCGCCGAAAGTCAGGAAATAGAACGCAGCTAGCGCCCATGCCAGAGGTTCGCTCCCCAGGATGCCGAGCATCTCCGACACGCCTTTAGGGCGGACCGTCTCGGCCGCGTTTCTGCTGTAGACGGCGAACAATACGGTCCAAACCAGCAAAATGCCTGACATCCCCCAATACACCGCCCGGAACCCATATGCGGCGGCAACCACAGGCCCCAGGAAAACCGCAGCCGATTGGCCAATATTTCCTAGGCCGTACACCCCCAGCGCGCTGCCCTGGCTCTCCAGGGAAAACCAGCGTGAGACGTAACCAATTCCAACCGCGAAGGAGGAGCCCGCCATTCCAAGAAAGAAAGCTATAATGAGCAGGCTCTTGTAGCCCGTGGTCAGCGGAACCAGGGCTACCGGCGCCGCCACGAAGAACATCAAGAGTGTGAAAACTACGCGGCCACCGAAGCGGTCGGTGAGCATCCCCATCGGAATGCGAGCCAAAGCGCCCAAAAGAACAGGGACCGCGACAAGAAAGGCGGTTTGTGTCGCTGAGAGGTGAAGTAACTGGCGAAAATGGGGGGCGAAAGCACTGATCAGGCCCCAGGCCGCGAAGCAGACGGTAAAGGAGACTGTGCCCAGCAGCAAATGCCAGCTCTGCGGACCCTGTCGATGCTCCACTTCGTTGTTCCCTGCTTTGCTCATTCCCAGAGGATTCTAAACCTCAGCACCCAGTTGCGTGGTTCGCCGGCCAATCACTGCTCAACCGTGAGGATCTTCCCCTAATTATGTCGTATCACGATGTGTCACGCTAAGGCTGATGGCGGACGCCGCGCGAAAGTGGCAAACAGATTTCCCGCAAAGACCGCTCAGTGAGCTTTCTCCATTGCAATCGCACGGGGAAACAGGATGTTGTTTTCGAGATGAATGTGCTGGTGAAGGTCAGTCTCAAACCCTGCCAGCGCTTTATAGAGTGTCTGGAAGCTGACGCATGCGTCGGGCGGAGCAGAATAGTGGCTACTGGCCTCTCGCATGGCGCGCAGCGCATTCCCTGCAGAATCGTGCTCGTGCTCCATCACCGACACCGGGTTCTGCACCGTGCCGAACGGCGCTGGCACGATCGGTTCCTGCTCAATCGTCGCCTCTTCCATCCGAATGATGTACGGAAACAGGACCATCTCTTCCTTCATCATGTGGGTGGTCAATTCCTGGGCGAGTCCTTGGAATGTCCCGCGAATCTGTAGAAGCTCAGGGTGGTTCTTCCCGTGCACGGAGCAGACTTTATCGAAGAGAGGAACCAGACGGGCGATTTCCTCGCGTGTGTACTTGTGGTGAGTGTTCTTGATGTGTGCGATCAGGTCAGCCAGAGCTTCTGTCTGCCAGTTGTGCACTTCTTGCACGGCTCGCGCCGACTGCTCAGCCAGCTCCAGGGAATCGAGTACCTGGTCCGTGTTCAGATTCGCAGCCCGGCAAGCTTCATCGAGCGACTTGTTGCCGCCACAGCAATAGTCGATCCCCAGCTTTTCGAACACTCTCGTAGCCGCCGGATTCTCCAGGGCCAAATCTCGTACCGTCTTTTCGGTAGTAACCCTTGTTGTCATTGCATCCTCCTGCAAGCCGGTCACATGCCTCCGACCGTGCTTGATGGATTGACATTACCGGAGAGAAAGGAGACTGCCGATGACTTTTGTCACGCTCATCGGAGAGGCGCCTAGAGGGAAGAGGTTCAATTAGCTGTCAGAACAGCGAAATGGGAAACAGTCCTGGAACAGAGGCAGCGAGCTATTCTGCAGAGTGCCGTTCGGCTTCGAGAGCTTTCAGGTCGCAGATGGTCAAGCTGCGTCCGTCAATCTTCAACATCCCTTCCGCCTGAAGCCGGGAAAGATTACGGGAAACGAGTTCGCGCACGGTGCCAATCTGTGACGCGAGTTCCTGGTTGCTGACCGGGAGCGTGATTTCCACCCCCTCGCTGGTGCGCTTGCCTTCCTTCTGAGCCAGGCGCAGCAGGAAGGACGCGAGCCGGTGTCGCACCGTGGTAAATGAAAGTTCTTCGATGATTCCAACCAAGCGCCGGAGGCGCGCCCCAACAATTCGCATGACCTTGAGCGCAACCTGGGGGTGCGCCATACACAAGGCTTGGAAGTCCTGTTTGCTGACGAACAATAGGGTCGCATCGTCAATTGCCGCCACCGATGCCGGATAGTTCCCGCCATCGAACACGGGGAGCTCTGCAATGGAACTACCCGGTCCATCAATGCTAAGCACCTGCTCTCGCCCATTGGCGGCGCTTTTGAAGATGCGGACGTGGCCAGCCTCCACCACATAGAGTCCAGCGCAGGGATCGCCTTCGCTGAAGACAATTTCACCCGGCGCGTAGCGACGCGGAACCGCACGCTGCGTTAGGAAGGCCAGTTCGCCTTCTGCTAATCCGGAAAAAATCGCGGCCTTCGCGAGCGTTTGCCCCGATGTCTGTTTCGATTCCGGCACGCTGGCTATTGTACCGGACGGTTTTGTCCAGATACCGGCTCATACACGCATTTCAGTTTGATCTTTCCGGTTTCCTCACTTAGTGGGGCCTTTTTCGCCTATCTCAGGAGCAACGGAGGAGAACTTCTCTGCCGTTGAGACTAGGTGGCGGTGGAGGCAATCTAGCCTTTGACTATGACGTAGCGACGGTTCCAAGATGAGTGCACTGTTCGGAGCCTGATGCGAGAAAACTCCCTTCGTGCCACCACGGCAATTATCGTAAGTGTCAATCAGCAGATCGCTCACCCGAGTCGTTTAAACACGATAATGTATTTTGTCGCCTAAAACCCATTAGCGCAGGTTTGGCCGCGTCCAGTCTGCGCTGACTGCGAGTAGAGCCCTCATAGATGACAGGCGAACAGCTTATTCCCCTTATAAAACAAGTCCACTGACAGCTCCGGGCCACCCACCCCACCTAACCGAGGTGGGCAGGCCTCGATGAATTCAGTAATGCCAGTGCCCGAGCATAGGGAAGCGGCTCCATGCGGAGCCTCTGCCGGGTCTGTGGAGGCAGGGTGAGTAGTACGCGATCGCGTATGTGGGTAATGAGCTTCATGAGGTCACGGCAATAGACACTCGGGTTGTCGAAGCCATTGGCCGAGCTGTAGCGATGCGGCAGGTAGCCTCCTCCACAAACTGAAAAGACTGGGCAGGCGTGACAAGTATTACAGGCGGCTCTGCCGCCTTCGAGATACAGGTTCGCTAGACTGACACAGTAGATATCCGAAATTTCGTTGCGAGCAACATTGAGTCCAGTTTTGGTGAAGGATGGGCCGCAGATTTTGAGAACGTCAACCGGTTCGATTCCGCCGTCCGTTTCGATCACCAGCAGTCCGTTCGCCCCACCGCCCAATGCATCGTTGCCGCCGTCAGGGTCGAACAGGAGCCCGATGATATTTGCGAAGAGGCGGATTGAGAATGAAGTGTCTTGACTGTCGAACCATGTGTCAAAGATTGCGATCAGCCAGTCTGCATAAGGTGTTTGTGGTGCGTTGGGTGTGATTCCCGTCGGCGGACTGTCACGGGTGCCGTCGGGCAGCAGGAAGTCGCAGCGGGAGACGCCAATATCGCGAAAATGCTGGTAGAGTTCCAGCGGATCCGATGCCAGGTCAATGACCGTGAGGATGCCGCCAAACAAGACCTCACAGCGCCGGTCAGCAAGTACCGCATCGAGCGCTCGGCGGACCTCGCGGTAGGAACCCGCGCCTGCATGATTCACCCTGACCCGGTTATGTAGAGCGGGAGGACCGTCGAGAGAGATGCCGAACGCAACATTTAACTCGCAGAACAGGTCGAGCCACTCGCGGTCGAGAAGCGTTCCGTTGGTTTCGACCGCGTAGTTTGGCTGGATGGATTCACCCAACACCGCGCCGGCGCTCGCCACGAACCGCCGGAAAAAGTCTCGGCCAGCCAGCAGAGGCTCCCCGCCATGAAAACTGAAGAATACCTCCTGCAAGTTCTCGGAAAGGCAGTGTGTCCTTACCCGGCTCAGCAGTGTAGACACCGTGGCCGCACTCATCCGGTAGGGCTGGATTTTGTAGCTTTCATCACCCTTGTTGTACATGTAGCAATAGCTACAGTTCAAATTGCAACGACTGGCAACCTTCAGAACATAGTTGCCAATCGGCACCCTGTCCGGGCGCGGGACGCTGGTCCGCTGATCCACAGGACGACCGCCAACCATGGGTGTCACTGGCGTTTGCGGGGGATCGCCTTACAAAAAATGATCCTGACGTAGGGCTCGCGCTTTTCTCTCGGGATGACACTCTTCTTTCCCGCTGAACCTAAGATCGCTTTGGTGATAGCGTTGCCCACGCTCTCGATCTCCTCAGCACTAAGATCGCCCGGTTCGAGCTCGACGCTGAACTGCAACTTGGTTGCCGCGCCCTTGGACGAGGTTAAGAGTTTCTTCGCCGCCATGGTTGATCTCCTTTGCTTCTTCGAAAGCTCGATAGATGGCGGAAGTATACAACGATTCTGCAAGAACGCGCGACGGGTGGCCTCCGTTGGTCCACGAAATTGGGAAAATGGAGGATTCAGTCTATCCACTTATTCACCAGTCGGGGCCCAGGTTCGCGCGGCGGGGCGCGACTCCTCTCCTCCCCTGCCTGCTCTTGGCGACAAACCTGGGGCCTACGAACAGCCGCTGGTTGCCGCAGCTCATACAGCGATAGCAGCTTCCATTACGCGTCATGATCGCGCCGCAGGTGGAGCAGCTGGGGCGTCGAAAACCAGTTGTCCCACAACAGACGGTGGGAATCGGACGCTTACCCTAAAACTGCCGGCCTTCGGTCAGCAGAAACATTCAGCTCAACAGTCCTTAGATGATATTGCTCGCGTAGCCGTGTGTTGGTCGGCCCTGTATTCTACACCTCGACAACGAAGCTGCCGTCGGAAAACGAACGCACGTGATTTAAACTCAAGTCTAGATCAATCTCAGTGTCCCCAAGTTTCTTCGCTTCCAACACCCGTGATGGGTGACTCGAATCACCTGCTTTACCGTTCCCAGCCTTGTGTAATCATCGCGCCTAACTCCAAGCTGGAGAATCACTTTGGCATCATTGGCGCCTCGATCGCATTCTCTCGTCTCGTCCGTCTTCGACCTATGCATTCCTCGCAGCGACGTCCTCAAGGGCGTCACCGATGCCGACTGCGCAGCCGATTTGGCGAAGGTCATCCGGGGGCGTTGCAGGCGAAGAGTATCAAAAGCCCGACAAGTTCTTTGACAACACGTACCCAACCCGCGGCCTACAAAACTTGCTGGCCAATGTTTGCGCACGTCTCAGCGGGGCTGGAACCGAAGCTGCTGCGATCTTCCGCTTGGACACGAGCTACGGTGGTGGTAAGACGCACGGGCTGATCGCGCTCGTGCATGCAGCCAACAGCATGAAAGGTGTTTCGAACGTCAGCGAGTTCATCAACCCGAGCCCGTCATCTACCGGGCGTTCGTCGAAGGCGACCTCGAAGCTCCAAAGCATCTCGTTCGCGCCGTTCACGACAACTATTTCAACCCGCAATACCAGGAGTTCGCCCCACGCACCCTCTGGAGCTCTCAGAGCGTAGCTTCCTCGCCCAATGTCGAAGATCGCGTCCGCAAGCCTGACACGCCGCCGATTCGAGGCAGGAAGTCAGGTCGGCTTTCGCATTGTGTTCGGATCGTGATCGCAAAACATTCGCCGTTTAGGATCCGTGAAACCGGACTACGAATTGAGGCTCCGAAGAAAAACCGCCGCAACGACAGCGATACAGCTCAC
>JBEKQY010000168.1:0-8246 GCA_049519235.1 Candidatus Korobacteraceae bacterium | reverse complement strand
AATTGCTGCACGCCGTGTTTGGCATGTTTAAACACAGCGCGCGGTTCGACGCCAGCCGGGTTTTTGGCGGCACGGCGGCCTCCCCCGGCGTGGCCGCGTAACCGTGCTGGGGGTATGGGCTTGATCCCCCATTCCTCAGCGCTTTTGTTTTTGGCTTTGATTTTGGGTTTGACTTTCGACAGAGAATCTAAAGCCGCTTTAATTTTGCAGCATTGACGGACGGCCTGGCGGCGCTGCGGCTTTGCGGATGTGCCGCAGCATGTAACAATGCCTCTATGCTCAAATTACTTACCTCAGCAGTAACTGTACTGGCGGCTGGCGTCATTCTGCTTGGAAGCGCGATGGCCCAGCAGTCGGCGAACCCACAATCGCAGCCGGCCAACAATGCTTCGGCAGCGCAAACCCAGCAGGCACCGGCTACAAGCGCGGGCGACGCAGCCTTGCCGACCCAGAAGGACAAGGTCAGCTACGCAGTTGGCATGAACATCGGTCACGGCTTGCACCGGGACGGCATCGACATCGATCCCAACGTTTTGCTGCGCGGCTTGAAGGACGCCATGGCCGGCGGCGCGACTCTGATGACTGACGAACAGGCATCGGCGATGATTACGGAACTGCAGAACCAACTGCGCCAGAAGGCGGAAGCGCAGAGGCAACAGGCGGGAGCGAGCAACAAGAAAGACGGCGAAGCCTTTCTGGCGGCCAATAAAGCCAAGCCGGGCGTCGTCACGCTGCCCAGCGGACTGCAATACAAGATTCTGAAAGAAGGTACGGGAGCGAAGCCCACCGCAGCCGACTCCGTGAAATGCAACTATCGCGGCACGTTGATCAACGGAACCGAATTCGACGCTTCCGAGAAGCACGGTGGCCCGGCGACCTTTCCCGTGAAGGGCGTCATCAAGGGATGGACCGAGGCCTTGCAATTGATGCCGGTGGGATCGAAGTGGGAGCTAGTTCTGCCTCCGGATCTGGCCTACGGTGCGCGCGGCGCGGGCGATGTGATTGGGCCGGATGAGACCCTGGTTTTTGAAGTGGAGCTGCTGTCGATTCAGCCTAAGGAGCAGAGCCAGACCCCGAAATAAGCGGCATACGCGCGTCGATTCCGACTCGAGGAAACTGCCCCGCCCTAACCAAAAGAAGGCTAGAACGGGGCACCCTGCCAGATGCCTTCTAATCCGATTAGCGCAGGGCGTCCTCGACTTCGCTGAGCCAGTCGGGGCGCTTCAGGACTTCGCGGGGCTTGGGGCCATCAGCGGCGCCGACGATGCCGTCGCGCTCCATCAGGTCGATGAGGTGAGCGGCGCGGCCATAACCGATGCGCAGGCGGCGCTGCAATAGCGACGTCGAAGCCTTGCCGTACTCCAGCACAATGCGCACCGCGTCCTGATAAAGTTCATCGTGGCTGTCGTCGCCCGAAGCGCTTCCATCCGCACCACCAGCTTCGGAGCTGCCCTCATCGCGTGGGGCTTGCAGGAAGTGCTCCTGATATTGCGCCGTGCCTTGCGAGCGCCAGAACTCGACCACGGCGGCAATCTCCTTCTCGGTGACGAGGGGCGCGTGCACGCGATGCACGCGGGCAGAGCCGTTGGGCAAATAGAGCATGTCGCCGCGACCGAGCAGAGCTTCCGCGCCGTTGGAGTCGAGGATGGTCCGCGAATCGACTTTTGTCGCGACGCGAAAAGAAATGCGGGCCGGGAAATTCGCCTTGATTAACCCGGTGATGACGTCGACTGAGGGCCGCTGGGTGGCCAGGACAAGGTGAATGCCGACGGCGCGCGCCATCTGCGCCAGGCGCGTGATGGAGGCCTCGACGTTCTGCCCGTCGAGCATCATCAGGTCGGCCAGTTCGTCGATGATGATGACGATGTAGGGCAGCGGGTGGGCGTCGTCGCCGTCTTCGTCGAAGAGGCTGGCGGTGGTACCGTCGAACAGCCGGTTGTATTGATCGATATTGCGCACGCCTTTTTCGGCCAGCACCTTCAGACGGCGTTCCATCTCCAGCACCGCGTTGCGCAGAGCGTTCGACGCCAGCTTAGGCTCGGTGATGATGGGCGTGTGCAGGTGGGGCACGCCTTCGTAATTGCCCAGCTCCAGCCGCTTGGGATCGACCAGGATGAGCCGGACCTCCTGCGGCGTCGACTTGTAGAGAATCGACATGATGAAGGCGTTGATGGCGACGCTCTTGCCTGAGCCGGTTGACCCGGCGATCAGCAGATGCGGCATGGTGTTGAGATCGGCGCAGACGATGCGGCCATTGATGTCCTTGCCGAGCGAAAGCGTCAGCTTCGATTTCGAGCCGAGGAACTCCTGCGCTTCGACCACCTCACGTAGCCAGATGGTCTCGCGCTCGTGATTGGGCACCTGGATGCCGACCGTCGACTTGCCGGACATCCGCTCGATGAGGATGCTCTCGGCGCGCAGCGCGAGGCAGAGATCGTCGCAAAGATTGGTGATGCGGCTGTACTTGATGCCCGCTTCCGGCTTGAACTCGAAGGTCGTGACCACGGGGCCGGGATTGATTTGCACGACCTGGCCGCGAACGTCGAACTCGCCGCATTTTTCCGCCAGCACCTGCGCCAGGACCTTGAGTTCGGCTTCGTTGATGGCGCTGGGTTCGTCGGGACGATGGAGCAGCGTGGTGGACGGCAGTTTGTAGCTGCCGACGAGGCGCGGCATCGTGGTCTTGCCATGATGCGTGGAGTCGGCGCGGGTGCCGACGGCGATGTCGTCGGCCGGCGTTGTGTCCCCCGGATGAGATGCGGTGGTTTCACCGCCAAACATGCGCTCGATGCCAGTCTTGGCGGAGGCGCTTTGCGGCGCGGGAGCTGCCGGTGAAGACGCTGACGCTCCAGTTTGTGCGGGCGCGGTGTCCTCCGGCGGCGCGACGTCACGCTTGGGCACAAGCTGCGCGGTGACCACCGGCTTGGCAGCGGCAGCGCGCTTCTTCTCCAGTTCCTTCGCCGCTTTCCTGCGAGCGCGTTCCATGCGCCAATCGGCAAAGCGATCGAGCGCGGCATAGGCAAAGCCGAAGCGCGTCTGCGACCAGATCCGGACCGCGCCAAAGGAAAACGCGGTTGAGAGATACAGCGCCACGGCGATGACGGCAACGCAGATCACATAGGCGCCGACCAGGTTGAAGTAGTGGATGAGAGCGTCGGCGACGATGCGGCCCAGCAAGCCTTCCGAGGGAAGCACGCCCTTCCAGTGGACGGGCCAAGGCAACAGTCCGATGAAACCGGGGAGGAAGGCGACGAGTGCGACTGCGCCAATCGTCTTGGCAAAAGGCGAGCCGATAGGCCGCGAGCGAAACCAGTGCAGCGAGTACATCGCCAGTAACACAGGCAGCAGAAACGCGGCGACACCGAACACCTGCAACGCGAGATCGGCGACCAGCGCACCGACAACGCCGATCCAGTTGTGCGCGGGCTTTCCCGCAGGTGGAGTGGCGGCGGTGTTCAGCGAGGGATCGAGCGGCGAGTAGGATGCCAGCGCGAGGACCAGGAGGACCGCGAAGACGAAGACCAGGAAGCCGATCAGCTCATTGAGCCGCCGGTTAGCTGTCGGAGTAAATGGGCGAACGAGATTCATGTTGGCGTTGGGCCATTTGGAGGCAGCACGCTTGCGAGGAGCCATGTCATCTCCATCCGCAAGCAGACAACAAACGCCGCGCATTCACGCGAAGCGCGGTTTCCACCACCCCAGACAAGTCCAAAGGCGGGACTTGTCCGGGGCCCGGTTTCCCGGAAATGACCGATGCGGGTTGGCCGATTAGGCTGCTTATACGCCAGAGACATACGATTATCCCAAGAAAGCAAGGTTGTGGGGTGAGGAATGGACGTTGAGGGGGTGGCGAAGTAGTGTCGTGCCGGACGGTGGCTAGTGGGCATATGCTGATCACTCTTCCTGACGTACGCCGGGTCGAGGCGGAACAGCAGGTCCCTCCGCTCGCCCGCCGCGGCGGGCTCGGTCGGGATGACAAATCAATGGGAAAGTCGAAATACCGGACTATCCCGAATAGTGGCCGAGGTACCCAAGCAACAGAACGGCGATGCCGAAGAGAATGCGGTAGACAATAAACACGGTCAGCGTTTTCGTTTTCAGGTAGCGAAGGAACCAGGCGATAGTCGCGTAGCCTACCACCGCCGAAACCGCGATCCCTATCACGAATGCAGCCATACCCGGCGCCATTTCGCCCGCCGGAAGACCGTGTTTCATGACATGGTGCAGCTTGAATAGAGCAGCGCCGCCAATGATCGGCGTGGAGAGCAGGAAGCTGAAGCGCGCCGCCGCCTCGCGGGTGAAGTTGCGGAACAGTCCGCCGGTGATGGTAATGCCGGAGCGCGAGACGCCGGGGACCACGGCGAAGGCTTGCAGAACGCCAACCGTCATGGCATCGCCGAGCGTGATTTGCGGCAACGGCTTCTGGAACTTGCTCATGCGCTCGGCCACCCACATGATGAGGGCGACGATGATCAGCATGGACGCGACGAGCGCCGGTGCGCGGAAGGTGGTCTCGACGTGCTTCTCGAGCAATGCGCCCGCAAGCGCGGCGGGGATGGTTGCGGCGATCAAGTACCAGAGCAGTTGGCGCTCGCGGCGTTGCTCCTCGGGCGTCAGATCGCGCTGGTTGTCGCTGGTTTCCGAGAAGCGCACGACTTTGCCGCCCAAGGCTGCGCGAATGATCTGTATCCAGGTCCGCCAGAAGTACAGCAGGATGGCGAAGAGCGTGCCAGCGTGCAACGCTACGTCGAAGGTGAGCCCGGGATCGCTCCAGTTTGCCAAGCCCAGCCTGGTGACGAGCCAGGGAGTAAGTGCCAGGTGCGCCGTGCTGGATACGGGCAGGAACTCCGTCAGGCCCTGCACGATGCCGAGGACAATCGCTTCAAGAATGGGCAAGCTATTCCACCGTGTTCCCAAATGTGGGCATTTTGTTCGTCACCATGTATACCAGACGCTCGGCCCGATTGGACCAGTCAGTGTCGTTGGGGTATTGAGCAATTAGCTTCTTAGCGAGCGCGAGCGAGCGCGCGGTAGATTCGTCAGACTTCTTCTGGTCTTGTTTGGTTTTGTAAATCTCGATCAGCGCCGAGTAGCGCCAGGCCGCCTTGTACATGGCCTCGGGCGCTTTGGGCGACTGCGGATGCTCGTCGGCGTACTTCAGGTAGAGCGCAGCTTCCATCTCCGGACATTTTGCGTCAGCTTCCCAGTCGCCGCACAGTTTGTTTTCGATGAGGTGATAGGCGGCGAGATCGGCCCACTTGGTGTGGGGATATTTTTTCATGACCTGCTTCATGCGGTCTTCGTCGATCTGGTAACGGAGAGCGGGATCGCGCATCCTGGCCGAAGGGCGCGAGGCGGCGTCTTCGGCTTCAATCTGCCAACGGACATCGGCGGCGCGGTAGGCCGACTCGGCTGCCAGCGGAGATTGGGGGAAATACTCGGCGATGCGGGCATAGATCCGCATGGCGTCCTGTGCGGCGCCGCGGCGTCCGCCGCGTTTGCTGGCTTCCAGCTCGCTATCGAAAGCTTCGCCGAAGAGGATCCTGTCGCCGCCGGGGGTGGAGGTGGTGATGACACCTTTGTCCTCGATCCAGCCGGTAACGTTGCGGTCGGCTGGGTTCTCCGGGTCCTCTGGAACATAACCGACCCCGACTGTGCCGACCACGTTGACCCAGCCGGGAGAACGCTCCATGACCGCGACCTCGCGGCCGCGGCCAATGTTCGACAGCTTGGCCGAATCCGTGCTGGGGCTGACGTAGATCACGCCTTCGCGCAGCATGACGCCGCGCTCGATGGCGAAGGCTGGGAGACAGGCGACGATGATGGCGGCAAGCAGGGTAAGTCGGTACGACACTTTGATACTCCTAAGCTCTTGACTGTAAGTAACCATAGCTGATTGCGATTCTTAGGGAAAGCGCGACCTGGGGAGGTCAAGATTCGCTGGGCTGCGCGATGCGGGTGAACTTCGGCAGCCATAAATACGAAACCCAGCCGGGAAGGCTGGGAGCTGTTCTCAACTTCGATTCTAATTACATTATAGCATATTCAGGCTGGTTTTGTTCCACTCTTGCCAACTATATATCCCTTGTGTCAGCAATGGGTTACGGCTTATTGTTGCGTTCTTAAGCATTGACATGTAGGAATTACGCGTCGAAGTGTGACAGTAGTTGTACGACGTTCAATATTGGTCCCGATTCGGGAAACAGAGAACAGGCCTGCGTCGGCTCTGGCTGTCTAAGCGACTACAATGGCTGCTTCGCATGACGATCGCAGACAATCTCGCCGCCATTCGGGAGTGCATGGCGCGCGCCGCTCGACGCGCCGGTAGAGATCCTGAAGACATCGCGCTGATGGCGGTCAGCAAAACGATTTGTGCGGAGCGGATCGCGGAAGCCTACGCCGCAGGCCATCGACTGTTCGGCGAGAACCGGGTGCAGGAGTTCACGGAAAAATTCGGCGCTCTGGCGGAGTTGCACGGCGCCGAGTTCCACATGATCGGGCACCTGCAATCCAACAAAGTGGCGAAGGCGGCGGAGATATTCGCTGCGGTGGACTCGCTCGACTCAGCAAAGCTCGGGGAGCGGCTGAACGGGGCGGCCGAAAGAGCCGGCAAAACTCTCGGCGTTCTAATCGAGATCAATGCCGGCGGCGAGGCAGCGAAGAGCGGCGTCGCGCCCGATTCGACAGAACTGGAGCACATTCTGGCCGCCGCGCCCGCGTGGCCGCACCTGCGGATTCGCGGCCTGATGACCGTGCCGCCGTTCAGCGATGATCCCGAAGGCGCGCGTCCGTACTTTCGCCAATTGCGCGGGCTGCGCGACCGGCTGGCCGAGCGCGAGTTACCGGCAGTCGGGATGGATATTTTGTCGATGGGAATGTCGCACGACTTCGAAGTCGCGATCGAGGAAGGCTCGACCTGCGTGAGGATCGGCACGGCAATTTTTGGCGAGCGGGCGAAGGAGTGATTGTCATCCGCGACCGCCGAAGGGGGATCGAATCCCTTGGTCATTAATCACTGCGATCCCCCACTCATTCGCAAAGGCCGCGAATGAGTGGGGCACCCGCGCGAGTGAAAACCTCCATGCCGACGCGGATGGCTTGTGACATGGCGACATTTCAACAACTATCCGAAGATCAGCACGAACAAGTCAGTTGTCGAATTGCCGGCCAACCGGACTTACCGCATTGCTGCACGAATCGAATGCCGTTACAGGCCAGCGAAGCTGAGGCTTTCCCCCGGCTCCAAGAAGTGTATGGCGGAGTGCCGGTTGTTCCTACCGTGTTGCGGCGCTCGGTGCTAGGCTTTCGGCGATCTTAACCTGCGCCCCGACCAGTGTTTCAAGCCGCGACAGGCGCTGCTCCAGCTCGTTGATCTTCTGCTCCTGCGCCGTGATTACCTTCGCCTGCGCCTCGGCGCGGCGGTATTGCTTCTGCACCTCGTTCAGCAGCATGGTGGTGAGGTACTGGTAGCGAACCGTGTACGGCTGGCCGTCCTTGTCGTAGGCCACCAGTTCGGGATAGACATTCGCAACCTCTTCCGCGATCAGGCCATATTGCAGTGTGCGGTCGCCGTTGGCGTACTCGGGCTTGTAGAGGAATGTTACCGGGCGCAGCTTCATCAGGGCGTTGGTGCTGTCGCCCATGTCCGCGATCTGCTCCTTAAAACGGCGGGACGAGGTTCCAGTTCCAAGCTGGCCGTTGGAGTTGACATAGACCGGAATACTGCCGGACGAGGTGGAACCGTAGATGCCGGCAATGTAAGTAACGTTCTGCTGGCCGCTGCCGGTGCCCTGTGTGCCGATACGGATGGTGTTGGATTCCGCGGGTGCGCCCAAGTTTCCAATGTAGATGTCGCTGCTGCCGGTTCTGTTGCCCCAGCCAGCGTACCAGCCGTAGAAGGTGTTGAAGCTGCCGGTGGCGTTGTTGTAGCCAGCCAGGTAGCCGGAGATGGTGTTGTAGTAGCCGGTGGTGTTGGCGCTGCCAGCCCCTGCGCCGGAGAAGGTGTTGTAGTAGCCGGTGGTGTTGTAGTAGCCAGCCCCCCAGCCGGAGAAGGTGTTGTACAAGCCGGTGGTGTTGCTGTAGCCAGCCTGGTAGCCGGAGAAGGTGTCATAGTATCCGGTGGTGTTGCTGTAGCCAGCGTACGAGCCGGAGAAGGTATTGTCCGAACCGGTGTTGTAGAACCCAGCGTAGCCGCCGTAGAAGGCGTTGTAGTTGCCGGTGGTGTTGCTGTAGCCAGCCTCGGCGCC
>JBEKQY010000167.1:0-8246 GCA_049519235.1 Candidatus Korobacteraceae bacterium | reverse complement strand
GGTCTAGGAGATTCACGCTGCCGGCGATCAGTGGTGGCCGCTGGCAACGGCCCGCGAGCTGGATGATGCCATCCTCATGCTGCGCGTGAATGAACTTGAGCTTGGATTGCTGTTGCTGAAGACCTCCGGCAGCCCGCAGGCCGTACTCACCTGCGGCACTGTCATGCTGGAACATCAGAATGACTGGCTGGTGCGCGAGACCATCGCCATGTTGCGCCGCACCTTGGCCCGCCTCGATGTCTCTTCACGCAGCATGTATGCCATCATCGAGCCGGGTTCGTGCTTCGCGGGCCTGCTGTTCGAACTGGCGCTGGCCGCCGATCGCAGCTACATGCTGGCGCTTTCCGAGGACGAAGGCGACTCGCCAAAGATCGCGGTGGATGACTTCAACTTCGATCTGCTGCCTGCGGTGAACGGCCGTAGCCGCCTGTCAACCCGCTTCAGCGGGGATGTTACGAACATGGCTGCTGCGGTGGAATCCAAAGGCACGCTGCTGGGGCCTGAGGAAGCTCTGCGCATTGGACTGGTTACGTTTGCGCCTGACGAGCTCGACTGGGAAGACGAGCTGCGCATCGCCATCGAGGAGCGCGCGAGTTTGTCTCCGGACGCGCTCACCGGCATGGAAGCCAGCCTGCGCTTCCCCGGCGCTGAAACGCTGGAGACCAAGGTTTTTGGGCGGCTCTCGGCGTGGCAGAACTGGGTGTTCATCCGTCCGAACTCCACCGGCGAGCACGGCGCGCTCAAGCTCTTCGGCAGCGGCAAGAAGGCGCGCTTTACGTGGGAAAGAGTGTAACGGTTTAAGGTAGAGCGGCGCTTTAGCGCCGCGTAGGGGATGTTGCTCCACGACTGCGCTGACGTCCACTGCACAGCAGTGGACGTCAGCGCAGAGTTTCGATAGCCAGCGCGCGTAACGCTGGCCTGAAGGCCAGCTCTACCCGAACATTGAGATTGAGGTTTGTCATGTCAATGAATTATCAAGACCGCATTCCTAACAACGTCGATCTGGGCTCCAATCGCACCCTACAGCGCGCCCTGGAGCACTGGCAGCCGGAGTTTCTGAACTGGTGGCAGGAGCTGGGCCCCAAGGATTTCCAGGTCGCCGACGTGTATCTGCGCACCGCGACCTCGGTCGACGCCAAGGGCTGGGCGACCTATGGCTTCGTCCGCATGCCGGAATACCGCTGGGGAATCTTTCTCGCCGACCGCAATCTCGATCGCCGCATCGGCTTCGGCGACAGCTACGGGCAGGAAGTCTGGCAGCAGATTCCTGGCGAGTATCGCGCCACGCTGCGCCGGCTCATCGTCACCCAAGGCGACACCGAGCCGGCGTCGGTCGAGCAGCAGCATCTGCTCGGCCACACGGCTCCCTCTCTGTACGATCTGCGCAATCTCTTCCAGGTGAACGTCGAGGAGGGTCGCCACCTGTGGGCGATGGTCTATCTGCTGCACGCCTACTTTGGCCGCGATGGCCGCGAAGAGGCGGAGGAGTTGTTGGAGCGTCATTCCGGTGACGCCAACAAGCCACGCATTCTGGGCACATTCAATGAACCCATTCGCGACTGGCTCAGCTTCTTCATGTTCACCTATTTCACCGACCGCGATGGCAAGTTTCAACTGAAGTCGCTGGCCGAGTCCAGCTTCGATCCGCTGGCCCGCACCTGTTCGTTCATGCTGACCGAAGAAGCGCACCACATGTTCGTCGGCGACACCGGTATCAATCGCGTGATCCGCCGCGCGCTGGAGGTCATGAAGGAGTTGAACACCGACGATCCCGTCGCCATCCGCGCCGCCGGCGCCATTGATCTGCCGACGGTGCAGAGGTATCTGAACTTCTGGTTCAGTTCGTCGCTCGATCTCTTCGGCTCGGAAAGTTCGTCGAACGCCGCGTCCTATTTCGCCAATGGGCTGAAGGGCCGGCCGGATGAAGCCCGCTATGAAGATCACATTGCGCTCGATCAGATGTACACAATGGAGGTCCCCGACGGCAGCGGCGGCACCAAGACCGAGCAGATCCCCATGCGCAACGCGATGAACGATGTGACGCGCGGCTCCTACGTGAAGGATTGCGAGATCGGCGTCACCCGCTGGAACCGGCTGATTGAGAAGACCGGCCATTCGTTCCGCCTGGCGCTGCCCTCGACCCGCTTTCGCCGCAACATCGGGAGCTGGGCGCGCGTGCCCACCGACCCAACCGGCAAGCCCATCACGCAGGAAGAATTCAACGCGCGCATCGCGGGATGGCTGCCCAGCGAAGGCGATCGGGCCTACATCCTCAGCCTGATGCACGGCGTGCACGAGCCGGGCAAGATGGCCGCGTGGATTGCGCCTCCCGACCGCGGCATTAACAACAACCCGGTGGACTACGAGTACGTGAAGCTGCACTGAGGAGAGCTCTTCGCTGTTCGCCTTTCGCTCTTCGCAAATCCAGTTTGCTGCGAACACGTCGGGAACGGTCGAGTAATCGCTTCCAACTTCGGTGTGAGGTCAGGAATCTGAAAGTGTTGTTTGTTTTTCTCTGTGCGCTCCGTGCCTCCGCGGTGAGTCCGCTTTGGCGAAGAGCGAATAGCGAAGAGCGAATAGCGATCATGCTCCACATCGCCATCATCGGCTCCGGGCCGGCGGGTTGTTATCTCGCGGATCAACTGCTGCGGGTTAATCCTGACGCTTCGGTCGACATTCTGGAAAAACTTCCCGTGCCGTTCGGCCTGATACGCTACGGCGTCGCTCCTGACCATCAGAGCACCAAGGCCGTGGCGCGCGTTTTCGATCGTGTGCTCGCGCGCGATCGAGTCAGCTTCTTTGGCAATGTCGAAGTTGGGCGCGAGGTTCGTCTCGACGAGCTTATGTCGCTCTACGATGCGGTCGTGCTGGCGACGGGAGCACCGCGCGATCGCCGGTTGGGGGTCGCCGGAGAAGACTTGCCCGGGGTGGTTGGATCAGGAGCGTTCGTCAATTGGTACAACAGCCATCCATGTGCGCACGCGCCGGCGATGAACAATGTGCGATCAGCGGTAATTATCGGCAACGGCAATGTTGCCATCGATGTCGCGCGTATTCTCGCTAAGAGTCCGGAGGAATTCGCCGGCTCCGACGTTTCTGGCGAATTTGCGGAGTGGCTCACCGCACAGCCGCTGGAGACGATCCACGTCGTCGGCCGCCGTGGTGCGGCGGAAGCCAAGTTCACCGATCACGAACTCGCCGAGCTGGGCACTTTGCAGCGAGCGCGCCCGGTGGTGAGCGATCCGGCAAGCCTCGCAGGAGACACCGCTGTCGTCAACACGCTGCGCGGCTTTGCGGAGGGCCCCGCGCGCGATACGCCAATCACCATCAACTTTCATTTCAATTTGACGCCAACTGCATTTGTTGGCGACGGCAAACTTCGTGAAGTACAGTTTCGTTCGGCGGGCGGCGAGACGGTGACATTGCCAGCGCAACTGGCCGTCACTTGCATTGGCTATGAGACTGTTGCCTGCTGCACTGCACAGCCCGCCAATGGCGTCTTCGCAAATCGGGATGGCAAGGTCGAAGACCGCCTCTACGTAGTGGGATGGGCGAAGCGCGGCCCATCGGGGACGATTCCTACCAATCGTGTCGAGGCGCAGCAGTTGGCGCAGAAGATCGCGCAGGAGATCGCCGACGGCAACCGTTCAGGCGGCCAAGGCTTGCGCGAGTTGCTGGAGCAGCGGCGCGTGTGCTTCGTAGACTATGCGGGCTGGCGCCGGATCGATGCGGCAGAGCTGTCGCGCGCCAGCGCCGGACGCTGCCGGGAGAAGTTCAGCAGCACGGAGGCGATGTTGAGTGCCGCGTTGGCCGGCCAACTCAGGCCGGTTTGAAAGGCTTCTCGTTTGACATCCACGCGACAATTAAATCGTCAACATCCTGGTGAGAATCCAACAGAAGGTCTGCGCTTCGAATCCGCCAGGCAGCAGAAGCGCGGAACTACGGCATCCCGCAGCGATTTGATAATGTACATGGTGCAGGAGGCCCGGACCGCATCCTCCAGGCGATGAGCAGCACTCCCATTACCAACGCACGGACAATTCCCCGGCGCCACTCGCACCGGGCCGGCTTGCGCGCCGTGGCCCTGGTAGAGGCGCTGAAAGGAGTGCTGGCCCTGCTGGGGGCTTACGTCTTCATCCGGATGATCCGCCATGATGTGAACTTCGGCGAGGCTGCCGAGCACATCCTCTTCTTCTTCCACATCAGCGTCAAACATCATTTGTCCCGGCAGTTTCTGGACGCTGCCAGCCAGCTATCCAGTACAAGTTTGGGCACGATTTTCGGCATCGCGATCGGATATGCAACGCTACGTTTTCTGGAAGGCTACGGCCTGTGGCGACAGCGAGCTTGGGCCGAATGGCTGGCCATCGTCTCCGGCTGCATCTATCTCCCCTTTGAGATTTACAAGCTGATTCGCCGCCCCAACCAACTGCATGTGGTCATTCTCGGCATCAATATCCTTGTCGTTCTGTACATCGCATGGGTGCGCTGGGATGAGATCAAGGCCGCGCGCGAGCAGCAGCCCTTGCTGCCCAGCCAAGGCGAGTAGCGGCAGTGGTGCAGTTTAGATGGCGGCACACTCGAAGTATATGGCCCAACAATATGGTGTCATCCCGAGCGACGGTGGCCTGCTTTTGGCCGCCGGAGTCGAGGGACCCCTATATCACGAAGAACCTCTGACAAAAATAGGGGTCCTTCGACTCCGGTTCGTTCGCTGCGCGAACGGACCTCCGCTCAGGATGACACGGGTTTTGGGGCGCAGTCGCAGCTTGGCTCTGCTCATTTTCAAACGGCACCACTACCCGATTAGCGATTTTTGGCCCGCAGCAGCGGCGCATCTTCTTGTAGCAGTTCCAGCACACCCTGGCGGGCAGCGTCGTCCTCCGTTCCAAACGGTGGTGGCTCGATCTCCTCGAAGTAACGCCAGGCGGAGTGCGCCGGCAGCGGATCGCCGTTGAGATGCGCCGCACTGGCGGCCTCGCACAACAATGCAAATGCCAGGCTTTGGCTCAGGCGATGCAGCAGCTTGCGGGCGTGGCATGGCGCGCTCTGCTCATCGCGCAAGGTGATCGCAACCGCTTTGCTGTCGGTGTCGATTCTCGACTGCAAGGCCTCCTTCAGGCTGCCGAGCCCAGATGAAATTCCTTCACCGATTCTCTGCACACGTGACTGATACTGCCCCCATCCTTGATATCGCGGGCCGAGCAGCCGCAGCAGTTCGAGCGCCTGGATGTTTGCCGGGCCTTCCCAAACCGTCAGCACCTGCGCATCGCGCAGCAGGCGAGCCACAGGGTAATCGCTGGTGTAGCCATTGCCGCCGATCAACTCCAGCGCGGCCCGGCTTGCCGCAATCGCGTATTCAGCAGTGAGATACTTTGCCAGCGCGGTTGAAAGCCGCAGCCAGGTGCGGCGCTCGGCGTCGCGCTGAACTTCGTCGAATGTAATCGCAGCTTCAAACGCCAGCAGCGCTCCGGCTTCAAATTCCACGCGCATGCGCATTAGCTCGTCCTGCACCATGGGATAGTCGGCAAGCACGTGACCAAAGGCGCGGCGCGACTTCGCCCACGCCAGCGCCTCGCCCAACGCTCTGCGTTGCACCCCCGCCGATCCCACTGCGTTGTGCACGCGGCTGTACTCCAGCGCCTCCATCATCAGCTTGAAACCGTCCGGCGGAGGCGCAATCTCGACTGCCTCGGCGCCCAGCAAATCGATTTCTCCCGTCGGCAGTCCCTTGGTGCCCAGCTTGTCTTTGAGGCGGCGAATGCGATAGTGGTTGGGTTGGCCGTCGTCGAGATGACTCGGCACCAGGTACAATCCCAGTCCCGCCGAACCGTCCGGTGCTCCTTCGGGACGCGCCGTGGCCACCGCAAGTCCGCTGTTGGCGTTGCTGGTGAACCACTTCAGACCGTCCAGGGCGAAGCGGTCGCCATTGGCAACGGCCCGGGTGGTCGTCGCGCCCACATCGCTGCCGCCGTGCTGTTCGGTCGCCCACGTGCCGCCGGTCTTCGCCAGCCCGTCCATGCGCACCACGTCATACAAAAATTGCTGGCGGACCGTCTCCGGCGCATGCGAGCCCAGCACATAAGCCACGGCTCCGGTTAGCGTCACCGGGCAATGCAGGCTGATGTCAGCCTGCGAAAGGATGTAGCCCATGGTGAAGGTCAGCAGGTGAGGAGCGTTCTCGGCATAGGGCAAGCCAATGATGCCGCGGCGATAGACTTCCGAATGCTGGTCGTCGTACCAGCGATTGGCAACGATGCGATTGACGACTTCGCCGTTGCGATCGTAGGTCTCCAGCGCGGGCGGCGCGTAGCGGTCGGTGTAGTTCGCCTGCGCGTCAACCTCGGTGCGCACCCAGTCGTGGAATTCGGCGAGCTGGCCGGAGTAGTCGGCCAAGCGCGGCACGCGCGCCGTAAGCCAAGGCTCCAGGTAGGGATCGAAACTGGCTGCGCTGTTCATGATCGCCTCCGCGGTGACGGGGAGAATTCAATGATGATGAGCTTATCTCTTTCCCCGGCGAAGTAGAATGGCGCGGTGACGACTTTTCCGGTAAAGGCAGGATGCTCGCTGAGAAACATTCTGCTCTTCGTTGTGTGTGTAACTGTTGCGACGCGGGCGCAAGACACGATGTTAGGTCAGCGACCGTCGCCGCCTAACTCGCCCGCCGCATGGACCGATCAGCAGAAAGCGCAGATGGCCGAGCGCGTTCGCCGCGATTTTCTGCACGCCTGGAGCGGCTACAAGCAGTATGCCTGGGGACACGACGAACTCAAGCCGCTCAGCAAGAGCTATCGCGACTGGTATGGTACATCGTTGCTGATGACGCCGGTCGATGCGCTCGACACTATGGTCCTCATGGGGCTGAAAGACGAAGCGAAAGAAGATCGCCGACTCATCGACAAGCAGCTCTCATTCGACCAGGATATCTACGTCAAGAATTTCGAAATCACCATTCGCCTGCTGGGCGGACTGCTCAGCAGCTATCAGCTCAGCGGCGACAAGCGCCTGCTGGAATTGGCCGACGATCTGGGCGAACGCCTGCTTCCGGCGTTCAATTCGCCCACCGGCATGCCCTACGTTTTCGTGAACCTGAAAACCGGCATGGTGCGCGGCGTGGAGAGCAATCCTGCCGAGATCGGATCGCTGCTCATCGAATTCGGCACGCTCAGCAAGCTGACCGGCAAGCCCGTTTATTACGAGAAAGCCAAGCGCGCGCTGGTGGAAGTTTACAATCGCCGCTCGCCCGTCGGCCTCGTCGGCTCCAGCATCAACGTCGAAACCGGCAAGTGGATCGACATGACCAGCCACATCAGCGGCGGCATCGACTCTTACTACGAATATCTTCTGAAGTGCTCGATCCTGTTCGGCGACAAGGATTGCGAGCGCATGTGGAAGACGAGCATCGCCGCGGTCAACAAGTATGTCGCCGATCCGACGCCGAGTGGCTTGTGGTACGCGCAGGTGAATATGAATACCGGCGCTCGCATATCGACCCACTACGGCGCGCTTGACGCGTTTTTTCCCGGTGAACTGGCGCTCTCCGGCGATTTGGATCGCGCCGAGCGTTTGCAGGAATCCAGTTACAAAATGTGGACGACGTTCGGCGTTGAGCCGGAAGAGATGGATTATTCCACGATGAAGATCACCTCCCCGGGCTACGAGCTTCGTCCCGAGATCATTGAGTCAACCTACTACCTGTACTATTTCACTGGCCAGCCGCGCTATCTTGACATGGGCAAGACCTTCGCGGACAGTCTGGAGAAGTACTGCCGCACAGACACCGGTTTCGCCGCTCTTATCAACGTTGAGACCAAAGAAAAACGCGACGACATGGAAAGCTTCTTCCTGGCCGAGACATTGAAGTATCTCTATCTGCTGTATGCGCCGAAGGCGACCCTCGATCTGCACAAGGCGGTCTTCAACACCGAAGGCCATCCTATGCAGAGGAGATGGTAAATCTCGGCATCATGGCTTTCAGCAGGCGCTTTGTATCAGGGCACGGCTTCACAGGCTGCGAAAAAAGTCGGTTTTGGAGTGCTTTGTAACAGGGCACGACTTCAGTGTTTGCGTGAGAACCGTGTCGCCGCTCCGCGGCTCGGCTCAATTTCCCACTCCACCCGGCACTTACGCGCCGGGCTAACTTCATGCCGCCGCTGCGCGGCTTGTTTGGCGCCGATCTCAGTAGTCTTCTCCCACCCTAAACTTTCAAATCGAGTACTCACGCAGACACTTCAGTCGTGCCGATA
>JBEKQY010000166.1:0-8248 GCA_049519235.1 Candidatus Korobacteraceae bacterium | reverse complement strand
CTCTAATAGCGCCCCGGGACAGATGACCGGTCCCGATTTGCGCGATGTAGTGGACTTCGGCTTCTTCAGCTTGATCGCGCGCCCGCTGTTCCTCTGGCTGAAGTGGACGCAGCAGCACATGGCCAGCAATTGGGGCGTGGCGATCATCATCCTGACGGTCATCATCAACGCGGCGCTGCTGCCGCTGCGCATCGTCAGCATGAAGTCGGCGCTGAAGATGCAGAAGCTGCAGCCGCAGATGAAGGCCATCCAGGAGCGCTACAAGAAGTATCCCATGCGCGATCCCAAGCGCCAGGAGATGAACGCCGAGATCAGCGAGCTGTACAAGCGCGAGGGGGTGAACCCCGCCGGCGGCTGTCTGCCGCTGATCATCCAGATGCCGTTCCTGTTCGCGTTTTATTCCATGCTGGCGAATGCTATTGAACTGCGCCAGGCGCCGTTCCTGTGGCTGCACGATCTGTCGTCGCCCGACAAGCTTTTCATCATGCCGGTGGTCATCGTTGTCAGCACGTACCTGATGCAGAAGATGACACCAAGCTCGGGCATGGACCCCAAGCAGCAGCAGATGATGACCCTGATGATGCCGCTGATGATTGGCTGGTTCAGCTTCAATCTGCCTTCGGGCCTGAGTGTGTACTGGACGGTGGGCAACATCATCGGTATTGGTCAGCAGTACATCATGAATCGCAGCGGGCTGGGCCGCGAGATGCGCGAAGAGATGGAAAAGCGCGCTCGCAAGAAGGCGAGCAAGTAGCGAGGAATTGTTTCACCACCCTTCGGCTGCGCTCAGGGCAGGCTCCGACACGAGGCCACAGAGTTTTTGGGGTGGATGGCCGATACTGACTGAAGCGCCGAAGGTTGAGAAAATTGATTTGGTGTCAAGTTCTTCGATGTAACTCTGTGATCTCTGTGTCTCTGTGGTGAAAAGTTTTTTCTGACGATACGACTGCAATGCCGATTCCAGACAAAATCGCCGCCGCCAAGAAGATCAGCGAACTGCTGACCACGATATTCGCCAACGGCGATTTCCGCCTGCGTTACAAGATCACCGTTGATCCGGTGGTCGGGGCCGATCGCGAATGGGAGCGTCCCGAGATTCTGGTGGAACTCTCGGGCTCCGACAGCCCGCTGGTGTTGGAGAACGGAGGAGAACTGCTGCGCGCCTTCGAGCACGTTGCGCTGGAGATGCTGCGGCTCACCCCGGACGAGCACGAGAAGATCAGCTTTGACTGCCAGAACTTCCGCTCGGCGCGTTTGCAGGAACTGCGGCTGGCCGCCGACGTTGCGGCGCAACGCGTGCGCGAGTCCGGGACGCCCTATGCGTTCGCTCCCATGTCATCGCGCGAGCGTCGCATTCTGCACCTGGCGATGCGTGACCTCGATGATCTTCGCACCGAGAGCGCCGGCGAAGCAGCCCAGCGGCACGTTGTGGTCTATCCCAAGGACTACAAAGGCAAGCCGCCCGCACCGCCGATATCGCGAAGACGATAAGCCGCTGTTCGCCGTTCGCTCTTCGCTATTCGCGAACAAGCCACGGAGTGTCATCCTGAGCGGAGGCGGCGCTGCTGTTGCGCCGCCGGAGCCGAAGGACCCCTATCGCGACTGACGCTGTGCGCAGTTGAAATTCTTTTCGATTGGGCTTCTGGCGAAAAGCGAAGAGCGAATGGCGAAAAGCGAGCCATCCATGTCACTCTCGTGAATAATTGAGTCCATGCACCTCGACGACACCATCGTCGCCATTGCCACGCCTCCGGGACGCGGCGGCATTGGCGTGGTGCGGCTATCTGGGCCGGAGGCGCGCGACATCGCCCGTCCCATGCTGCGGCTGGCGCAGGAGCAAGATCTCGCAGCCGGCCGCGCGCACTTTGGCGAACTGGTCGAACCCGCAACCGGCGAACGCATCGACGAGGTTGTCGCTACCTTCTTCGCCAAGCCGCACTCCTACACTACCGACGATGTTGTCGAGATCTCATGTCACGGATCGCCCGTCGTATTGTGCCATGTGGTGGAGATGGCGATCGCGGGCGGAGCGCGGCTGGCCGAGCCGGGCGAGTTCACCATGCGGGCGTTTCTCAACGGCCGCATCGACCTGACACAGGCTGAAGCCGTACGCGATCTGATCGACTCGCAGACGCTCTTCCAGGCGCAAGTGGCGGCGCGGCAATTGGAAGGCGCGCTGTCCAAACGGCTGCAACCAATCAAGCAGAAGCTGGTCGAGCTGATCGCCACGATGGAAGCGGGCGTGGACTTTGCCGAAGACGATGTCGCGGTGATTGCCGACAATCAAATCCTGGCGCGCGTCGCCGCGGTCCGCGCGCCGCTCGAGGAACTGCTGGCCAGCTTTGCCTTCGGCAAAGTTGTGCACGAAGGGCTGACGTTGGCGATTGTTGGCCGGCCCAACGTCGGCAAGTCGAGTCTGTTCAACCGGCTGGTGGAGCGGGAGCGCGCTATCGTCACAGCCACGCCGGGTACGACGCGCGACCTGATCAGCGAGACGGTTGCTATCGGCGGAATTCCCGTGAGTCTGGTCGATACCGCGGGCATGCGCACGGCGCTCGATGAGGCGGAAAGTATCGGCGTACGAAAGTCACTGGAGGCGCTGGCGGAGGCGGACATCGTGCTGGTGGTGCGCGACGCTTCGCGAGACGCCCATGATCTGCTCTCCGAGAGCGAACTCCAGCAGGACCAGAAGCTGCTGGAACTCGTCGCTGACCGTCAGGCGATTGTGGTATGGAACAAGATTGACTTGGCAACCGGCAGAGCCTTCGCCGGCGAAAATGCGCATCCCGTGGTGACGGCCTCCGCCCTGACCGGAGCCGGGATCGGGGAGCTGCGATCTAACATCCTGCAGTTGGTCGGTGGTGGCGACGGCGGCGCGCAGCGCGAGAACGGGTTCCTGACCAATGTGCGCCAGAAGCAATTGGTCGCCGATGCGATTGGCGCACTGGACAAAGCCGCTGCCGCAGTCCCGCAGAAAATTCCCCATGAGATGATTCTGCTCGATCTCTATGGCGCGCTGCGCCCGCTGGATGACATCACCGGCGCGACGACGGCGGATGACATCCTGAACCTGATCTTCAGCTCGTTTTGCATCGGAAAATAGAGAATGTGCGAGAATCAACAATATCAGCAGCAGCTTGGCGATCCGGCCACATAGTGCGGCCAGAGCACAGAAGAGATTCGCGGAGTCTCAGTGTTTCGTCACATCACGTCGAGATGTTCAGATGTCACAGACAAAGTGCAGTCCGTGGGTTTGAAATTCTCCTGGCTGTCGCGCCAGAGATGTTCAGCACTTTGTTAACCCGCTCGTTGGCACTAGAATGACCTTAACCCGTTAATTGGAGCGGACCCCAGAAGGTATGGGCCGCCAGGAGGCTTCCGCGTGAGCATGAAGGCAAGTGTCAGGCAAGTAGAGGGCGTTACCGTGGTAGACCTGAGTGGACGTATCAAACTAGGCGAGGGCAGCTCGGTTTTGCGCGACACCGTCAAGGACTTGCTGGCGAAGGGGCACAAGAACATCCTGTTGAACCTGGGCGACATCAGCTACATTGACAGCTCGGGCATCGGCGAGCTGGTTGGCGCCTTTACCTCGGTACGCAACCAGGGCGGCGAATTGAAGTTGCTGCACTTAACCAAGAAAGTGCACGATCTGCTGCAGATCACTAAGCTCTACACTGTCTTTGACGTGAAAGACGACGAGGCCGCGGCCATCAGGGCATTCGATTAATTCCAGGTTGAGCGCTGCTCGCGCGGCGACTTATCAATCCACACACGGGTCACCCGAAGATCGCCTTCCAGTAAATCGTTCCCCTCAGGCCAGCACCTGCCGTCGCGACTGCTTGAGATGAGCCAGCGCGCGTTCCGTCGCCGCCTCCGACGTAATGCCATATCGCTGGCGCAGGCTGTCCACCTTGCCATGCTCGATGAACCGGTCCGGCCAGCCGATGCGCTCCACCGGCACTTCCAGCTTCATCTCGCTCAGCGCCTCCAGCACCGCGCTGCCAAAGCCGCCCATCAGCACGTGGTCTTCAAGCGTGACGAACACTGTTGCGTGCCGCGCATAGCGCGCCAGCATGGCCCGGTCGAGCGGCTTGGTAAACCGCGGATTGATGACGGCGGCCGAATAGCCTGCGCGACGCACACGCGCGGCGGCTTCCTTGGCCAGCGGCAGCAGCGCGCCCAATCCGAGAAAAACCGCGTCCTCTCCGTCCTCGATCACCTCGGCTTTGCCAATCGGCAACGCGACCGGGTGCTCCTTCGCCGCTGCGCCGGGACCCGTGCCGCGCGGATAGCGCACTGCCGCCGGCCCGTGGTGGAGCATGGCCGTGTAGAGCATGTCCGCCAACTCGTCCTCGTCCTTGGGCACCATGTGGATGATGTTGGGGATGCCGCGAAGATAGCTGATGTCAAACAGCCCGTGGTGAGTGGGGCCGTCGTCGCCGGAAAGTCCGCCGCGGTCCATGCAGAACACCACCGGCAGGTTCTGCAGGCAGACATCGTGAATCACGGGGTCCAGCGCGCGCTGGAGGAAGGTTGAATAAATCGCACAGAAGGGCTTGTAGCCCTGGGTCGCCATGCCGGCCGCAAAAATCACCGCGTGCTCTTCGGCGATGCCGACGTCGAAGTAGCGCTTGGGGTGGTGCGGACGAAACAGATCCAGCGCCGTGCCATTAGGCATGGCCGCGGTGATGGCTACGACCTTGTCGTTATCAGTCGCAAGCTTCACCAACGTCTCGGCAAATACCTCGGCGTAGGTCTTTTGTCCTGCGGGCTTGGTGTCGCCCGTCTCCGGATCATAGGGGCCGAGGCCGTGGAACTTCTTCTGCTTGTCCAGCGCCGGCTGAAAGCCGCGCCCCTTTTGAGTAATGGCGTGCAGCAGCACAGGCCGCGTCTGTGTCTTGAGAAATTTGAAGGTCTCGATCAGCAGCGGCAGGTTGTGACCGTCGATGGGACCGTAGTACGTCAGCCCGAACTCCTCGAAGATCATCGACGGCCATAGCAGTCCCTTGGCCGCTTCTTCGGCGCGGTGTACTACCTTGCGCGCGGTCCTGCCGCCGAAGCGTTCAACCAATCGGGCGGCGCGTTCATGCAGGTGAACATACTGATCGCTGGTGACCACGCGATGCAGATAGCGCGCAATCGCGCCCACATTGCGATCAATGGACCACTCGTTGTCGTTCAGCACCACGATCAGCCGCTGCGTGTTTTCGGCAATGTTGTTCAGGGCTTCGTAAGTGATGCCGTTGGTGAAGGCGGCGTCGCCGGCCAGCGCCACTACGTGCTCCTTACCGCCCGCCATATCTCGCGCCACGGCCACGCCCAGCGCCGCCGACAGCGCCGTGCCCGCGTGCCCTGCGCCGTAGAGGTCGTGCTCGCTTTCGGTCCGCAACATAAAGCCGCTTATCCCGCCGGGCTGACGGATGGTGTCAAAGCGCTCACGCCGGCCGGTGAGCAGCTTGTGCACATACGACTGATGGCTCACGTCGAAAAGGAAGTGATCGCGAGGCGTGTCGAACACATAGTGCATGGCCAGCGTCAGCTCAACCACCCCGAGGTTCGGCCCCAGATGCCCGCCCGTGCGCGACAGCGTGACAATCATGAACTCACGGATTTCCGCCGCCAACTGCTCCAGTTGCGGAATAGAAAGAGACTTCACATCCGCTGGAGAATGGATGGTTTCCAGAATGCTCATGCGTGTGTGCGGCCGCTCCCTGGCCAAGGCGTCGTCAGAAGAAAAGACCCGGAGCGGGATCGGACGGTGAAGAGCTCCAAGCTCTATCGCTCCCGGCCCTGATTGAATACTACATTTTTCCAACCCCGCCCGCGCGCCGGGGTTGCGGTCCGGGTGGGCCTGGTCAGATTATGCGACCCCGCCTCGTCCCGTTTTGGTACCAAGGGATACCAAGAATAATGTTGAGCCGACAGCGGGTTACGTAGCACAATGGAAGTTTCGATCATACATATCTGGTTGGGGGAGCAATGTCAGTCAAGCAAAACCGTGGTAATGATGAACCGACTTTGGAACTCCGCAGGGTTGACCGTCTGACTTTGGGATTGATTGGGCTGGGAGTGATATTCGCTTCCCTGGGGCTGGGCGAAGCCGTCTATCGGCTGGCGTTCTTCGATTTCGATGGAGCAACCGACCGCCTTCCCATCGAGATGTTGTTTGGGCTGGCATTCGCCTGGATGACAACCAAGCTGGCCAAGAAAATCTACCAGCATCGAATGGAAACTTCCGCCAGAATCAACTTGATCTGGGACCGGAACCACAAGATCCGTCACGCGGTGGAAGCGATTGCGCCGGTGCCGCATCCTGGCCACCAGCAAGCCATCCGGGTGATTCGTGACGAGGTGGACCGCATCGAGTGGGCGCTGACCGACATCGTGTCGCGGTAATGACCGCGGGGGCGTGGTTTCTCCCTGGCGTCTCCAGGCAGGCCGCTCGATCTCCTGACATCTACGGTTTCGCCGAGAGATGCTTACGGGCGAATGGTCTGTAGGCTCTTGTCCACGCCAACCGGACTTGCACTACTTCCTGTCTTCTGACGCTAATCCACAGGTACCGAAATCGGACTTGGTTACGGTCTCCTTAACCGTTGCAAATCGAGAAACAATCAAGAATTTCCCACCGCAAAGTACGCCTCCACTCCACGATTTGCACCCACGGCGATTAGCTCCGAACCAAGGTAGAAAACGGTCTGCCAGAGGGTTTGGGCCACACTGTTATTGACATTCGCCTTTTATTCGCTAACAATATGGTTGGAGGTCTAGCGCAAAGTCATGGCTCTTACTCGCCGCCAGAAACAGGTGTATGACTTCATCTCCAACTTCGTGGACCAGCACGGTTATTCGCCCTCGTTCGAGGAGATCGCCGAAGGTCTGGGCCTAAGCTCGCTGGCCACGGTCCACAAGCACATCACCAATCTTGAGCAAAAGGAGTTGTTACGCCGCGACTACAATCGCAGCCGCTCGATTGATCTGCTGAAGCCCCGCGGGCTGATGAAGCAATCGCTGGCGGTGGCCGCAGCCGCCGCGGCGGAAAGCAATATGAGCCTGCCATTGCTGGGGCGCATTGCCGCCGGCCATCCGCTGGAGGCGGTGGAGAACCCGGAATCGATTTCGCTTGCCGATTTTACCCGCTCCAAAGAAGTTTACGTGCTGCAAGTAAAAGGCGAGAGCATGCAGGACGAACACATCCTTGATGGCGACTACGTGCTGGTGGAGAAAGCTCGCACCGCGCGCGACGGCGAAATCGTTGTGGCCCTGGTGAACGGCAGCGATGCCACGCTGAAACGCATTTACGTTGAGGGTAATAAGGTCCGGCTGCAACCTTCGAACGCCGCTATGCAGGCCATCATGGTCCCAGCCGCGTCAGTGCAAGTGCAGGGCAGAGTGATCGGGGTGTTGCGGAAGTACTAGAGCAGTTTCAGAATTGGTGTAACCGCGACTACGGGTAGAGCGGCGCTTTCAGCGCCGCGTTCCCTGCGGATAAATGAATCGCTTGTAGCGTGCGACCTTGGACGCCAGCCTGAAGGCTGGCTCCACCCGGCCTACAGCAACTCTGAAACTGATCTAAGCGGTCCCGATTGCGCGAGAAAGGGTCGCACTACTACCGACTACTAAGGCGGAAGCATTTCCATCTGGCGGTAAATATTTCCTGCTCCCGCCGACTAGACGCCGGATAACCCCTAGTATTTTCTTACAATCACCTCTTGGCACAATTTTTGCCTCCCACTAATCCAGTGCCTGGCAGGTACCCGGCACGCAGTCATGGGTACCCCTTGACTGGCCGCAGACACCATTGACCTTAGTGGAGGTGCAAGCATGAAGAAGTTACTCGTCTGTGGGATGTTGCTGGCATTTCTGACCAGCGTAAGCTTCGCGCAACGCGGTCGCGCGATTGGAGGCGTGGGCGCAACTGCAAGCCCAGGCGCAAGATTCCCTAGCGTTACTCCCGCGTCTCCCGCTGCCAGAACTAACCCTAACTCGATTAGCACGGGGCATGACGGTGCGCTTCCTAACGCAACAAAGGTAGAGAAGGATCCCACCACCGTCAAACCCAACGCGACTTCTAACCGGACTTTCAACCCCGTCGGGCCGGAGCCAGTCACGGGCCCTGACACAGTAACGATGCCGGATGCACACACCGGCCAAGGCCCGGATCGATGATCTGTTAGATTGAACATCGAGCGGCCGGGGGAGGCCGTGAGATCGCTGAGGGGGGCTGGCCGTGAGCGTCAGCCCCTTC
>JBEKQY010000165.1:0-8290 GCA_049519235.1 Candidatus Korobacteraceae bacterium | reverse complement strand
GCAGTTCAACTCCAGCGGACGAATTGCGGCCCCTGCAATTCAGAACACCCTGCAGACGCGCACACTCTCCCGCATGAAGGGCGAAGTGTTCTCGTAACCGCCAAGTTAGGTAGCGCGTATAATGGAGCTATCTCGCCATTTCCGAGATGGCTCCTTTTACCCTTCTTGCCAATCGCAAGAGGCACACTCTTCAGCCCATTTACCCGCGCTCTCCTTTTCGAGAACATGCCAGGCCAGTCCGTCGAAAGAAGAATGGAGAAAGCATGAAAGCCGAGATACCAGTCAAGGTCTGCAATCCGGTTCCACTGGACAATATCCTGACCAGCGCTGTGGTCCTCAACTGGGATGCTCTTGCGCCCGGGTCGACTCCCGGCACCATCAGGGTTGAATATCACATTGGAAAGGACGGCTCCGTGGAGTCCTTGAAACTGTGGGCGAGCGCTCGCGAGTACTGGAGCCTGGTCTGCGATTACTCGACCCAACTGGGCTGGTCGGATGGACCGCGCTTCTCCAACGGCTATCATTCCCATCGCCTGGGCAGGCTGTTGCAGTCAATCATGATGAATCAGAATCTGTTCCGTCATGATTGCGGCTCCAATAGCAACGGCACGCTCGAGATTGGAACTCCCACAATGGAGGACACTCTATCTGCGATGCAGCTTAGCGAGGTCTTCCAGCGCCCATCCCCACGAAAAACGACTGCTTCGTTGCCAATTCTGGTCACTGCGTAGAAGAGCAGAAGTTCAGCGCTTTAGAATGGTCCTGCCGAACGAGTCCGGCACTAAGTCCTGCAGATGTTAAGAACACACAAACGCGCGATGTCCGACATCAAGTCCGCTCAACAACGAGTGCGGAAAGCCACCGAAGAATGCGACAAGCTGAAAGAGAAGCTGAAGAAGGCCCAGGCGCGACTGGCCGTGGAAAAAGGAGCGCCTCAAGAAAAGCCAGGAGCAACTGGAAAGCTGATCTCCGACCTCATTGGCGATTGCTGCTGAGTCAGGTTCATGCGCCGCCATCGCGACCACAGATATTAACTGCAACCGCAGTGGGCCGTCTTCTGCTAGCATTCCTGCGTTATGCGAACCCTCAAGATTGTTTCGGCTTTGCTCTTTAGCTTCCTGCTGACCATCGCCGCCCTCGCACAAACCCAACCGCAAGCCATCGTGCTTCACGCGGCGCGATTGCTCGACATCGAAAGTGGAAAGATCATCAGTCCTGGCGAAGTGCTGGTCCAGGGTGAGCGGATCGCCGACGCCGGATCGAAGGTCAGCCATCCGGCCGGGGCGGAGGTCATCGACCTGGGCGACGTGACCCTGATGCCGGGATTGATTGATGCGCATGTTCACCTGTTCCTGCACCCCGGCGAGGAAGACTTACAGACGGTGGAGGAGTCGGTGCCGCAGCGCACCATCCTGGCGACACTGGCGGCGAAAGCTGACCTCATGGCCGGCTTCACCGCCGAGCGCGACATGGGAACGGAGGGCGCGGGATCCGCCGACACCGCTGTGCGCAACGCCATCAATGCTGGACTGATTCCCGGCCCCCGGCTGCGCATCAGCGGCAATGCCATCGACATCCTCGGTGGACACGAAGACGCCAATCACTTCAATCCCGCGCAGCATGTGCTCTCCAACGCCGATTATGCCAACAGCCCTGAGCAAATCGTCGAAGTCATTCGCGAGCAATATAAAGAAGGCGCGGACTTCACCAAGATGTACGAGACCGGAAGAGATACGCTGGTGAACGGGAAGTTGTCTACCCCATATCAGTTCTCCGAGGCGGAACTCGCCGCCGCTGTTCAGGAAGCCGCACGCACCGGAAAGCGGGTCGCGGTCCACGCAACGGGCGATCCTGGCGCGCTCTATGCGGCGCAAGCGGGAGTGGAGTCGGTGGACCACGCCTATCAACTCAGCTACGAGACCATGCGCATTATGCGTGAAAAAGGAATCCCGGCAGTTCCCACCTTTGCTATTGCTGAGTACTTCATCGAACATGCACCGACGCCGGCGGCAGCCGAGCGCGAACGCAAGCTGCAAGACCTGCATGCGCAGGAGTTCAAGAAGCAACTGGCGGCGGGTGTGCCCATGGTGGTCGGCTCCGATGTTGGCCCGTTTCCCCACGGCACCCAGGCCCGCGAATTCGAGCTGATGGTGCAGTACGGCATGGACCCGGTTGCGGTTTTGCAGGCCGACCTGATTAACGGCGCGAAACTGCTCGGCTGGGAAGGTCAGATCGGAGCGCTCAAGCCCGGCTATTACGCGGACGTGATCGCAGTGCCCGGCGATCCGACAACGGATATTAGTGTGCTCCAGCACGTGAGTTTTGTGATGAAGGGCGGAGTGGTGTGGCGGAGATAGGCGATCCTTGGTGATGCCATCTGCGCAACGACATCCGTGATCTGTTGAACCGCCAGTCGGGCCTGCTCTGCAAGGCACGCCGTCGCCCGCGTGTACGGCGCGGGTTGGACTTTGCGCTGCGAGAAACGGATAATGGCCACAGCGAGGCGCGGAGCCATGACAATCCATCTGGAACTAAACTTGGAGTTCGTGGAGCGCCTTTCCGCGGAAGCTAAAGCGAGAGGCCTTGGCGTGGAACAATATGCCGAAACCTTGTTGCGCGAGGCAATAGCCAGCCGCTCGGAGCCCGGGGGACACCTGTCTGTCGGCGAGTTACACGCAATGCTGGCTGCCGTGGCGGAGGGTTCTGACAGGTTGCCGAGGGTGCCGACCTCGTCGTTCACTCGGGAAAGCTTCTACGACGGGCGCTTCTGAATGGCCGGGGCGCTTTACCTGATCGACAGCAACGTAGTTCTACGGTGGGTGCAGCCGAGCGATCCTGATTACTCGGCGGTTGCATCTGCGCTCGAGACCTTGGCCGAACGAGGCGATATCCTCTGCTATACCTCTCAGAACCTAGCTGAATTCTGGAATACCTGCACTCGGCCAACGAACCGAAACGGGTATGGCCTCTCGCCAAGCCAGACTGACCGTCGGGCCGAGGCATTTGAATCGCGCTTGCGACTACTCCCTGACGGTTTGGCGGTTCACAACGAATGGCGCCGGTTGCTGGTTCAGCATAATGTCTCCGGAGTCCAGGTTCACGATGCACGGTTGGTGGCCGCGATGCACGTCCACGGCGTAAAGCACATATTGACCTTCAACGAGAAAGACTTCGCGCGCTACAGTGATATCGAAGCAATCCACCCGCGCACCCTTGTTGCAATTCAGCCGTAAGGCCGGGAGGCAACTCCTGTTCTCGGCTGGGCCGTCGTCATGGGAAAATCCCGAGGCAACCAGGGTGGGGAACGCAGGCCAGCGTGCCGCTGAAAGCCGTTACGAACTGCTCTTCACCGTCTCGCTGGCGGACTTGGCGAAGACGATTTCAGACACCAGCAGGATTGCGCCGATGACGATGGCGCTGTCGGCGACATTGAAGGCCGGCCAGTGATAGCTACCCACATAGAAATCCAGAAAGTCCACGACATGGCCGGTAAACAGGCGGTCCCACAAGTTGCCCATTGCCCCGCCGAGGATCAGCGACAAACCTATCGTCGTCGTGCTGAACGAGTGGCTGTTCTTCCACAGTAAAGCGGAGACGACGACCAGCGCCAGAACGGAGAAACTCACCAAGGCCCCGGCCTTCCACTGAGCGGAGGAGTCGGCAAATAATCCAAAGGCGGCGCCCGTGTTCTGCGCGTGGGTCAGGCGCAGGAAGCCAGGGATAACGACAATGCTATCGTGCAACGCGATGTTGCTGGCGACTGCCCACTTGGCAATGCGATCCAGCAACAATACGATGACCGCGATCGAGAAGAAATATTTCCGCATGGCTTGCTTTGGTATGTCCTGTCTCATGCCGCGACGTGGAATCACCTTCTATGTTAGACGCAATCGCTGGCGGAAAGAAGCGACGGAAGCCGGTGTGCCGTCCCTACGGGACTCTGGTCGTTCCGCCTTCGTACCCAGCGCTGAAGCGCTGGGCTAAGATATTTCGCGCCTACGGCGCTCGATTGTTGCCAGTCGTAGTCCACGCCGAATTTGGAAAGCATGTTTCTCGCACAGACTTTAAGGATTCGGCGCTCCCGTCATTACCGTGCTTCCGCCGTGGCTTCGATCTCCGCCAACACGGCGCTGCAACGCTCGCAGACCGTGGGATATGACTGATCTTCTCCCACGTGAGTCGAGTAATTCCAGCAGCGCTCGCACTTCTGTCCCGGAGCTTGGTTGACCGTGATCGTCAGCCCAGCGTCGCCATTGCGGGCCGACGCCTTTTCCAGCACGACATCCGAAACGATAAACAGATAGCGCAACTGATCGCCATAGCGCTCCAGCACGGGATAAAGGCTCTCCGGCGCGGCCAGCCGGAGCTGAGCTTCCAGGCTGCTGCCGATCTGCTTGTCGGCGCGCGCGGCCTCCAAAACTTTGAGCGCCTCGTCGCGGACCGAAAGCAGAATTTGCCAGTCGCTTTCCATCGTGATCGGGTCGAAGCCCGCAGGCAGTCCTCCGGTCAGCTCTTTCGGGGCAGGGAAGTGCTCCAGGTGAACGCTCTCCGAGCGGCCCGGTGTCGCCGGCAGCAAACCCCACACCTCATCCGCAGTGAAACTCATCACCGGAGCGAGCAGGCGAACCAGCGCTTCGCCCAACCGCCAGAGTGCAGCCTGCGCCGAGCGCCGTGCCGGCGACTTCGGAGCCGAGGTGTACAGCCGGTCTTTCAGCACATCAAAGTAAATTGCGCTCAGATCAACGATGCAGAAGTCCTTCAGCCGCTGATAAAGCCGATGAAATGTGAAGCTGTCATAGTGCTCGCGAACGTCTTTCGTGAGCTCCGCCGCGCGCAGCAGGATGTATTGGTCCAGCGGATGCATCTCGGCAAACGGCACAACATCGCGCGCGGGCTCGAAGTCGGCGAGGTTGCCGAGAATGTAGCGAAACGTATTACGAATCTTACGATAGCTCTCGGCGATGCGCTGCATCAGCTCGTCGGAGCCGATCACGTCCTCGCGGAAGTCGACGGAGGCGACCCAAAGGCGAATGATTTCCGCGCCCAGTTTGTCCGCGATTTCGACGGGGTCAACCGTGTTGCCCAGCGACTTCGACATGGCGCGGCCCTGCGGGTCGAGCGTCCAGCCGACGGTGCCGGCGCTGCGATAGGGCGCCGCACCTTTCGTCGCGACGGCGCAGAGCAGGGAAGACTGGAACCAGCCGCGATGCTGGTCACCGCCCTCAAGATACAAATCGGCAGGCCAGGGAAGTCCCGGCTCGCGGCCCAGCACAGCGGCCTGGCTTGATCCCGACTCGAACCACACGTCGACGATGTCCATCTCCTTGCGGAACTTCGTACCGCCGCACTTGCCGCACTTGGTCCCGGAGGGAAGGATTTCTCCGGCCGAATAGCGATACCAGGCGTCAGCGCCCTCGCGCGCAAAAAGCTCGACTACTGAATGATTTACAGCCTCATCATTCAAGAATTCGTTGCACTGTTCGCACTGGAACACGGCGATGGGCACGCCCCAGATGCGCTGGCGCGAAATGCACCAGTCGGGACGGCTGGCCACCATGTTCGAGATGCGCTCTTCGCCCCATGCCGGGTCCCACTTCACCTTCTTGATCTCCTCCAAGGCGCGGGCTCGCAGCGTGCGGCCGGCGGAACTCTGACTGTCTTCGCCAGGCGCTGGCGGTAGCTTTCCTTCCATCGAGATGAACCACTGCTCGGTGGCGCGGAAGATGATGGGATTGTGGCAGCGCCAGCAATGCGGATAAGAGTGCTCGATCTTCTCAAAGCCGAGCAACACGCCGCGAGCTTTCAGCAGATCGACGATCAGCGGATTCGCCTTGAAGACCTGCTGACCCTGGTACTCGGGCAGACCATTGCGAATGATGCCGGCGTCATCCACATCGCAACGCAAATCGATGCCGTATTTGACACCGGTATTGAAGTCGTCGGCACCGTGGGCCGGAGCGGTGTGGACCGCGCCCGTACCGGTGTCCATAGTGACATAATCGCCGAGCACGCCCAGGACGCTGCGATCGAGGAAGGGATGGGCAAAGGTCGCATATTCCAGCTTCGAGCCGGGGAAGTAGGCCTCGACAAAAAAGCCTTCCCTCCCAAGCCCCGTCTTGGCCAAGAAGTCTCCGGCTAAAGCCTTTGCAACGATGAACGTCTCGTCCGTGGAATTAACGTGGACAGCCTGGTACTCCTCATTCGGATTAAAGGCGACTGCCATAGACGCTGGCAAGGTCCACGGAGTGGTAGTCCAGATTACCGTGGAGATTTTCTTGTTGCCAGAGAGATCTTTACTTAGCTTCGCCGGATCGCTGGTCAGCGGGTAGCGCACCCAGATGCTCGGGCTGGCATGCATCTCATACTCCACCTCGGCCTCGGCCAGCGCCGTCTTGTCGTGGATGCACCAGTAGACCGACTTCAGTCCCTTGTAGACCAATCCCTGCTCATAGCACTGGTAAAACGTCTCCAGGACCACGCTTTCGTACTGCGGATCCATGGTGGAGTAAGGCTGTTCCCAGCGCCCCAGCACACCCAGGCGCTTGAACTGTTCGCGCTGCAGGTCGAGGTATTTTGTCGCATATTTGCGGCACTCCTCGCGCACCGCGAGCGGGTCGAGGTCGAGCTTCTTGCGGCCCAGTTGATCATCCACCTTGATCTCGATGGGCAGGCCGTGGCAGTCCCAGCCGGGAACGTAAGGAGCGTCGAAGCCGCTCATGCTGCGGGATTTCACGATGAAATCCTTGAGCGTCTTGTTCAGCGCCGTACCCAGATGAATCGGCCCGTTGGCATAAGGCGGCCCGTCGTGCAGAACGTAGATCGGCTGCCCCCGGTGCGCCTGGCGGATGCGGTCGTAGAGCTGCATTTTGTCCCACCGCGCGAGCATTTTGGGCTCGTTCTGCGGCAGGTTCGCCTTCATCGCGAAGCCGGTTTTAGGCAGGTTTAGCGTTGCTTTGAGGTCGAGCGGCAATCCGGGATTCCCCGCCTTTCATTACTGCGCCGTGAACTGGGCCAGCTATGCCTTCATTATAGGGAGCTGAAAAATGCCCGTCCATTCCGGATGCAACTTGTGATCGCCTTTACTCCCCAAGTGCGTCTGAAGTATTGTTACCTAAACCGCACCAACGATGTAGGCAGCTTCGCATCTAAGGAAAGGTAAAGCCGAGTCACACCTTGAAGGGGTGTGGCAGGGGTCCGTCGCAGCCTCAGCCGGAAACAGCAGGTTTCAGAGAAGGGTGACTTGGCTTGGCAGTGCTGGCAGCGCTACCGATAGCTGCTGGCAAAGACACAAAGGCCCCAGAATCCCAAGGACCGAGACGAGCATGGCTAATGCGACCCTGATTCCCCCGTCTGAGCAGGAATTGCATCTTCTGCCGCGAACCAGCATGGAAGAATCCCTGTGGAGTTCGTTGCGCAGCAACGTCCGTGCTGCGCTGTTCCCAGAGAAATTACCACCCCTGGAGCTGACTTCCCGGCCGATTAAGGTCCGCGATATCTGGGGCGAGTATAACTACAAGAAGCAAAGCGCCGGCGTTTCCCTGGTAGTGCATGTGGCCATGGTGGCGGGGCTGATTGCCATCTCCATCATGGGTGCAAGGGCGGTCAAGAACGCCGATCAGCCGAAGGAAACGGTGTTGCTGATCGCTCCCGACCTGACGCCGCAATTGCCCATAACCCAGAAGAAGGAGCAGAGTGCCGGCGGCGGCGGCGGCGGTGGCGGCGGCGACCGCGACAAACTGCAAGCTCCCAAGGGCAAGCTGCCCAAGACGGCAATGGAGCAGATCACGCCCCCCGCGATAGTCATCCGCAACGACCATCCTAAGCTGCCGGTTGAGCCGACAGTGGTGGTGCCGCCCGAGATCAAGCTGGCATCGAATATGCCAAACCTCGGCAACCCGATGTCGGCGGTCCCATCCGGACCTCCCTCAAATGGTACAGGTAGCGGAGGTGGTATCGGCTCGGGTTCAGGTGGCGGCGTAGGTTCTGGAAGCGGCCGCGGAGTTGGTCCTGGCCATGGTGGAGGTATCGGTGGCGGCGTATTTCGTGTCGGCGGTGGCGTTTCGGCTCCGCGCGCTCTGGACACGCCCGATCCGGACTACTCCGAGGAAGCGCGCAAGGCGAAGTATCAGGGAACCTGCGTGCTATGGCTGATCGTCGGCCCCGATGGCAAGCCGCGCGACATTAAAGTTGCTCGCCAGCTAGGCATGGGACTGGATGAAAAAGCCATCGAGGCCGTCCGCAACTGGAAGTTTGAGCCCGCCATGAAGGACGGCAAGCCGGTCGCCGTGCA
>JBEKQY010000164.1:0-13074 GCA_049519235.1 Candidatus Korobacteraceae bacterium | reverse complement strand
TGGCTGGCCGATCGCGACCCGAGCAAGGCGATCGCGTTTTCGGGGCCCAATGTGATTGTCGTCTCAACCAAGGGCGAGTCGTCTCAGAGAACTGAGATCACGCTGGACCTGGTTACATTTCTGCCGGTAGAAGAGACCGACATTTCGCTCTCCGACCCCGATCACCCAGTGCGTAGGGAGACAAGGTTTGCGCAATGGCAAGCCATCGACGGCGTGAAGTTTCCGCATCGGATCTCGAAATTTCAAGGCGGAACGAAACTGGCGGAAATCACCGTGGAGCAGATCAAGTTGAACAGCGGGATCAAGGCGGCCGACCTCGCCATCAAGCCGCCCGATCTCAAGCCCGTCATGTCTCAGCCATGACAAAACGCGCACTTCTGGGAGTGACTGCGACGCTTTGACCGGTAATCCCTTGTCCTCGCCACTACTGCTTCAGCACCACCATGGCCAGCGGTGGCAGATTGAGCAGCAGAGAATTGTCGAAGCCGTGGCGGGCAATCGCTTCTGTCATTCGGCCTCCAAAGTTGCCCTCATCGGTACCGCCGTAGATGGCCGCGTTGCTGTTCAGCACCTCGCGCCAGTTTCCTTCGTGCGGCACTCCTACCCGATAGCCCCGCCGCGGCACCGGAGTGAAGTTACAAGCGATCACCACCGGAGCGGTTCCATCTTTGCGCAGCCGCATGTAGGTGAGCACGCTGTTGTCGGAGTCGTCGGCGTCGATCCAGCGCCAGCCGGCGGGACTGAAGTCGGTCTCGTAGAGCGACGGCTCACCGCGATAAAAGGCGTTGAGGTCGCGCACCCAGCGCTGCACTCCCTGGTGGGGAGCGAAGCCCAGCGCGTGCCAGTCCACGCTGACGTCGTGGTTCCACTCGCTCCACTGGGCGAACTCGTCGCCCATGAACAAGAGCTTCTTGCCCGGCTGGGTAAACATGTAGCCGAACAACAGACGCAGATTGGCGTACTTCTGCCAATGGTCGCCCGCCATCTTGCCGAACAGCGAGCCTTTGCCGTGCACCACTTCATCGTGCGACAGGGGCAGAACGAAGTTCTCGGTGAACGTGTACAGCCCGCGGAAGGTCAGCTTGCTGTGGTGGAACCTGCGGTGGATAGGGTCTTTCGTCATGTACAGCAGCGTGTCGTGCATCCAGCCCATGTCCCACTTCATGCCGAAGCCGAGCCCGCCGATGTAAGGCGACCGCGACACCATGGGCCAGTCCGTGGACTCCTCCGCGATGGTCTGAATGTCGGGGAAGTTCTGGTACGCCTCGCGATTGACCGTCTTGAGGAACGACACGGCGCCGAGATTTTCGCGCCCGCCAAACTGATTGGGTATCCACTCGCCCGCCTTGCGCGAATAGTCGAGGTAGAGCATGGAGGCAATGGCATCCATGCGCAGCCCGTCGGCGTGGTAGCGGTCGAGCCAGAAGATCGCGTTGCTGATGAGAAAGGCGCGGACCTCATTGCGGTCGTAGTTGAAGATGGCCGATTTCCAGTCGGGATGGAAGCCTTTGCGGGGATCGGCGTGCTCGTAGAGATGCGTGCCGTCGAAGTAGGCGAGGCCGTGCTCGTCGTTGGGGAAGTGCGACGGCACCCAGTCGAGAATGACGCCGATGTCGCGCTGATGCAGGTGGTCGACCAGGTACATGAAATCCTGCGGTGTGCCGAAGCGCGCGCTGGGAGCGTAGTAGCCCGTGACCTGGTAGCCCCAGGAGCCGAAGAAGGGATGCTCCATGACGGGCATGAACTCGACGTGGGTGAAGCCCATGTCGCACACGTAGTCGGCCAGCTTGGCCGCCATTTCGCGATAGCTGAGCGAGCGGTTGTTCTCTTCCGGCACGCGCATCCAGGAGCCGAGATGGACTTCATAGATCGAAATCGGCGCCTCGAACTGGTTGCGTTCGTGCCGCGTACGCATCCATTCGTGATCGCCCCATTCGTATCCAAGGTCCCAAACGATGGAGGCGGTGCGCGGCGGGACCTCATTGTGGAAAGCGAACGGATCGGCCTTGGCGACGGTGTACATGTGATAGCGCGAGCGGAGGTGGTATTTGTACACGGCGCCCTGACCGAGATCGGGGACAACGGCCTCCCAGACACCCGAGCTGGCTCGCGGCTGCATGGGAGTTGCCTCAGGATCCCAGCCGTTGAAGTCACCAACCACTGCGATGCGCTCGGCATTGGGGGCCCAGACAGCGAAGTGCGTAGCGCGGCGACCGTCCAGTTCGCTGGCATGGGCGCCAAACTTCTCGAACAGCCGCGTGTGCTTGCCTTCATTGAAGAGATGCAGATCAAACGGGGTCAGCAGGGTGGAACTCTGATCTTTTTCCCGGGACGCCAAAAGTGCCATTAGGTCGATCTCCTCACGGGTTGGATGAGGCGTTGCCGGGCCGCGAGAACAAAAAGGCTGCGAAATGCCGCCGGCAGGCCGTACCCACTAAGTGTAGAGGAACGGCAGAACATATGGGAAACTGCGGCGAGTTGCAAGTCGCGGCGCAGATTAAAAAAACCTTTAAGAGGCTCCAGTGGAACAGTCCGACTAACCTCCTCGAGGAGCCCATCTGCGTTGCAGTATATTGCACTGCACTTGCAATCAATTCTCACCCAGACGCTTGACCCGTTCTCGCTGAAAAGTGCCTAATGGAGAAGCGTTCTCAACTTGCAACTGAGTTGCATCTATAATCTGCATGCCATCACCGTACGTTAAATTCAGGAAGTGCTCTTCAACAAGAGTGGCTCAAAAGCTACTTGAGGACAACTTTCGGTGTACTAGAGCTCAGCGATGCCGACCACGCTACTAGACATGACAAAGAAAGCTGGGAATAACATTGCCGTCTCCTCGCAGCGAGGAATGTCCGAGTTCGTCTCGACCTTAAGAACCGGAGGACATTCTCTCCGGCTTCTCGTTTTCGTCTTCTTAATCGCGCTCTTCTCTATCGATCTGTGGGCCGGGGTTGATGGGGCCGTCGCCGGGACAGTGAAAGATCCCAGCGGCGCAGTAGTGCGAAGCGCGATGGTCAAGGCAACAAATGTTAGTACCGGCGTGCAGCAGCAGGTATCAACCAACGACGTAGGGTTCTACTCTTTTCCGGACCTCCCTGTCGGGCGCTACGACATTTCGATCACAAAGGCCGGTTTCAAACTCTATCGGCGCGCAGGCATAGCTATTGATGCCAATAGTTCCGTAGTGGTTGACGTCATCCTGGAAGTTGGCGAGCCCACGGAGGCAATCACCGTCAATGAGACGGCTGTTCATGCCGAGACATCGGACACCCAGCTCGGCGAGGTGATCTCGGGCACCACGATGGTCGCCGTACCTTTGAACGGCCGCAGCTTTACCGATCTGCTTTCTCTGCAGTCTGGAGTTGCGCCGGCTACGTCGCTCACTTCAGACACTCAGCAGGATGTCGGCGTTAGTGCGCTGTATCCCTCCGGAAATCTGAATCCGGGTACGATTTCCATCAACGGCCAAAGGGAGTTCTCGAACGCCTTCATAGTCAATGGAAGCGATACCGAGGAGGATGTGAATGCCGGAACGGCCATTATCCCGAACCTGGACTCTATCGCCGAATTCCGCATCCTCACCAGCAACTTCGACGCCGAGTACGGAGGCTATACCGGCGGCCACATCAACGTCATTACAAAATCCGGTACGAACGCCCTTCACGGCAATATATTCGAGTTTTTCCGCAACACTGACCTCGACGCCCGTAACTACTTCTCTACCTCGCGCGGAGTGTTCGATCAAAACCAATTTGGAGGTACATTAGGCGGACCGATTCGCAAGAATAAGGTGTTTTTCTTCGCCGATTACCAAGGCACGCGCTTAACCGAAGGAATAGACACCGGCCTGATTCCCGTTCCTTCTATGCAGGACCGCTCCGGCAACTTGTCGGACATCGCCAGTTCGATGACGGGAACTGTCACCGGGCAATCCTGGGCAAACACACTGTCGAAAGAGTTGGGCTACACCGTCCTTCCAGGCGAGCGCTACTATACACCCGGCTGCACCAGTTCCTCGCAGTGCGTTTTTCCCAATGCCGTGATCCCCCTGTCTGCGTGGTCTGCTCCCGCAAGAAACCTGCTGCAATACATTCCTCAACCAAATGCAGGCAGCAATATATTCTCAACGTCGGCTTACAACGAAACCTTGGGCGACGACAAAGGTGCCTACCGCCTCGATTACAACAGTCACTGGGGCTTGCTTTCAGCCTACTATTTTATCGACGACTATTCTCTCAATAATCCATATCCCGTGGGACAAAGCGGGGCCAGCGTACCGGGGTTTAACGCACTTTATCTAGGCCGGGCACAGTTGCTGGATCTCAGCGATAGCAAAACCATAGGGACGACTGCCGTCAATGAATTCCACTTCAGTTACATGCGCGATAACAATAACCTCGGTGTGCCGGTGGGCGGCCTGGGAGTCAGCTTGGCGTCGCAAGGATTTGTTACCGGCCCAGGCACGCCCGGTATTGTCGCTCTGAATCCTAAAGGTGAAGGCGTGGAGAATGTCATCTTCAATGCCTTTTCGATCGGAACCAACGCCAACGAACTCAAACAAGTCAACAATACATTTCAATGGATATTCAATGGCAACTTTTTATTTACCGGAAGCGAGACGGGCTCTGACTTTGCCGATTTTCTGCTCGGGGTTCCCAGCCAGTACAACCAAAGCCAGCTTCCACCTTTCTATGGACGCAACAAATACTGGGGTCTCTTCGCACAGGACGCCTGGCGCGCACGTCCTAATCTCACTCTGACCTATGGCCTTCGCTGGGACCGTATTGAGCCCTGGTACGAAAAGAACAATGCGATTTCGGCGTTCGTAGCAGGACAGACATCCACCGTCTTTCCCGGTGCGCCTGCGGGTATAGTTTTCCCCACCGATCCTGGCGTACCGCGGACCCTGGCGCCTCCGGGCAATCTGGACTTTGCTCCGCGCATTGGATTGGCCTATTCACCAAATGCCGGTGCGGACACCTTTCTCGGTAAGGTGTTTGGAGGCCCAGGCCAAACCGGCATCCGGGCCGGCTATGGCATCTACTACGAAGCTATCGAGGCACTCTCGATTGGAATTCTGGCTGGCAATGCGCCCTTCGGCATCACCTATACCAGCCCCGCGCCGCCCTTGTTCGCCACACCCTTTATCACCGCGTCCACTGGACAATTCCTGGGCCAGCCCTTTCCCGTGGCGCTCGCGACCGGGAGTGTCTCCAGCAGCAATCCGAATGCGAACATCAACTGGTCGCAGTTCGAGCCGATCAGCGGCATCCCTGGATATGCAACAACCAACCGTATTCCCTATGTCGAGGAGTATATGCTCTCGATCGAGCGGCAGCTCGGCCGTAACACGGTGCTAAGTGCCTCCTACGTTGGCAACCAGGGGCACCGTCTTCTCGTGATGATTGAGGCAAATCCCGGAAATCCCGAACTTTGCCTCGGCTTAAGCCAGCCGAGCCAGGTAGCGCCGGGTTCTCCGACATGTGGACCGTTCGGGGAAAATAATGTTTATACGACGGCGTCGGGCCAGGTGATCAACGGGACTCGCGGCCCTCTGGGGCCCAACTTCGCCAGCGATACCTTGCAGGCTACAATTGGCAAATCGAATTACAACTCCCTCCAAGTCAGCATACGTCATACAAGCGGGAGGCTGGAGTTCGCTGCGGGATATACGTATGGCAAGTCGATGGACGATTCCTCTAATTTAGGTGAAGAGGTCAATCCCATCAATCCTTCCCTTAGCTATGCTCCGTCGTCTTTTGATATAAGGCACAATTTCGTGATTAGCTACGTTTACCAACTGCCGTTGGAAAGGCTCTTCCGGGCGCCGAATCGCTGGACGCAGGGCTGGCAAGTTTCGGGGATCACACATTTCAGCACCGGTTTTCCCGTGACCCTTCTCAGCTATGGCGACAACTCGCTGCTGGGAACCGAGCCGAATGGCATTAACAACTACAGCATTGACTTGCCGGACTATACTGGAGGGCCCCTCAATATTAACCACAATCCCCGCAACGGACAGCCATATTTCAATACCTCGTTGTTCACTGAAAATGCTCTCGGTACGCCGGGTAACATTCCGAGGCGGTTCTTCTATGGTCCCGGGTTGGATAATTACGATATGGCCCTCACCAAGACTATTCGCGTGAGCGAATCGAAGTCTTTGCAGCTTCGCCTGGAGGCCTTCAATGTCTTCAATCATGCTCAGTTCTTCGGTTCGCAATCCGTCGACGGCAATATAAGCACCGCAACTTTTGGCCAAGTCGTAAGTGCCGATCCGCCTCGCCTGGTTCAATTGGCGGGAAAGTTTTTCTTCTGAGTGGGCGACATACGTGCCGATCATTGGTAAACGTCAGAGGAAGTACACGGTTGACGGGTCGAGTCCGCAGGCGGCGTCGAACGCCTGCAGGGAGAATAGGCTTGGTTGCCGTTGGACGGCCGATGATGCTTCCGTGTTTGTCCGTCATCCGCTCGCAATCGCTGCGAAGCGCCAACACGCTTCCAACTTCTAAAAAGCGGACCCTCGTTTGTGATGAGGCTTCGGAGCGCGCGGCTTTCAACCTTGGCCCGGCTTATGACCTTTGTGTCCAACTCTGAAGGAAAGAACACCGAACAGCATCAGACCTACAGCGGTGCTTACTCCCTTACTCCGGCTTTCCTGTGTAGTGTTCTTTCGCGTGCACGGCCGCGTGGTCTTCCGCCGATTCCAGATGCGTGAACACTTCCGCCGGCACGCTGAGTTCAGGCGGCAAGCGTTCTTCCAGCAGCGTCGCCAGCCGATGTGCCTCGCCAACCGGCATCGCTTGCGGGAACAGCAGGTGCACCTCGATCAGCTGTCGATACCCCGTGGTACGGTAGCGCACACCGTGATATTGCAAGCCCAGCTCACTGCAGATGGCATCCAGCTTATCCCGGATTTCTCTTCCAACTCTTGGGTCGGAGTGGTCCAGCAGTCCTACCGCCGAGCGCCACACCAAGTGCCCACCTGCCCACAGAATGTTGATCGCCACGGCAATCGCCAGCAGTGGATCGAAGGGCTTCCACTTGGTCAGCATCACTAGCCCCAGCCCAGCCACTACTCCGAAGCTTGTCCAACTGTCGGTGAGCACGTGCTTGCCGTTCGCTTCGAGAATGAGCGACTGGCCGCGCCGCCCCATTCGTATCAAGTACCACCCCAATCCGGCGTTGAGGACACCCGCCGCCAGCACCACTAGCGTGCCCGTCCCGAGGTTCTCCAGTTTCAGGCCGGCCATCCATTTCTCGACGGCGGCGTACAGAATGAAGATGGCTGCCAACACGATCATCGCGCCTTCAAATCCGGCGGAGAAGAACGTGATGCGCTCGTAGCCGTAGAGGAATTCCGGCGCTGCTGGCTTCATGCTAAGCCGCAGGCTGAAAACCGCGAAGGCCACTGCGACCACGTGAATCACCGACTCCGCCGCATCGGATAGGATGGCGGCCGAGCCGGTCATAAGATAGGCCGCCATCTTGCCGACCAACATCAACACGCCAAAGGCCAGCGAGAGTCGCATAGCAAGGCGCATATCGCGTAGCGCAACTTCGTGGCGTTGCGGGACGGTCGGCCGGGACGTGAGCCCCGCAATCCTCGTTGCATCTGGTTGGGGCGTCGTCAGATCATCCAAGGCGGGCGTTCTCCTTAGTTGTAGACCTGTCTATGTTTCCACGACGCTCAGTAATGAGGATGTGACGGCACTCACAGATCACTGCCACTAAACAGCGAGAGCGTTTCTACCCTGGCAGGGCCGCCCGTAGCAGCAGAGACAGTTTAGTTCTTGCCTTCGGCGATTTGCAGATCAAGGGCGGAACGTTCTCCGTTAATCACAACGGTCCCAGAGTCGAGCAGTTGCTGTCCGGTGCAATCATAGTTGGCGAAGCAGCGCATCATGCGGAAGGGAAAGAAGAACTCAACCGCCAAGGGACTGGAGCCATCGGCAACATGAACCATGCTGCTGAAATCGACGCCATCGAAATCCGGATCTTGCGGGAAGTAATTCAGCAAGGGCCGCACCAGATGAGACACGTGGTCGTCGAAAGCCAGTGCTGCCAGTTTGTAGCGTGAGGTTCCGGCAGCGGCATCCAGCCGAGTAGAGATCGAGAGCTGCAGATATGCACCCTGCCGAAATCCGATGAAGCTAGGCGCCGCATAGGGCAAGAAGTGCGCTTCCTTGTCGAGATCTTTAGTCATACGAGCGATCGCGTCATCATTCTGACGCTGGAGGTTGGACAACTCCTCCTGAGTGAAGATCCGCATGGGCGTAGGCGCGGTCTTCATCAAGCTTGCGGCGACAGTAGGAGTAGGATTGTTCGATCCCGCGGCATTGGAAGCTGAACTGGCAGTTTCGACGGATGGTTTCCTGGCGGGTTCGGGCGCAGTTCTCTCTTTCCACTCCTCGCTCGGAGCGCCCTCCTGCAACCAAAGAGAAAATGGCTGACCATTCAAAAATACTTTCGCCTCCAAAATGGCAGCCTGTTTCTGGTCGTCGCTCTTCGCATCCACAAGTTTCTGGGCAACTGGAACCGGAATAATGACGGTAACGTTTTCGGGTATCTCAGAGCTAACGCCCATGACCTTCTGCCGCACGTGATGGGATACCTCGATGGCAAACGCAGAGAACTCGGAGTCATCCGGGAAGCGCGGAACCTCCACTTGCAGCAACGGCATGACTACCTGCTGGAACGTTTCCTTCAAGCGTGCGTAGGAATCCATTCGGTCCGCAGAATAGGCTGCATAGTAGTTGCCGGTGATCTCCAGGACGGTTTGACCTTTATAGACGTCGAAGCGAATGGAGCGCTGGTCGGCGAGCTGCATCTTGGGAAGATCGACGTCGAGAACACGGCTGAAGTAGAAGGGATAAGGAAACGTGTGGGCCTCAATCTCGGTGCCGATCGCCATTAAAGTTCTGAGGTGAATCTGCTGGAGGCGCTGCGCTTTGGGATCGGATAGCTCCACCGGTGTCATAACCTGAGCGCCCAAGGGAGCGACCGCTCCCAACGCTACCACCAGAACCGCAATGCCTTGCAACAACTTCATAACAGCAACTCTCGCTCCCGCGAAGATGTATCCCCAACCGCAAACTTACTTCTGGGCGTACACCAGCCCACCAGCTTCATAAGGTGGATCGGCCACCGCGCGGATGTAAGCCACCAGCGCAGCTATGTCGCTCTTAGAAAGCGTGTATCCCCAGGGCGGCATCTCTGCCGATTTGTTCAACGCCGGACCGCCATGGCTGATGATGGCAATCAAATCCGCGTCGCTGATCTTGTTAAGCGTGTCGCCGTCGGTGAAGGGATGCGGCTTCACCGACAAATTGTCCATGTTTGAGACCCGCAGCGGCGTCGACTCTGGATCGTGACAGCGAATGCAATACTGCTCATTGAGCTGCGCTCCCAGCGTTTGCTGATAGCCAAGGGCGATTTCGTCCAGTGCGACTTCCAGGTTTTTCCCGGATGCATCCGGCGTGCTGGCAACGGTTTTGTATCGTCCCGCTTGCTGGCCGAGCGAGACCGTGCTGCTGACCTGTCCGCTGGAGTCGGTCAACGCTGAAGCCGGCGTGAAGGTTACGCCGGAGGGTCCGCTGAAATACACCGCGGCTCCGGCGACCGCGCCCCCGGAAGCGTCATTCACTTGCACGACGACCGGTTGATCCAGCGGCATTCCGGCGTAGCCAATCTGCTTGCCGCCGTTGGACTCCACGATTGCAGTTCCCTTGGCGGTAGCTGCAAGGGAGGCCGGCTGCTTGCTTTTGTGCGAACACCCACTGGTCGCCAGCACCAGTGCACAAGTAAGGATGAGCGCGCGCTTCATTTCTTCGTCGCCTCCTTGGAACCGGTGGAGTTGAGCGACATCAGGAATGCGGTCAACGAGCGTGCCTCGTCGTCGGTCATGTGCTGGTTGGGTTCGATAGTCCCCAGGCGCAGCGCCTGAGGATCCTTAAGCCAGTGGTAAATCCAAGCTGCATTGAAGCGCCTCCCGGTGCCTGCGAGAGCGGGGCCGATGTAGCCTTTGTCCTTCGCGAAGTCCGCGATGTGGCAAGACTGGCAGGCAAACTTCGAGTAAAAGAGCTGCCGCCCCTGCTCTACGAGGGCGGGTGTGAACTCAGATACGGGCAGGGAATCGCGGTCGAAGTCCGGCGTCTGATATACGGTCAGCATGTAGTCAGCGAGAGTATTAATCTCCTGATCGCTAAGGTTGAACTTCGGCATGCGGCGGATTAAAGCCGGCCGTAAAGTCTCCGGATTTTTCAGGAATTGCGTCAGCCATTCCCGCTGTACGGCCGTGCCTTCCCAGGTGAGGTCGGGCGCCATGTCGCCGCCGTGGCCGTTGATCATGTGGCACGTGAGGCAGCGCAGGTCGCGGATGAGCTGTCCGGCGTGGCCGGCAGGCTCGTACTTTGTCTGCTGTTCGGAGGCGATGCGCATAGCTGGAGGCTGGGTTTGCGCACGGTCGGTCTGCGCCAGCAGCGCGGTGGTGATGGCATCGATCTGCTGCGGCGTTAAGTTAAACTGAGGCATCTTCAGGGACGGTCCGAATACGCGCGGGTTGCGCACTTTTGCAGCTACGTAGCCGGGCAAAGTATGTTCGACGCCTTCCACGAACAGGAGTTGTGAAAGTGGCTTGCTGCCGATGCGGCTCAGCTCAGGCGCGAAGTTTTCGGGCTTCTTGATGCCGTTGATCTCATGGCAGCTTGCGCAGCCGTTCTCTATTGCCAGCTTCTTGCCGTGTTCGACTTGCTGAGGCGTGGCAGGGTCGAGATGCACGTTGGCCACAAAGTCGGGTTCCGTCTTCGACTCCAGAAAGCCGACCAATGTGACCACTTGCTTCGGGTCGAAGCGGTAGTGCGGCATCATCGTTCCCGGATCGTAGTGGTTGGGATTGGCCACCCAGTCCAGAAGCCATTCCGGTTTTGCTTTTGTGCCAATACCTGTGAGCTCAGGACCTACATCCCCTCCGACCAGGTTCCCGGCCGCATTCTGCATGGCGTGGCACGACGCGCAGAAGGACTGCCCGTAGAGCGAAGTGCCCGCCGCCGGATCTTCTGCCGCCTTGGTATCGGTCCTCACTGGCTGGATCGGCGGCTGAAGCGGCGTGCTCTGTGCAATCACGAATGCGGAAATGTCCCTCGCATTGTCGTCGCTGAAGTGATAGTTCGGCATGGTCGCTGTGCCGGCATAAGCCTGGGGATCTTTGATCCAGGCGTAGATCCACTCCCGAGTCGTCTTGTCGGCAATGTGTTTCAGCGAGGGAGGATCATCGTCCGGGAGGATATACGTGCCGTCGCCGCGCTTGATGGTGTGGCAGTGGGTGCAACCGTAGGCGGAAATGAGCTGCCGTCCCTGGTTCAAAAACGGCGTGGCAGTTTGTTTCTCCAGATGGCATTGCCCGCAGCCGGCTTCGATGTACTTGGCCGGCAGCAGCGGCTGTTCCCACTGTTCCGTGCTGTTGTGCGCTTCTTCAACGGTGGTCGCAGGGCCTTGTCCACGATGACACGTCGTGCAGCCAAACTCAGTGAGCGAGTGCGGTATGACCGGATGCTTGCGAAACGCTACCGCACTTACATCGGAAAGGCTCGCTTCCTTTAGTCCGAGGTGGCAAGTAGTGCAGCGGTCGGTCACCTGCTGCTCGGGAATCCAAATCTGCTGGATACCGCCTTGGAAGTGGCGTTCCAAGGTGACGGCGTCGGCGCGTCCGCGAATGAGACGCAAGTATTGCTTCTGGTAATGGCGCCACTGGCTGAAATGATTCTTGGCTGGCGAGATGGCGAGCAACACAAGCAAGGTGAGGCTCACCCAGCCGAAGGCGCGGGCGCTGTCGCCGAAGAAGAACCGCCATATCGATTTCACCTGGTTCTCCATCGCCGCTCAGGCCCTCCATGGCAGGACCCAGGACCATCCCGGGCCACGGAAGAACGTTCCGATGGCGGTAAGCACAAACAGCTCAACCAGAAACCACGTCATGATCCAGAAGGAAAGCGGTTTTCGCACCAGCCATTGTGGAAACCCTTTCGCTGTTTGAGGATCGGTTAGCGCGGCCAGTAACATGAATCCCGAGACCATCAACGTCGGAACCAGAGCGACCCAGACGTCGAACACTGCGAGGAAAACACAGAAGATCACGATGACAATGCCGAAGATTCGCAGACGTCTGGACTTGTTTCGCAGCCACAGGCCTTCCGCTTCCACGTTGATGTTGAAGTACGGAATGACGATGAGAGCCATGACTACCAGCCCGGGTATGAGAACGCCAGCAACCACTGGTGGGAAATAATGCAGCAACTCCTGCAAACCGAGAAAATACCAAGGCGCCTTTGCCGGATTGGGCGTGTGCATGGGGTCGGCAAGCCCTTCCAGTGGCGCGTCCCAAAGCAACGATGTCACAACCAGCGCAATGGCGAGAACCTCGATGGCGACCGCAGCCCGAAAGAAAGCTTCGGGGTTGGTCATCACCCGATCTTCATCTTTGACGCGCACCTGCGGCGAGGTGCGCTTGGTAATGAAGGCAATCCGTCGAGGTGTTTTTTGCGCATCGGAGTCCAGGACGGCAACAAAGTCTTTGGGATCGCTCATTTGTTCTTCACCTCCGCGGCAGGTTCGCCGGCATAAATTCCGCCGTCTTTGCGAATGCGCCAAAAATGGATAGCGATGAACAGGATGGCGGCAAATGGCAGGATCACGCAGTGTAGAACATAGAAGCGAAGCAATGCATTTGCATTGACCGCCGTTCCACCCAGCATCAGGAAGCGGATCTTGCTCCCCATGACAGGAACGGCAGAGGCGATGTTGCTGCCGACGGTAACAGCCCAATAAGCAAGCTGGTCCCACGGCAAGAGGTAGCCGGTATAGCTGAGTAGCAGCGTCAGCAGGAGCAGCACCACCCCAATGACCCAGTTGAATTCACGGGGCGGACGATAGGCTCCGCGATAGAACACCTTGAACATGTGCGCGAATACTAGGAAAACCATGGCGTGGGCCGACCAGCGATGCAGGTTGCGCAGGAACACGCCGGAGGAAACCACAAACTGAAGGTCCTTCATATCTGCGTAAGCCTGCGGGACC
>JBEKQY010000163.1:0-8607 GCA_049519235.1 Candidatus Korobacteraceae bacterium | reverse complement strand
CTGTCGTGCCGTAGAGATTGCCGGCGGCATCGAAGATCAGGCCGGCGTAGGGATAAGCCCCGTCAGTGCCGTTGAAGTTGAGCAGCACCGTCTCCGTCCAGCCCCCGCCCGCTGCGGGCGTCAACTCGAACACCGTCCCGCCGCCGGTGCCGCCATAGCTGGTCGTGCCGTAGAGATTGCCGGCGGCATCGAAGATCAGGCCAGCGTAGGGATAGTACCCGTCTGCGCAATTGGGCCAATCCGGGCAGAAGTTGTAGAGCACCTGCTCCGTCCAGTTCCCGCTGCCGTTGGGCGTCAACTCGAACGCCGTCCCCCCGTAGCTATAGGTACCGCCCGCGGCTGTCGTGCCGTAGAGATTGCCGGCGGCATCGAAGATCAGGCCGGCGGAGAGATAACGCCCGTCCGTGCCGTTGCCGAAGTTATGCAGCACCTGCTCCGTCCAGCCCCCGCCCGTTGTGGGCGTCACCTCGAACGCCGTGCCGTAGTAGTAAGTGCCGCCCCCCCAAGTCGTGCCGTAGAGATTGCCGACGGCATCGAGCATCAGGCCGGCGATGGGCGTACCCCCGTCGTTGACGCTGCCGAAGCTGTACAGCACCGTCTCCGTCCACCCGCCCTCTCCGGGTGACACCTTAAACACCGTTCCGTTGTTGTAAGTGCCGCCCAGTTGCGTCGTGCCGTAGAGATTGCCGCCGGCATCGAAGATCAGGCCGGCGCTGGAATCAACCCCGTCCGCGCCGTTGTTGTCGAAGTTATGCAGCACCGTCTCCGTCCAGCCTCTGCCCGCTGTGGGCGACAACTCGAACACCGTCCCGCAGCCGCCAGTGCCGCAATTGCTCCCAGCGCCGCCCCCCCAAGTCGTGCCGTAGAGATTGCCGTGGTCGTCGCGGATGAGGCCGGCCAAGGGCTCAGCCCCGTCGGTGCCGTTGCGGTTGAAGCTATGCAGCACCTTCTCCGTCCAGCCTCCGCCCGCTGCGGGCGACAACTTGAACACCGTCCCGTAGCCGTAAGTGCCGCCATATTCGGTCGCGCCGTAGAGATTGCCGGCGGCATCGAAGATCAGGCCAATCGGCCGAGCCCCGTCCCCGCCGCTGAAGCTATACAGCACCTTTTCGTTCCAGTTGGTAGCCGCCCAGGTGCTCGTCGCCAAAAGGATCACAGCAAAGATCGCCAGTGACCTCAATCCGATGGAAAGTCTCTTGCCTCGCATGAGTAGTCCTCCCTTAGCGCAGAATCTCCGTAAACACGGCCCGCCACCCGAGTCCCTCTCGACACGTAAAAGGCAGCCGCAGAAATTTTGCAACCTGGGGCTAGCGTGTGTCAGTGTCGTCTGACGCAGGGCGTTGTGATGAGCAGGAAAAGAAATGGTGGGAAGCTGTTGCCCAACCGTCGCGCAATTAGAGCCGTCGAGAACGCCTCATAATCCGTAGGTCGCTTGGTTCGGAATCCCTATGCAGGTGTCCCGAACGGTGTCCGATAACTGACTACTGAGGTCACATGCGGTGCTTTTTGGTGCTGGAGTGCGACTGTAAGTGATTGGGATTACGTCGCGTAGCTTCGTTCTGGATAATTAGGAAACCGCTGCTCTATCCATCTGAGCTACAGGGCCACTCGTCGTAACCGGTTGGACCATTTCAGTTTACCGCAACAGAATGTCGGGGAAGGTCGGATTCTGTTGCCCAATTGTTGCCCAATTGTGGAGGCCTTCGCGTCCGGCGCAACTGTCGAGTCGCGAACCGGGTTCTCTCCCACGAAATAGCCTTGCTGTTTTGCGAGCTTGAAGATCGCACCCAGACAGCACTTGATGTGCCTGAATAGGGGCTATTTTTCATCAAATGACCAAGGCAAGTAGGCCCTGCAACTTCCGAATAGCCGACCATTCGCTCGGAACCCCGTGGTTCGATTCTGACGACCTAAGTTCAAGACATTGCCAGGCACTCGAATTCAACCAAGAAATTTGTGGCATCGAAAAAGAAAGAGGTGATCGTAAGCAGACTGGGTTGGCCGACGGTAATCTTTGTTTCCTTCGCCCGGGGAATGGGCAGTGTCGGCCCAGGGACGACAATTGCGAACAGCACCCACTTCGTTGCTCATTGGCGCAGCAACATGGCCAGCCGCGGAAACACAAAATGTCCGGCAGCATCATCAATGACGTTGATTTGACAAGTGTAAAAGCCGGGTTTCAACTCCGACAGTGGCACGTCCAGTTGAAAGACCGCCGCATGGCGGTTAGGAACCATAATTTCGTGAACTTCTGTCAGCGATGTCTCATAAGCCTTTATGTCGCCCTTGAAGAAAGAAACATTACTTAGCAGCCGAACCGAGTTTCTCATATCGCCGTTGGTGTGGTTCTCGGGCGTTCCCTTCTTGCCGCTCGTAGTTTCGGTGGGGACATTGCGGCTGCGCGCCGGATCGTAGACCTCGTAATAGAAATACAGATGCTGACCGCTGGAGAACACGCGGGTCACGCTGGGCACAATTTCCGAACCATTACGAATCAGTGGATCATTCGGATTATCGTGCTTGCCGGCAGGCTGAAGCTGGCTAGCCATGACGATCGAGCTCATCTTCAGAGGCGCGGACTTGAGATCGGGAACCGTGAAATCCGTCTCGAAAGCTCCCATCTGTCCATCTTCGTTTTCACGTACGACGATTTTCAGGTGATACTTGCCTGGTGGTAGCACGAGTCCATTGTCGTACTGGACGTTCTTGCGCTGCACTTCATTCGCGGCATTCACCGCAAGCTTCACCGTATCCCGAATGCCACCGGCAGGAAGTTTCTTCTCGTCGGTGACTACTCCCAGCACATCCAGCGTCGCCTTGTCCTGATCGCGATTGCGGCTGAACGGGATTGCCGAGCCGGGAACGATCAGTGAAATCGGAACATAGAATCTGTTGTCGGCAAGGCGGAAGTACCCGGTGGCAAGATAAAGCGGCAGATCGGTGCTGGGCAAATCCGATGCGAGTTCTTCCTGCAACTGGCGTTCGCGGTCTTCCTTGTTGGAATGCTTGAAATCGGCTGCGGCGTAATAACCTTGGCGATATTCCAGCTTCAGTCCCGGCCGGTTGACCCGCACCGTGATGCGCCGGAATTTTCCATCGCGTGCCGTATTGGTGCTGTGATAGCCCAGCAGGTAGTACATCTCCATGTCCTGCTGAACACCGCGAAATACGCGAGTGAAATCGTTGGAATCGAGATAGGCGCGGCCGCCGGTATCGACGGAGAGCGAGACCAATGTCTCCTGGGTGGTGAAGTTGGAATTCAAATCATTGAGCGTCGATTGGCCGTTGTAGGGCGAGACTCCCCGTAAGCTGGCGTTCTGCGCTGCGCCGCCGGGAGGCAGGGCCTGCAATCCGCGAATGTCCATGGTGTAAATGGCCATGTTCGCGAGCACTGCGGCATTGGTTGCCGATCGCAGTTCCGACTCATTCTCGATGCCGGTGCGATCCATGCCGCTGGAGAAATAAATGAGCGCTTTCTCCTGTGGAACACTGGCCACCTGTAGCGCGATGGCACGAATCGCCTCCAGCCGCCGGTCGGTGTTGAAAATGTTGTATTCCGTATCGTCGACGCTGAAGGAGTTCGCGTTGTCGGGAGTGCCTTCGGTCGTGCCCGTGCTGCCCTCCTCGAAACCTGCGCCGGTTCCGAGATTAAAGCTATCCAGAACCTTCTTGAGCTGTGCTCTGTCGGAGGTGAAATCCTGGTTCAGCGTAATACTGTTGCCGAGCGACACCACTGCAACCAGATCGGCTGGCTGCATCTGTTTATCGACATAGTTCTGTGCCGCCTGGGCCGATCGCTCGATCTCGTCAGGCTGCATCGCGGACAAGTCGAAAAACAGGATAATGAGCCTTCGGTCCTTTATGGCCTGCGCCTGCGCGGAGAGCAACGAATTTTCGGGGATAGCGGCCGCTTTTTTTGCCGGCGTGCTTAGCAGGTTTACCTGCTGCGTCGCAGCTTCGGCTGCGGGCGTGTTCTCCATGTTCTCAATATCGAAGGTCGCCACCTTCTGCGGTTTGTTGTCTTCTAAAATGGTGAAGTCTTCCGGCCTTAAATCGCGGACCAAATTTCCATTGCGGTCGCGAACCGAGACATTCACCAGTACCAGCTCCGCTTGCGCTTTGAAGGTGTACTCCGCCTGCTGCGCAAGCCCAAGGTCAGGACAAAGTAATGCGGCGGCAACGGCGATGGCCATTACTTTGTGCGGCACAAGCTTTTGAATTCGAGTCATACAGTCTTCAAAATCTGAACCTCGCGGTCATCAGCACCGTGCGCATGGCGCCCACGGAGGTGACTCTCCCGAACGTGGGGGAGTTCACAACGGTATCGATAGCGGTGAACTCGGGACGATTGAAAACATTCGTCGCCGACATGCGTACTTCAAAGAAGCGGTTCTCCTTCAGCGGGAAAACCTTGGTCATGGCCATGTCGAAGTCCACCTCGCCGGGTCCTTCGATGCTATTGCGTCCCGCGTTGCCGTATTGCCCGAGCGGCGGAATAACAAATGCGCCGACGTTGAACCACTCCGCAATACTAGGATTAGACACGGTGACCGGCTCGCCGGTTAGGTCGGGCCGCAAAGTCCCATTGACGCCGCTGTTCACATTGCTGAACGAGCCAAGAATACGCGGGGTAAAAGGGAATCCGGAAGCGATGGTCCAGTCGCCGCTCCACTGCCAATCCCCCAGCACATCGCGGAAGGCGCTCGCGTTCGAAAGCCAGCGCTTCTCATGACCGAAGGGCAGCTCCCATAAATAATCGGCGGTGAACTTGTTGCGCTGATCGAAACTGGAAAGTCCATACTCGGCCTTAAGGTTGAACGGATTCTGTGCTACCAGTGTCTGCCCGGTGACGGTCCCGTTCGGACTGATCAGCGCTGAACCTGCGCCAATGGTCGAAGCGTCGTCGAGCGACTTCGACCAGGTATACGTGCCGCCTATGGAGATGGCGTGAGCCAGTCGCTTGCGCAGGCGCACGGTGCCCGCGTTGGCATTGGAATCGGCGACGGAGTTTTCATAATAGAAAGCCGGCACTGCGGGATTGAGCAGTCCCAGCGGAGTTCGATTGGGCGCATCCAGCAGATCGAGATGCGTTCCCTTGGTTCCGGTGTAATCCAGGTTCAACACCAACGTTGGCGTGATGGTCTGCTGGAGGTCGAGGTTCCATATCTGCACGTAACCCAGCGGATAATTCACATTGACCGCGTAGTTGTTGGTGATGGTGTTCACCGGCTGGACCGGAAACCCATTTTGCAGGGTCAAATGATTTGTTGACGACTCGACATTGGTTTGCGTGAAGGAAAATGGCGGCTGGAACGCCAGATCCTGCGCGATGTTGGCGTAGGCGGTGGTGTTGTAGTTGATGCCATAGCCAGCCCGCACCACCGTGTCGTTATGCACCTTCCACGCAATGCCTACGCGTGGCGCAAAGGCGTGGCGGTCAGGATTCACCAGCGTGATCGGGTAAAACGTTCCCGTAAAGGGTCCGACTTGGCCCGGCAACACGGGAGCGACGGCGCTGAGTCCGGGCGCGATGTCGAGGTTCACCAACTGATTTGCAGTCTCGCTAAACGGCGATACATATTCGTATCGCAAACCGACATTGAAGCTGAGATTGCTGCGGAAGCGCCACTCATCCTGCGCATAAAGGTCCCAGGAATTGCCGCGGAAGTGATAGCCGGAGGGATTGGTGCCGTATTGCACTGAAGTTTGTTGCGGCAGTCCCAGCAGAAAATCGGCAAAGTCGAAGCCGGTGCCCGCGACCGGCGCGCCGTTCACCATCTCCGATGTGTTCAGCCCTGTAAATACAAAACTGCCGCGCGGATTGCTGGCAGTCCTGGTATTGATCTCGAGGCGCCGAAAATCTCCGCCCCAGCGCAGCGTGTGCTTGCCGTGCGTGTAGAGCATCTGGTCGGTGAAGGACACGGTCTGATTGCGATCGGAGACGGGAACCGTGTCGGCAAGGCTTCCGAAGTTGGTGAAAGAAAGATTGGGCAAGCCCCAGTTGGCCGGGTTCTGGGAAACTCCGTTAATGCCGAGCAAACCAGTGACATTGGTGTTGTTTGCGTAAAGGTTCTGGGTATCAATGGTGCTCAGGTTGTATTCGACGCGAAAGGTGTTGATGAGCCGGCCGAAACTGCGGACGTAGCCGACCGGCACGTCGTATCCATGGGTAATGATTTCTCCACCGACGCTGGGGTAAGCGTTAGTCAGCGTCTGGTCGGATTCGTGATAGTGGAACGCGAAGGTCAGATTGTTCTGCGGGCCGCGAAAACGTCCGGGGCCGCGCTGGCTTGATGCGGCGCCCAGCGCCTGATTCAAGCGAATGTTGAGATCGTTGCTGTCGCTCTTGGCCGCGCTGATGGATTGGAAATTCTGCACCGCGCCCGGCAGATTGGGCAGCGGAATATACGCCAGCAGCCCCTTGGCCGCGGGATTAATCATACTTTGCGGAATCGTCGCATTGGCGAAAGGCAACCCGGTAGCCGGATCGAATATTTGCACCGGCTTGCCATTCACCGTCGTCTGCGAGAAATCGCCGTTGCGCTCGGCTAGCGTGGGCACGGTTGAGAAGTAGCTGTAGGGAGTGTCACCCAGTGTGCCGTTGTAATGCAGGAAGAAGAATGTTTTCGCGCCGTTGTAAAGGTGGGGAATGATCAGCGGCCCGCCAACGTTGCCTCCAAAGCGCTGTTGCAAATACGGAGGATTAGGGGATGGCTGACCAGTCAGCGAAAATGGCGCGGCGTTCAGCGCGGCGTCATTGGCGGAATAGTAGATGGTGCCATGAATCTGGTTGCTTGACCCGCGGCCACCGAATCTTCCGCCGCCTCCACCACCACCGCCTCGCCCGCCCCCACCGAAACCGCCGCCGCCCGGCGGTCCACCGGCCGCGCCGGGAATGCCTCCCATCTGGTCTTGAAAGCGGGAGCGCAGCTCGTCCGAGCTCAGGCCGGCGAGGCTCGGCGAATTCGATCCTGAAACTGCTACCGACTCGGTCGCGATAGTCGGCGGCACACCTGGAACCGGCATGCCCGATGGCGCTACGGATTCGCCGCCGTTCACCCCCTGGTCTGAGCCTGCCTCACCCTGGAAGACGGACAGAGCTTGGAAGCCGCGATTGCCCGCACCGTTGTCCGCGGGTCCTCCTTGCATATTGCCTTGCCCGGGTTCAGCGCGCGAAAGAAGGACCATTTCAAGATCGACGCGCGGATTCTGGTTCGAGGGCCCAACTGTCACACGCGACCTGGCGGTAGCGAACGCCGCCATTTGGGCCTGCACTACATATTCGCCATCTCCTGGCAATGAGAGTTTGTAACTGCCGTCCGGTCGCGTCCAGCCGACGGTCCTTTGTCCTGTGCTGTGATTCACCGCGGTCACAGTGGCGCCAGGAACCGGAACCTTGCCGGATTTCACCACCCCTTGGAGAGTTCGCACCTGAGCAGGCGCAGGCGGCGACTGACTCACACAAAGCGAGCAACAGAACAGGACGAGCCCCGAGCAGAGACAAGCCGGCCCTCTGCTAAAGGCAGATTTGTCCCCGATCGCAAACAGAGTCAGCACAAGAAGCATAAGCCGTATTTTGTTACGGTAAACGTCCCCCGCGTCAGGCATCAAATGCCGGGCGTGATGCCAGTGTCGAGATCTGCGGTTGAGAGTCCTGGCTGATATATGTTCCAGAGAATCAGGCTGGGAGTTCCGGAAGAGGAGCGTAGCGGCATCGAAGCCCGAGCAACTGGGAATACTTTGCCGAACCTGGGAATGTTATGTCAGTCAGGCAGGATCCGTGGTTGAATTCAGGGCTGCAAGCACGCCTGGAGCGAGTCGGGCGTCAACGTTGGAGCGAATCCCACAAGCCTCAGCAAACAAGGCGGCTGGATATTCTAAGCGGGATTCATTGAGACTGGATGCCCATTTCCTTTCCCACATTTAGCTGGACCGACTGGAGCGCTTCCAGCTCTTTTTGCAGATTGGCTGCGGCGCTCACCAGGCGGCCCTGGTTGGGCGTTTGCTGTTCCAGTTCATGCGATATGGCTTTAGAGCTCTTGTTGACCGCCGCATCCGATTTCATCAGCTTCCTGGCCAGCGTCTTCAATGTGGTCTCCTGTGAATCGGTAAACGATTGACGAAATTTGTGGGTATCGCTCAAAGCCTGATCGACGGCGTCTTGTAAGGCCGTCGCCTTGCTGGTCAGCTCCTCTGAATGGTTGGCGTTCGAACCCGGTTGCTGAAGCCCCTGCGCCTGCTGCCGGGCCGCTTCCGTGCTTTTCGTCATCGAATGAAACTGCGCGATCTGCGTATCGGTGGCTTGAGCGGCAACTGCACGCTTGAAGGTTGCGGTGTCTGGATCTTCGGCCGGAGTTGTCCCCGCACTGCCACTAGAGGAGGAACCGTGCCGGCCTCCGTGTTGCCCTAATCCGGCTAGCGGAAACAATAAGAACAGCATGGCAATGACAGGCAAACTGTGGCGCATCACAGGTGGTCTCATGTTTATACCAGTTTCGGAGTTAGTGTAGACCGGGTAGAGCCAGCCTTCAGGCTGGCGTCCAGGCAATTCGCTTTTATAAGGCTTGGGCCGCTGCGGTCATTTCCAATGACCGCAGCGGCCCAAGC
>JBEKQY010000162.1:0-8646 GCA_049519235.1 Candidatus Korobacteraceae bacterium | reverse complement strand
GGGCCGCCCATAACCGCGGAGATCACGGAATTCGACACTACCGCCAGACCGCAAGAGCAATGTGTGCGAACTATCGGGCACGGTTCTCACGCAGACACTGAAGTCGTGCCCTGACACAAAGCATTCGCAAAACGAATTTTTCCGCAGCCTGTGAAGCCGTGCCCTTTTCAAAACAGCCGTGACTTATGCCGCGAACTTCAGTTGCAGGACGTTAGCGGATACGGAACGTAGATTCTCCGAATCGCAGCTCCGCTGACTACTTCGTCTTTTCGGCGCCGGCGGTGGCCGCCTGCTTCTTTTCCCACTCTTTGGCGCGGCGCTCCAGTTCTTCAGAGGACACATCCTCTATGTGGGTGGCAATCCACCAGGTATTTCCTTCCGAGTCTTGCACGCCTCCGTGACGGTCGCCGTAGAACTGATTCGCGGGCTCGCTCAACGACTTCCCGCCGGCGGCGATCGCCTTCTTGTAGACTGCGTCCACATCTTCCACGTAGAGATAGAAATTGCCCGGACGCGCCGTCCATTCGCCCTGTGCTCCGCCGAGCATGAGCATTGAGTTGCCAACTTTGACCTCGGCGTGGCGGACCTTGCCGTTGGCATCACGCATCGCGTAGGTCTCCTGCGCGTCGAACGCCTTCTTCAGGAAATCAATCACCGCGCCGGGGTCGTCCACGGTGAGGTAAGGAGTGACCGTGTGGTATCCATCGGGAATCGGTTTGACTGCCATGTCTGGCTCCTGGTTTGAGAATTTGTGAACTCGAAAGGCCGAGCTCTCGCCTTGTTGCCACCTATGAGGATATACCGACGCGCCGCGGCCTTATGCGGTTCATAAAATTTTGGCCTGACCGAAGGCGACCAGCTCTGAACTCGGGTGGGGTCATTCTCTAACTTTCTGAGAATCAAGATCAAGGTTGCGCGGCCCGTCCTTCCTGCGCCTTCACTGGCTTCAAACCGTAAAAGCCTGGAGCTGCGCGAACCGTCAATCCCGGCCGGTTAACCTTTATTTTGACGGGTACCCAGTCGTTTTCTTTTGGGGTGGGAACAGCGATAGCGAGCATGTAGTAGGGTCCGAAGTCCGCCTGCACCGTTTGCAGCGCGTCGAGGATAGAGCTTTCCATGAGGCTCAGCCCGCCTGTACATTCGGTCAACCTTCGCTGACTGTCAAACCAGTCGGCAATGAGACCTGTCGAGTGGTAGCGGCTGGGATAAAGACGTGTATAGACGCTGATATGAACGGCATTGAGTTCCTCTGTAGCGAGTTCGGACATAGTCCACGCAGCGGTCGCCTCCACGAACGGAACGAAACTCCAGTAATAGGTGCTATCACCGATCCATAAAGCGGCTTTACGCTTATCCGAAGCCTGTAGCGTACGTGCTAATGCTGTCAGGCTTTTTATCTGGTTCAAAGGTAGGAATGGGAAACGATCAGTTCGATACGTCGCCTTCAGAAGCATGAGCTTCTTAGCTTGGCTCTCCACCTGTGGATCTGCAGATGCCGTCTTTGGGTGCTCGGGTAGCGCAAGAGCTGCTGACAGGACCTCCGGCGGCGTCGCTGTGTCGTAAATTGCTTGCAGCCCGTCGGCTGTGTTGACGTAAAAGCTCACAGGGAGCCGCTCCTTCGCAACGATGCCAAGGAACCACCGGAACATTTTCGTCGTCTCATCCGGATATACGCTTGTGGCATATGCTGCATCGTAAATCACAACCACAGGTGTTCTGCTGTCCTGCGCGCTCACCGTCTGCGGAGGAACCAGCCACATGCGGTCAATGCTGATGTTCTTAGGCCCGCTAACCTGGAAATCGGAAATCTTCAGATCGGTGACAGGTTTGCCGCTCGCATCCTTCACGACCACGGGCATCAGAATCTTGACTTGGCAGATGAGAGGCAACGGCAGCAGCAATAGAAATATCAGAAGTCGGCGCATGGCGAACCTCAACAGGATGTCACGAAGAGAATTTAGCATCGTGACCCGCCCGAGTCTGTGACGGGATGCTGCTTCAATCAATCTGTTCTTTGCCGCCTTCGCAGGACACAGTCTGGCTTTGTCGACGGTCCCCATCTGCCGCCCCTGAAGGGGCTTAATTTCATTAACACGCCCACCCAGCGCTGAAGCGCTGGGCTATCTTGTCCCGTCCCGCAAGCGGGACTCGGTCCCAGCGATGCAAACTTGCTCGCCAAGAAAGCGCAGATACGACTTGAATGCTAAGGATGTCAAGAAAGCCGAGTTATAGCGTAACGTTTCTTTTGCGAGTGAGACGTGCCCGCGCTCTCGCATTCTTACAGTAGGAATTTTTCGCGCTGATACGACGATGTTTTCCACAACTCTGCCGAGTTTCACACAAGCTGGCGCAAACGAAAAGGCCACCCGGCAACAGGGCGGCCTTCTCTTCAAGGGAGAATAGTTCCAACGGAGGCTAGGCCGTCAAAACTTTCTGGAGAAATACTAGGGTTCGGGAAAGTGCGTGTCAAGCAATTTTTGGGACTTAAATTGCTGTATTTTCAATGACTTGCGGTTGTTCGCCAGAATTCACAGAAAAGCCTGCAATCCACCCATCTTCGTGCCATTTTCTGCTAACACTTGTTGTTTCAGTAGCTTAGCGCTCAGTTGGCTTTTCCAGGTGGAGTTGGATGATCTCCATTTCCTCGGGCCGATCAAACACCCGGTTGGGGAAGAAACGCTTTGCCAGGATGCGAATACCGCCGAAGAAAACGCCGAAGATGATCGAGATCAGCAGAATGATTCCGATGAGACCGAAGACGGCGAGAATCAAATTGCCGATGTTGTCGCGCTTGCTGATGATGGTCGCTTCGTTCCACGTGACGTCGGCTTCGTAGTTCACGGAGTTCAGAAGAGTCTGCGCCTCGCTACTGCCGATGGCTCCGGTTACAACGTCGAGAATGGGTCCGGTCCGTCTGGCGAGAAAAGTCCGGTTCGCCGGTAGCGCGCTTTGCAACGCACGCAGGCGCTCGCCTGCAATCTGAGGCGTGGGATAGTCGAGCAGGGTGAGCGTCAGATCGCCGCTCTTCGACGAGTAGTCTTGCATCAGGATCTCGGGATCGTGGCTGAAGTCAACCTGCTCGGCGGTGAGCGGGGACTTCGCCACCAGCAAAGCCTGCGGCCCAAGAATGTATTTTGCCGAGTTCGCTACCGCGTCCTTCTTGGGCAGGTATTGGGGAAGCGAGGGCAGGTTGTCGGCTGAGCCTTTTGCCGAAGGCAGCAAGCCGGCCAGTTCGCGCAGCTCCGCCGCCGACATCGCGGTCACGCGATCGAAGTTAGCGTCTACCAGGACATTGCTGCGGAAGAAGAGAATCCGGTTGCTGTCCGACGCGGCCTTGGTGCCGATCTCTTCGGTCTTCATCTCCGGCTGGCGGTAAAAGGTGAAAGCGCCATAAGCCCCGGTGGCGTCGTTGAATTGGGCGGCTTTGAGGGTCAGCTTGCGTCCGTCATCGCGGGCGTAGGTCGCGGTCTCAGAGTCAGTAAAGCCATACTCTTGCAACACCGCCGGGTAAGCTGCGTCGGCCTGCGCCGGGTTGGCAGTGATCCGCGGCTGGCCGGTTTGCGTCCAGCCGGCAAAGGAGTTGGGGAGAAAAGCGGCATTATCGGCCGCGATGGCGAAAGCACACAGCCACAGACAAGCCGTAACCGCAATGAGGAAGCGCTTCATGGGATGGAACAAACGAGACATTCCCTGTTGATTAGACTACTGCCGTAGGGGCAAAGTTTCCAGGAAGTGGCCGAAGGCTGATTGCCGACGACCCGTCATTCGTTAAGGGCTGCCAGGTAAGTATCCCATCTCAATGAAGTGTAGCCCAAAACTCCGTGGCAAAGTTTGCGAAGCTAGAGCGGTTTCCAAATTCCTGAATCCGCGAAGCTCGGATAGAGCGGCGCTTCAGCGCCGCGTAAAGCCGTTCTCTTTTGTGAGGTTTTCCGCCCACTGCGCCGCAGTGGGCGGAAAACCTGAACTTTGGGGCGCAGCCCAGACGCGGACCTGAAGGTCCGCTCTACCCGGATACACCTACGCTGAAGCCGCTCTACCCTGGCACATCCTGCTGCTCGGCGACGCTGCAATAGCCGCCTTCCGAGTCGGCGAACTGCGCCAGCGCGCCTCCGAAATCCTGCTTGGTCGGCGGCATGCTGAATTGAACACCCTTGCCAACCATGTCCCGGTGGAACTCTTCGAGGTTCGGAACCGTAAATCCCAACTCCACCGCTCCCGGGAGATTTTTCGCCGACGCCGGATGCAGCGCAAGTGTTGTTTCACCGGTGGCAAATTCGCTCCAGCCAGGGGACTGGAACTTCAAAGGCAGACCCAGTACATCGCGATAGAATTCCACGGCGCGGTTCATGTCTGAGACAAACTTGATAACGTAGTTGAGTCGCATGGCGTTTTTCCTTGTGGTCGAGGACGACGGTTCCAGGTCTCGAACCCCCCGAGACCCGCGGCACCCAGCACTGCTATACTATAGTCTCTTGAAAGGACGCGTGTGCCCGTGCAAATTCCGGACTACCTAAAGGACGATCCCGAGCATGCGGATCGACCGGGAACACCGAAATGTACGCCGCACAACCTCGATGAACGCGTCTTGGCAATATTAAGCGAGATTCCCCGGGAGCAGATTATTGCGGCGTGCAACAAAACCGGACATACGAGTTTCTGGCTTGGCCCGGGGTACCGGTACAGGTGCTTTTGCGGCGAAGTATGGTACAACGATTAGCCGCCAGGCGCGCCAATCCCCTATAGTCGACGTTGACGGTGCACCTGCCCTTCGAAGTTTTTGCAAGGACTACGCCTACATCGGAAATCGTTCAGTCACCCATGAAATCGCTCTACGTTAAAGACCTCGAAAAATCCACTGCGCGGACCGTGACTTCCAGCTTTGTAGTTATCGACAAATACTGTCGAAGGACGAATCGAGGAAAGCCCTATCTTTCGCTGGTGCTGGCCGACCGAACCGGACAGGTAGAGGCGCGCGTCTGGAATAACGCAGAACACGCAATTGGTTGTTTCGAGGCTGGCAACATAATCGAGATCATTGCGACGATCGAATACTACAAAGACACGGTGCAGCTGACTGTGGGGCGGCTTCGGCGATGCGATCCGAGCGGCCTTGATCTGTCTGACTACCCGCCGGAAACGACTGGAATGCCAGACGACTTCGCAACCCTCAAAGAGTTCCGATCAGCCGTCGGCGAATGGCTCAGTTGTGACAGGTCGGTGGCAGCCCAACTAGCGACGGAAGCGAAGACTGAGGAACTAAAGCGGAGGTACCTGGGTGCGGGGCAAACACCCACCAGTAAACCAGCGACTAACAAGAAGCACCGTCCTTCGAGAGCGCCAGCGTTAGCGGCGAAGCTTGAGGAACTAAAGCGGAAGTACTTGGGTGCGGGGCAAGAAACTGACGATTTCTAAATATCAGTTTCTGGAAATCGTAGAACGTCGCGGCGGCATGTGGCTCCAGGAATGCCGGCAAGACCCGAGCGCGGGCTGACGCCCGCGCCTAACATCATCTCGCCGCTTCGCGGCTGGGTTGGTCGATCTTCGAGCGGTGCGTTCCGCCGCTAAGCTCCTTTGCCCGGTTGCGACACAGTCTCTAAAGGCCAATGCTAACCGTCGCTTTACTGACTGGCCTCTTTGTTGAACTTGCTCGCCACCTTCACGCCGCTGAGGCCGCCGGCGTACTTGGCAATGCCTCGGTAAAGCGACTCGGCAATCTTCTCGCGATATTCGGGAGTTTCCAGCCTGGCTTCGTCGGTGGGATTGGAGACAAAGGAGATCTCCGCCAGGACGCTGGGCATGTTCGCGCCGATCAGCACCACGAACGGTGCTTTCTTCACGCCGCGATCGCGCAGCGTGGAGTGCCGCGAGGCCAGCCCGCTGTAGAGAGATTCCTGGACGTCGGTGGCCAGCTCTCGCGATTCGTCGATCTTGTCCTTCAGGGTGATTTTCTTCACCAAGTCCTGGAGCTCGAAGATCGACTTCTGCGACACCGCGTTTTCGCGGGCGGCAACTTCCAGGGCGTCAGGATTGGAGGTGAAGTTGAGGTAGTAGGTCTCGACCCCGCGGGCGGAGGGATCGCTGCTGGAGTTAGCGTGGATGGAGATGAAGAGATCGGCCTGATGCTGGTTGGCGATGGCGGTGCGCGTTTCCAGGGGAATGAAGGTGTCGTCGTCGCGGGTGTAGATGACATCGGCGCCGAGTCGGGTCTCCAGCAGGCGTCCCAGACGCAGCGCGACATCGAGGACCAAGTCTTTCTCCATCAGCCCATCGGGGCCGATGGTTCCGGTATCGTGGCCGCCATGACCGGCGTCGAGCACGATCCTTCCGATCTTCAAGCCCAGGGTGCGAGTGAGGCTGCGGTCACCGAGTGAGGTTGGCGCAGCTTCGTGGGTTGATGCCGCGGTGGCGCCCTTCGCTGTCTTCCTGGAAGCACGGGGTGCGACGGCCACGGCGGTGGGAGCGGTTGTGGGCTGGCTGGTTGCCTTCAGCTCAGGCCCGCTGGTGTCTTTCGGGCCGGAGAAGAGCGGGTCAGGTGCGGTCGCGATTGGTTTGTTGCCGGTGGCGGAAACAGCATCGCGGTCGTCATCGTCATTGCCATCGACACTGACCTTATGGGGCGCCGGCTTGTGGGGCGCTGGCTTCAACGACGCGGCCGCGGAAGTTGCGGGCCGCGCGGGCTGCGATGTCGAGCCCGTAGTATCGCTTGCGGAAGTTACTTTCTTAGCATTGGCGGGACCGCTGGGGGCCTTTGCGGTTTCGTTAGCTTTCTCGACCGAACGGTAGGACTTTTCGTTCTCGACGCCGGTTATCGCTCGTTCATCACTTCCGGCGTTGGGGGACGCATTCGCCTTCGCAATTAGCGTCTGTGACTGGCGGCCATGGATGTCGATGATCAGGCGATAAGGGTTCGGCAGCAGGAAGGCCGAGTAATCGGAGACGTCGGCAACTTCCAGAACCACGCGGGTCGAGCCCGGCTGGTACTGGGCGACACGGATCTTCTTGAGGAACCCATCCTGCACGTCGAAGATCTTGCCCACCAGCACAGAAGCCAATTTGGTATCCGACAGGTCAAAGAAGATGCGATCGGGATCGGGCACGCGCCCGGCTTCATACTTCACCTCGCTGTCAACATCGATGGCGACTCGGGTGTAATCGGGCGTGGACCAGTAGCGGATTCCGGTCACCAGAGTGGTGGCGCGCTTCTTTAGTGTTTGGGTTGTGGCGGAGACTGGTGTTTCGCTGACGGGAGGCTCCGGCTTGGCGAGAGCGCGCTCCTTTTCGACCGGCGGCGTGGGCGCGGGAGGCAGGTTCAACTCCGCCAAAGCTTGTTTGGCTTGCGGCGCCAAAGAGTTGCGAGGATAGTGCTTAAGGAAATCCGCGAAGGTCTGGCGCGCGGCATCATCCTCGCCCAAGTCCTCCTTGTAAATCTGCCCGATGGTGAACAGCGCCTGGAAGCGGTACTTGCTGCCGGGATACTCGCGCCGCAAGAACTCATATTCGCCGATGGCGGCGCGCAGGTCTCTCTCGCCGGGCTGAAACTGGCGACCCATCTCGGCCAGGATCTCGGCAACCGCGATGACGCTGGCGTCAGCCTTGCTGGACGCGGGAGCGACATAGTAGACCTTGCGATAGGCGTCAGCCAGGTGCTGATAATCTTTCCGGGTTCGCTGATCGGCGGGAAGGCCATTCAGCGCCTCGCGCATCTGCTCAGCCTTGTCAAATTGCTCGCGCGCATGTTGCTTGCGAACGGCGGAGCTTGGCGCAGCGGCGTTGAGATTGACGATCAACAGCAAGAGCAAGGCAAGCGCGGCAAGTAATTGCCGACCGTCCCACACAAGCAACGCCGGCTGTGGAGACCGCTGAAAAAGTCGAAACAGCAGATCCCTCGCGGCCTGATACCACGCCAACAAGCGCAACATCACGCTTGTCGGGGGCCCCGGTTTTAGGCCGCTCGGGATGACAAAAATAAGGGACTTTTCGGCACGACTGACCACCCCAGCAGACGCAAACGCGGCGTCTGCTGGGGGCCCGGTGAAGTCGTGCCCTGATACAAAGCTCGCGAAACCGGAATTTTTCAGCGGCCTGTGTAGCCTGCCCTGAGCGCCGCCGAAGGGTGGGGCACCCGCTGTTGTCGCGGTGGGACAAGAGCATGCCTTGAGCTTGCCAAAGGGTGAGGAAAGGCGGCGCTGATAGCGGCTTCGGCCGTTGCCGGCGGAGAAGGGAATCGCCATGCCTGCAAAGTTCCGGACACTCCTCGACCGCAGTTGAGTCCGCCCCACAAGCAATAGCGGTTGGGGCGGGGCAGACGCACCGAGAGCAAGACGCGGTCCGGCGGAGGCTTTTTCGTCCAGAGCACTTCGATTATAGGTTGTGAGAAAGCGGGAACAAGCGACGAAAGCGGAACGGAATCAGGGGAGTGACCCCACGTCTGGGGCTAGGGCGGTTCGACAGTAGATGGATAGCAATTGGGTGGAGCACGCCTTTCACAGTTTGCGGAAAAACTCGAAACAGCAGATCCCTCGCGGCCTGAAGCCCGCTCGGGATGACAAAAATGAAGGACTTTTCGGCACGACTGACCACCCCAGCAGACGCAAACGCGGCGTCTGCTGGGGGCCCGGTGAAGTCGTGCCCTGACACAAAGCTCGC
>JBEKQY010000161.1:0-8647 GCA_049519235.1 Candidatus Korobacteraceae bacterium | reverse complement strand
AGGCCGTCACCACAATTTTCTCCCGGCGGGCAGAGGGGCAAAGGCGAGCCTTCACCAGCCATCAGGCGCAGGCCGTCACCACAATTTTCTCCCGGCGGGCAGAGGGGCAAAGGCGAGCCTTCACCAGCCATCAGGCGCAGGCCGTCACCACAATTTTCTCCCGGCGGACAGAGGGGCAAAGGCGAGCCTTCACCCGGCGCTAAAACCGCTCGATTTTGATTTGATGGCGGCGCCTGTGTGACTTTCGCCTGCGCGATGTTCGTAGGTGGGACAGAGTTGGTGGCGGCACAAGCTACGCCAGCCAACAGTAGGGCGGCAAGGGTAAGAATCAAGGCATTTTTCACGAGAGTCTCCTTGGTCGTTTCCGACCCCGAATGATCAGAAGTTTTTGTCAAACGACGTGGTGTCGTTATCCGGAACTGAAGACAGCACGACAGGACAAGGCGACGACCCTTCCCCTACGACCGCGACGGGACCGAACAAGCTCATGGAGGGTGCGCCGCTAACAGCGCTGAGAGAACCGGCTAACATGAGGGCGGCAAGGGCGGCGAGGGTCAACTTCTTTGTGTTCTTCACAGGACAATCTCCAAATTCCAATCTCGAGCTATGAACTGTGCGGCATCCTCAGGTACGTCACAAGAGTCTGCCCCAGCTCTGCAGGGCCGTCTTTTGGGAAGCACTTACTTCCTATGTGAAAATGCGACTTATTGGCGGCACATCAAGTGATTGATGCCTCCACCTGGGTTCCGTGCTTTCCTGGTCTTTGTGCCAGTTACCAACTGGTAACTGCATCTCACAGAACCTTATATTTTAGGCCGAGAGTTTTTTAAAAGATTCCGTTAGGGCAACCGGCATCTGGACGCGCAGATACACGGCCCCAGGTTTCATTATAGGACAATCGCAAGGGAATTTTCCGGAATTGACTCACAAGTTCGATTTCGGGTACATGTACCAATAGGGGACACCCGCGACATTAAAGCGCCGTCATCTTTCGCCGGGTCCATTGCCTCTAAGGCGCCGGCTTCGTGTATTCTGCTTGCCATTGAGGCAGTTCTGCACGGCGCAGTTATGAACGATGTTCCATCCGCTAATTCGAGGTTCGAGCCGGACAATAAACCGCTTTCTCGGGCTGATCCCAAGCCGGAGACGTTAAGCGTGCAGGTTTGTCCCAACTGCTCCGAAAGCCTTCGGGAAAGCCATTGTAAGCTGGTCTGTCCGCGCTGTGGATACTTCCTGAGCTGCTCCGACTTCTACTAGCTGGCGTGCAAACCGCTTGCCGGTGCTGGAGAGGATTTTCGCGCTCACAGTTTTTCACCGGCCGCGACTTCACGCAAGATTCACTGCATTCGTGTAACGTAATCAAGGAATGAATTTCACTTCCAGGAGGGCAATATGGAACGTACAGCCAGCGCTCATTGGTCGGGTGGCCTGAAAGATGGCAAGGGGACCGTATCCACGCAGAGCGGGGTGTTGAGCCAGACGCAATATTCTTTCAGTACGCGCTTCGAAAACGGCATTGGAACGAATCCGGAAGAGTTGATCGCCGCGGCCCACGCCGGCTGTTTCACCATGGCGCTTTCCGCGCAATTGGGAAACGCCGGCATGACCGCCGAAAGCATTGACACCAGTGCGAAGTTGACTCTGGACAAGACAGACGCCGGCTTCAGCATTACCGCAATTCATCTGGATGTAAAAGCGAAAATTCCCGGCGCAGATAAAGCCAAATTTGACGAAGCCGCACAGAATGCCAAGAAAGGATGCCCGGTTTCCCGTGTACTCAATGCCAATATCACCCTGGAGGCTCAACTGGCCTCATAAGCAGCTCGAAACGACTGCTCCCAGAGGCGTGGCGCAGCACAGCAACCCTGCGCGAGGGGCCTTCGGCTTTCAGTACCGCGGGACTGAAATGAACGAGGCTTTTCACAGTGACTTCAGGTCGTGGTCGGAGTGAATCCGGCTGAGCATACCAACTGGGCCGAGGACACAGACTCCCGCAGAGCAGGTGGCCGAAGATTGTGGCTGAGGCCCGATTCGGTCTCGCGGTTAACGGCCAGGATCAGTTTGGGATCGCAGGATCTCACGGATCTCGCGGTTGACGCGGGCCGCGTCTTGCGCGGCCTTGTCGACCAGCTCCAGCCATTTCTTGTTGTTGTCGTCGAGTTTGGCTTGGGCCAATAGATACGAGGCCTGCATTATGGTTTCGATGTAATTGCTGAGATCATGGGACAAGGTACGCAACTTGGCAACCGTCTCACGCTGCAAGTTCTTGCCCTCTTCCGCTGTGGCATGGCCCACGTTTTCTTCTCCTGCCTCGAAACTCTGCGATAACCGGGCAATGACTGTTAGATGCCGAGTCCGCGGTTTGGCGTTGTTTCATGACCTAAACTGCCGTCGAAGACCTTAACACATTTCGGGGTCGCCCAACCATCCCTGCCAGCGCCGAAAGACCTCGGCCCATTTTCGCCGGAGGCGAGGGCTGATATGATGGCGGCAACAGCCCGCGCCACCGAATTTTCTTCTGCAGGGTCATATGCGTTTGAAGACAAAACTGGTGCTTGCCATCAGTGGCATGGTGGTCGCTCTAGTCGCCATGTTCTGCTACCTCTACGTGTCGCACTTGGTGCGGCAGCGCATATCCGAGGCCTATGATAGCGCCGACTTCGTCGCCAAGGAGATCCAGGAAAGCGCTCGCGACGCCAGCCTGTTCGCCTTGGGCAGCACCTTTGCCGACGAGAACAACCCGCAGCAGGTGGACGCCGTGCTGGAGCAAGAGCTCAAGCTCAATAAGGGGCTGAACACCTTGTTGCAGTCGGTGGTCGGTTTTTCTCCCACGGTCTCCTATGCGGCCATTGCCGACATCAGCGGCCGCGCTATCGTGCATACCGATCCCAACGCCATTGGCACCAAACTGGAGGAGCGACAAAATTTTCAGGAGGTCCGTAACGGCAGCTTCCTGAAGCAGCTCAAGGTGGTGTTTGGAGCTCCCCGTGTCTACGACATACATCTTCCCATTCAGCGCGATGGCCGGCGGTTTGGGGACATTCGGGTCGGTATCTCCACCGTGTTCCTGGAGAGCGAAGTTCAGCCCGAGTTGCGCCGCGCTCTCTTCCTTTCCATCTTCGCCATCCTGGTCTCGATGGCGCTGGCTGCCAGCGTATCGAACATTGCGCTGCATCCGCTGGAGGCGATTGGCCGGCGGCTGGATCAGATGACCGCTGGAGTTCCCGACACCACGCCCGACCCCGACCCGCGGCATACCGATGAGTATGGCTTGGTGAACACTAAAATCGACCGCCTGGGACGTCAGATTCGCGACGTAAAAGAGGTCTTCAGTGCCCTGAAGGAAAACCTCGACCAGATCATGGGCACGCTGCAGGACGGTTTGGTCCTGTTTACCCGTGATACCCGCGTGGTGCTGGTGAGCGCCTCTGCCGAACGCTTCATCGGCCGGCCACGGGAAGAGATCCTGGGCAATGCCGTTGAAGACGTCTTCAGCGATGCCAACAAGCTGGGCCGTATCGTACTGGATGCATTCGCCCTGCACCAGCCGATACCACAGCGCGAAATTGAGTTGGAGAACGGACGGCGCGTCCAGATCGCGCTCGATTTCATCGCCGAGCGCGGCGAGCGCATTGGCGCGCTCCTCACCATGCGCGATACCGAGTCGGTTCACCGCATCGAAAACGAGATTGGACTTTCGCGCCGCCTGGCGGCCATCGGCAGGCTTACCTCTGGCGTGGCCCACGAGGTCAAAAACCCGATTAACGCGATTGTGCTGCACTTGGAGTTATTGCGCGATAAAATGCGCGAGGTCGACCCCGACACCCGCCGCCACATGGACATCATCGGGAGCGAGATCCATCGCCTCGACCGGGTGGTGCAGATGCTGGTGGATTTCAACCGCCCCGTGGAATTGCGGCTGGTTGATTTCGACCTGCGACGAGCGATCGAAGATGTCGCTTTGCTGGCATCTCCGGAAGCAGCTCAGCAAGGGGTGAAAGTTGAGACGCAACTGGGCAGCGAGCCGCTGCCAGTGCGCGCCGACGCCGACTTGATCAAGCAGGCTTTGTTAAATGTGGTCCTCAACGGAGTGCAGGCCATGAGCGGCGGGGGTGTGCTCCGCATTACCTCCGGCCAGCGTGACACCGCCGCAACCATCGAAGTGCATGATCAAGGGGATGGAATACCGCCCGAGGTTCGCGACAAGGTTTTCAACCTGTATTTCACCACCAAGAAAAGCGGCAGCGGCATTGGTCTGGCCATGAGCTATCGTGTTCTACAGCTCCACAACGGAGCGCTCGATTTTGTTACGGAAGTGGGCCGTGGTACGACCTTTCGCCTGATCCTGCCTCTGGCCGGAGCGCAGCAGCACGAAGGCGCGGAGGCGATTACGCGAATGGGAGGCTGATGCTCAGCACCGAAGCTGCCAAACCGGGGTAACTGCGGTTCTTGCTGTCTGTGTTTATCATGGTCAGCGTGACAGACCTGCACATGAATTCTGGCCGCCAACTCGTCTTTTTTCTGGTGGTGTTAGAGCTGCTCTTCACCATAGGTTGCGGGAAGAAACCGCCGCAGCTTCCGATCCAGGCGAATGCTCCTGCTGAACTGATTCCTTCACCGTTGCCGGTGGAGATTTCCGAGGCGGCTCCGCCGCCACCGCCGCCGCCTGCACCGGCGCCGCAACCTTCTCCTGCGGAAGAACCGAAGCCTAAGGCATCGGCGCATCGCCGGCACAAACTGACGCAGCCCGCCGTCACGATCCAGGGCGGCACGGCGGGTCTGCCTGCGACTTCCAGTACTGGAACGTCAACCATTGCTGCGGCTCATCCTCCAGCGAATCCGGCCGCCGAGGCTCCACCCGAAACCGCCATTGCCGCCGATGTGAGTAGCGCGCAACTATTGCGACAAAAACAGACAACGGCGCAGTTGCTGGACGAAACGGAGAAGACCCTGGGCGGCTTGAATCGCGTGCTCTCGAAGAATGACGAGGAGGTCGTTGTTCAGATCCGGTCGTATGTAATGCAGTCACGCAACGCCACCAAAGATGGCGATTTCGAGCGGGCCTACAATCTCGCGACCAAGGCCCATCTCTTATCCGCCGCACTCATCAAGAAGTAGATCTGACGGACCTGGCGGTTTTCCTCAGGCACAGGTTTTCGCCGGCACTCCTGCGCAGGCGCTGGGTAACGGCTACTTGCGGCCTGCGCGCTTCTGTGCGACGACCAGCCCGCGCGGCGTGGGCAACATCACCACCGAAATTAATCCCTCGCGTTCCAGCTTTAGCGCCGCTTCGCGCACCTGCTTCAGGTGCGAGCTGGCATCGTGCATCAGGATGACTCCGAACGGAGATATTTGCGGCAGGTAACGCCGCACTTCCTGCTCGCGAATCGGCATGTCGCTATCGCTGAAGAAAAAATCAATGGTGCCTTCGACCTTCATCTCCAGGCTGGATTCGTTGCGCAGATCGATAAGATCGCGAAATTCGGAAGCTCCGATTTTCTGCTTCGCCGCCGCAAAGACCTTGGGATCGTATTCGCAACTGATGATTCGTCCAAAGCCGTTCGTCCGCAAAGCTTCCGCAATCCACAGCGTGCTGACGCCCATGAAGGTCCCGGTCTCCACCACCAGTTCCGGCTTGGTGGTGGTGACCAGGGTGCGCAGGAACTCCAGCACTTCGACCTCGGCGGTCATCGAGTCATACATGCTCCAGCGCTCCGGGTGCGGGCACTCCGGAGTTGGGCGATGATATTCCGGCAGCAGTTGGCCGGCGCGCTGGACCGCCTCGCGCAGGATGCGGTGCTCTTGTTTTTCCTTGCGGAATAAGCGGCGAAGACCCATTTAGGCGCTCTTCTTCTTGCCGCGCAGGTGCTCAATCATCGCGGCCCGCAGAAGGGAATTGAGCCTGGATTGATAGCCTTTGCCCTGCTGGCGCAACCAGGCGAGCACATCGGCGTCGATACGCAAGGTGACCTGCTTCTTCCGCGGTCGATACCAGGGATTGCGGACAGCATTCTTCCAGAACTTCTCGCTAGCTTCCGGAATATCGGAAAGATCAATGTCGCTGTCGGGCCTTCTGGCCAGTTCCTCCAGTTCCCGCTTCAGCTTGGGGGTCAGCTTCACGTCAGCTAATGTGCTTCTCACGATTCTGCTCATACCGGATGCGCTCCTTCGGGGTCGCACGACGGGCGGAGACAATCCGCACCACCTCGTACTCGCCCAATTCGATCCACCTACGCTCGCTGGCTCTTCTGATCGTGCTCAACTGGAAAGACCTTGGCGGGCGGAACTGCGTCCGCTGCAATGTCGAAGGGAGTGTGCGGGGTATTGCGCAGCAGGAAGTCGCACAACACGCGGTTGAACTCGTCGGGCACCTCCTCGTACGGCATGTGGCCGGCGCTGTGAAACATCACCAGCGCGCTGTTTTTCAGTTGCCGTTGTAACTGATGAATGGAGGAGGGATACACCGCGCGATCGCGCGAGCCCCAGAGCAACAGTGTAGGGAAGCCGCTGATCTCGCCCAGTGACTGTCCGATCGCCGCCAAATCGTCATGCCAGGAGCGCATGATCCGCACCAGGTGCTCGAAGCTTCCCGGTACCTCGAGTCCCGCGGTGTAGCCCTCAAACGTCCCGGCAGAGATGCGTGCCGGATCGCCATAAAGCGCTTTGAAGTAGCGCTTGGCGATAACGGGCAATCGCGGCTGAACATGCACCACATAGAGGCCGCCCAGGGTGCTCGCCAACAAGCGAGTGAGGACCTTGCCATGACTCGACCAGGGATTAATGGGCGAGACCAGCACCAGTCGCCGAAGGCGATGTAGCTGATTGCTGCGCGACGCCATGGCCGCCAGAATGATGCTCAGCCCACCGCCACGCGAAGAGCCCACGATGTCGGCGTTCTCAATGCCAAAATGCTCCATGAAACGCAGGAGCCCTTCCGCATCGCCAGAGAGCGTGCATTCAGTGGCATTGGTGCGCTGGGAAAAACCGCAGCCTGGCAGATCCATGGCGTAGACGGAAAAGTCTCGCGCGAGCGGTTCCATGTTGAACCGCCAGGAAAAGGAGTAGCCCATGAAGCCGTGGATCAGCAGCAGCGGCGGGCCTGAGCCGGCAAACCAATAGCGCCAGGTGACGCCGTCGAGCGTCACCGACCGCTCGTCCGCACCGGCTATCTGCGCAATTGGCGGAACGCTCCCGATCTCCGCCTGCAAGATCTTCGTCATGGCAACCAAACGGTCCAAACTCAAATCTACTTTACCAACATCGCCTCTGTCGCTAAGGGGGAGCCGCAACTCCCCCGTTTTCTTGCCCGCTAAATCAGGTTATCACCGCGACAAAAAAAGTTGCGGGAATGCCCCGGATTTCAGCCGCATGTTGGGAGCTAAATCGTCAACTCAGCTTTCGACCAAAGTTCTCGAAATTCCAAATTACCTGGCAGCACAGGCTTTGACTCTGACGGCGCTGTAAGATTTTCATACAATCGTAGACGTATAATCAAAGACCAATCAGGAGTACCCGAACATTATGAGTGGAAGCAATGGCAGCAATGGCGCGAGCATTCCAAAGCCGCGCGCCGAGTGGATCGCCAAGCGTCAGGAAGAAGCGGCGCACAACGGCGACAACAACATGTCGCAGATGCATTTCGCCCGCAAGGGCCTGCTGATGGAAGAGATGCTCTTCATCGCCGAGCGCGAGCAACTGGCGCCGGAGCTGGTCCGCGATGAGGTCGCTGCCGGACGCATGATCATTCCGGCCAACGTCAATCATCCTGAGCTGGAGCCAATGTGCATTGGCGTGGCCTCGAAGTGCAAGATCAACTCCAACATCGGCAATTCGTCGGTCACCAGCAATGTCGATGAGGAGCTGAAGAAGCTGCACACCTCGGTGCACTACGGCGCCGACACGGTGATGGACCTCTCGACCGGCGGCGGCATCCACGAGATTCGCGAAGCCATTCTGCGCCACTCGCCCGTGCCGATCGGCACGGTGCCGATCTACGAGGCGGTTGCGCGCGTGAAGCGCATCGAAGACCTGAACGCCGACATCATGCTCGAAGTCATCGAAGAGCAGGCCGAGCAGGGCGTGGACTACATGACCATCCATGCCGGCGTGCTGGTGCAGTACATTCCGCTCACCACGCGGCGGGTCACCGGCATCGTCAGCCGCGGCGGCTCCATTCTGGCCGAGTGGATGGTCAAAAACCACAAACAGAACATGCTGTACGAGTGCTTCGAGGATATCTGCAAGATCTTCCAGAAGCACGACGTCAGCTTTTCATTGGGAGATGGCCTGCGCCCCGGGAGCGTGGCCGACGCCAGCGATGAGGCGCAATTCGCCGAGCTGAAGACCCTGGGCGAGCTGACCAAGAAGGCCTGGGAGTACGACGTGCAGGTGATGATCGAAGGCCCCGGCCACATCCCCATGGACCAGATCGAACTGCAGGTCCGCAAGGAAGAAGAGATGTGCTACGAAGCGCCCTTCTACACGCTGGGACCGCTGGTCACGGATATCGCGCCCGGCTACGACCACATCACTTCGGCCATCGGCGCGGCCATGATCGGCTGGTACGGCGCCTCCATGCTGTGTTACGTGACTCCCAAGGAGCACCTGGGACTGCCCAACCGCGAGGATGTGAAGGCCGGCATCATCG
>JBEKQY010000160.1:0-8657 GCA_049519235.1 Candidatus Korobacteraceae bacterium | reverse complement strand
TGCCAACCACGTTTTAGGGGAAGTCAGCATGACATCATCTCCTAATCAAATGCTATCCCGGCTGGCGGGACGATACGAGCACGTTTCGTAGTGGGATAAGAGTAATTGTGGGCATTTTCCTGATTCGGAACCGGCTCACGCGCGACCCTCATCGGCGGTGGCAATGCATTACACCGACGTCGCGGCCGTTCACGGAGACGATTCCGGTACGAGCTTTTGCAGGCCGCGAGCTTTCGGGCTCCTGCTCAGGATCGGGGTAAGCAGAACTCGGCAGCAGAGAATTCGCTGGATTAGTTCGAGTTCTTGCGCTGCGACGAACAACAGGGTCAGCCGCACGCGGCGCTTTTGCACCAAGACTTTCGTTTTGGAGATGGGCTGCCTTCTTGCCCGTCTTTCCTCCGTGGCCATTGGACCCAATCCAACCCATATCGACCTCCACTCTACTGGGAAGATGCTGCTAGTACGAGATTGAAAACCCACGCCCGGAAAAAATCAAGGACGGAAATCACTGGCGGATGCGAGGATTGAAGGCTGAGTAGAGCAAATCAGTCAGGAAGTTCACTAGCACATAGGTCAGACCGATCATCAGGATGCAGCCCTGCACCAGGTAATAATCGCGGTTGGAGATCGCAGTAATGGTGAGGCGTCCGATGCCGGGCCAAGAGAAGATCGTCTCCGTGACAATGGCGCCCGCCAGCAGCGCCCCGAACTGCAGCCCGATTACCGTGATGATCGGAATCATCGCGTTGCGCAAGGCATGGCGATAGACCACGGCCCGCTCCGGCAGCCCTTTGGCGCGCGCGGTGCGAATGTAATCCTGCCCCAGCTCTTCCAGCATGGAGGTGCGCACCATCCGGGTGAGGATGGCGGCCAGCGCCGCGCCCATGGTGATCGCCGGGAGCACCAGATGCGCCAGCGAGCCGGAGCCGGAAACCGGCAGCCATCCCAGCTCGATTGCGAAAAATAAGATGAGGATTGGCCCCAGCGCGAAGTTGGGGAACGACAAGCCCAGCAGCGAGACGAAGCTGAGCACCCGGTCGTCCCAGCGATTGCGGCGCAGCGCCGAACGCACTCCCGCTGGAATCGACAATCCGAGCGCGACCATCAGCGCGGCGAGAGTCAGCTCCATGGTGAACGGATAGGCCTGCGCGATGATGTGGCCGACATTCTGATTCAGGCGCAGCGAGCGTCCCATGTCGCCGTGGAAAATGCCGCGCCAGTAATTCACATACTGCTGTCCCAGCGGAACGTCGAGCCCGTACGCGTGGCGTGCCGCCGCAACGTCCGTGGCGGCTGCGCCTTCGCCCAACATTTGCTGGATGGGATCGCCGGGCACCAGATGGATCAGCAGAAAAACGACGGAGACCACCAGCCAGACGACGGGCAGCATGTACAGCAGACGTGACGAGAAGTAGCGGAGCATCAGTGTCTCAGTTTGAAATAGGGACGCTTGCCTTTCGTGCGCCGGCACGAATCGGCCGTCATGCGAAGGTGCATGTGGTTTCTGTCGGCACCAGCAGTTCTATAAAATGAAAGGCAACCGATGAGTGACCAATTGAAAACCATTTCTTACACCGATGAAACAGCAAAGAACATCATCAAGAAGTTTTGTGCTCATGTCCACTGGCTGGTAAGAGTCCGACACATCTACAAAGTCCTTTTTGAGGACGTGCGGCCGTCCTGCCGGACTCTTATGGAGAAAACAGCACCTTCGTTCTTCGCTGATCTAAACAGGATATTGCAGGAATACCTGCTCTTAGAATGCGCCAAGATCACCGACCCCGCAACCACTGGCAAATACGAAAACTTCACGGTCGATTGCCTTGTTCAAAAAATCAGGTGGCCAAATGGGGACATTCTGAAGAAATTGGAGTCATTGAAGGGCAGTACAGACGACTTTAGGAGCGATATAGAGTGCGCGAGGAACAAGTTTCTTGCCCACTTGGACAAGGAAGCCGTTCTATCCGGCGAGCCCCTTGGTGCATTCCCCGAGGGCAAGGACAAGACATTTCTTGACGCGTTGCAGAATATTTGCAACATTACCCACGAAGCCTGTATCGGTACGATCTATGGTGACATGTTACCGATCACAGGCGGAGATGTAATCAATTTGAGAAAAACACTTGCATGCGCAGTCGCATTCGAGGAGGCGTTATCGGAGAGCTCGGGCCAAAACGAGACATGGCTGTACTCATGTCTGGAGAAGGCAAGGCATGAACCAAAGTCTTAGAGGGGAAAGGAGCAGTGCGGCAGTTCAACTTGCCCCACCCTGGCCAAGAGAAGGCCAGAATGGGGCACCCCCGGCTTAAGCTTTACTCTCGAACGTCGGAACCACGACTTGAAACCCGAAACTCGAAACTTGAAACTGCTTCTTGAAACTCGAAACTATTGTTACTTTGCCACAGGTGTCGTCGCCGCCGGTGCCGCCGGCGTGGTTTCGATCTTGACGCTCTCCACCCGCAGTCCGTCCATGCCGCCGACTGTGTAACGGCGTCCTTCATACTCAAAGCTGTCGCCGGGCTTGGGGATGCGTTGCAGCCGCGCCAGTACAAATCCGGCGAGAGTTTCGAAGCCGTCGTCGCGGGGCAGCACGATGTGGTATTGCGACTCCAGTTCGCGAATGTTGACCGCACCGTCCAGAATCATCGAAGGAGCGCCTGGCAGGAATGACTCGCCCGTGACATCGAACTCGTCCTCGATCTCGCCCACCAGTTGCTCCAGCACATCCTCGACGGTCACCAGCCCGGCGGTTGAGCCGAATTCGTCCACCACCACCGCCAGGTGGCGTTTGCGCGCCTTGAACTCCACCAGCAGGTCCGGCAGCGGCTTGGTTTCGGGAACCACCAGGACCTCGCGCATGATATGCCGCACTTCGAGCGCGCTGGGCGGGCTTATGGGGTGTCCCGCCGCCGTGCGATTCACCCGATAGCGCAGCCAGCGCATCAGGTCCTTGGCGTAGAGTACACCAATGATGTGCTCGGGACCGCGTTGCGGATCATAAACCGGAATGCGCGAGTGTTGCTCGTCCACCACCTGTTGCAGCGCCTCCTCCAACGACAGATTGCCGGGCAGGGAAAAAATGTCGGGCCTGGGGACCATAATCTCGCGCACCGTGATGTTCTCCAGGTCAAGAGCGCGGAGAATCAAGTCTTCCTGCGGCGCTTCCAGTATCCCCAGCCGGCGGCTGGCAGAGACGATCAGCTTCAGCTCCTCCGGTGAATGCACTCCGCCCTCGCGCACCTGCCGCATTCCAAACGCGGCCAGCACAGTGCGGGTGGAAGCGGTCATAAAAGTCAGGAAAGGTGCGGCAACGGTGATGAAGAAGTCCATCGGTCCGGCAACCGCAAGCGCGACCTGTTCCGTCCGCTGCAAAGCAATTGACTTGGGAACGACCTCTCCCATGATGACGACCAGATAGGTCATCAGCGCGAAGGCGAGGACCACGGCGCAAGCATGGGCGTAGAGCCGCGAGTGCGGAAAGGGCAGGAACAGGGGCTCCAGAATGTGAGCTATCGACGCCTCACCGATCCAGCCCAGGGCCAGACTGGAGACGGTCACACCGAATTGCACCGCATTGAGGACGAGATCGAGCTTCTGATGGAGCTTCTGGACGGTGCGCGCGCCGATGCGATGCGCCGCAATCATCTGTTGCAGGCGCGTCTCGCGCACGCTCACCAGAGCGAATTCAGCGGCCACGAAGAACGCGTTTGCCGCGATCAGCAAGACCACTGCCACGATGCGCAGCATCACGAAAGTAACCATGAATGAGCAATCTTAACATCGCGGGCTGAGCCAGGTTGCGCGGCGCAACCGCCGAATAAGGGGCGCTGTTCGATCCGGCGCACCACGCCGACTACATCGTCGCCCGCCAGGGTGACCCCGGACTGGGCGGCCGTTCGACAGCATTCGGCAGAGCTCGCAAGCGTGATTCCCATCAGCGCACCTGGCAAGCCAGTTGCTGGATTTATAGGCGGAAACAGGATTCGTTAGCGCAATTGCTGGAACTCGTCCTGCGAGATGCCGAGTTGACGAAGAATCTTGAAGAACAAAGGGGGGCCAATCTCCCGCCCGGCGTGGAGAGGAATCGTAACCGCGCGTCCGTCGGGATGGTTCCAGCGCTGGTGACTGCCGGTTTGTCTGGATCGGAGAAAACCCAGCTTGCGCGCGGCGTTCTGAAACTGGCGTGCCGTCCCGCTAGGCATGCACGATTTCGGTACTGTCAGCAGGTAGCGCGATGCCTTTTTCTCGGTATTCCTCAGCGAGCATTCGGAAGACGCTGGAGAGCTCTTGCAGCGCCTCTTCGCGGGTCGGCATCAGGGCATAGCATCCGGAGATGGCCGGGACCTCGGCAACCCACGAACCATCTTCCTGTCGATATAGCACGGTTTTATAGTCTTCGAGTTTCACGCCGATGTCCTGCTTACGGGACAGTTTACCATCGTGTGTCCTCAACATGCGGTTTTCGGTAGTGTCCTGCAGTTGCGTTGCTCGCGCTATGGCTTGGGCGGCCCGCAAATTGATGCGTCTTTGGATCAGCGAAGTCTTGACTAAAACAACCAGGCCGCGCGTCTCCGATGACTCATCGGCAAGTCCCGACTGGAGGTTGGTATTCCACCTGTCGTAGGCATCTATGACTGTCTCCAGAAGCGACCTTCCAAAGGGTGATCCTTGCTTTTATCTCCCGATTCAATGCACAATGCTATGGTCTTCGCTTTTTATTCGTAACTCCGGCGATTCCCGTGCAGAGCGACAATCAAGGTCCTTTCATTCCCACCCCCGAGCAGCGCCAGGCCATCGAGCACGTCCACGGCCCGATGCTGGTTGTGGCCGGAGCTGGAACCGGCAAGACCACTGTATTGGCGCGCCGCATCGCGCACCTCATCAAGAGCGAAGCCGCGCGCCCCGATGAGATCCTTGCCGTCACCTACACGCGCAACTCCGCCGCTGAGTTGATTCATCGTGTAGCGGCTATCTTGTATCCGGACCACAACCAGCAGCCGTCGCTTTATCCCGAGCTTGAGCGTCCCAAGGCGGCCAAGAAGCTGCTCGCCAGCGGACTACAGGCGCACACCTTTCATTCCTACTGTTATCGGCTGGTGCAGGACGCGGGCACCAAGTTTCAGCTTCTCGACGATAAAGACCTCTTCATCCTGCTGCGGCGCCGCATCGGCGACCTGAAGCTTGAGCACTACATCAAGGCTGCCGACCTGGGAAGGTTTCTGGAAGAGCTACTGAAGTTCTTCAGCAGTTGTCACGATGAGTTGCGCACGCCCGATCACTACGACGCTTACGTTGCTAAGCTGGAGCGCCGAGAGATTCCAATGCCGCGTATGGCGAAGACAAAGGATGCCGCCGTCATGTCCGACGAGGAAGTGATTGGCCGCTGCCGCGAAGTCGCGCGCGCCTTCCGCTTCGCCGAAGACCTGCTGCAAAAGGAAGGTCTAGGCACCTTCGGCCACATTATGACGCGCGCGGTTGATGTGCTGACCCGCCGCAAGTCGGTGTTGGAACGCGCGCAGCGGCGGGCGCGATTCATTCTCATCGACGAGTTCCAGGACTCCAATATCGCGCAAATCAAGCTGGCCAGCCTGCTGGCGGGAGAATCCGCCAACGTATTTGCTGTGGGCGATCCCGACCAGGCCATTTATCAGTTCCGCGGCGCTACTAGCGGCGCTTTCGAGCAGTTCCTTCAGATCTTCGATCCAAACCGCGTGCAGCGGGTCACGATGTCAGCGAACCGGCGCTCGACGCCGCCCATTCTGCGCTGCGCTTATCAGGCCATCAACTGCAACCCGGCGATCGTCAGCGTGGACGGAGGCTGGCCGCGCGAGCCGCTTACCTGCGACCGACTGGAACGCGAGCCCGCTCTCGCTGCCGCTCTGGCGGTCCAGGCTGTCGTGCACAACGGCCCTGAGCAGGAGGCCAAGTTCGTCGCCGACACCATCGAGGCTACGCGTGCGCAGAAGCCGGCGGCGAAGCTGAGCCACTTCGCCGTCTTGTATCGCAGTCATCACCATCGCGAAGAGATTGTAGCGGAGCTCACTCGGCGCGGAATACCTGTCCGCGTCAAAGGTGCCGACTTGTTCCACACTCCGGAGCTGCGCGATGCAATGGCGGTGTTGCGCATTTTGGATTCTTCTCATCCCGTCGCATTGTTCCGCGTGGCTGCGCTGCCGCAGTTCAAGATCGATCCCCTATGCTTCCGCGCGGAATTGGCGCTGGCAGGGGAAAATTTCTCTGCCGAAGCGATGCTGGAAAACGTTCCTGGCGGACTGCATGTGGTGGAGACCATTCGCGGCGCGCGGCGGGAGCTCATGGCTGCGAACAATATGCTTGCTGCGGCGATAGAGATCGCGGGGCGCGCCTTCGAACTTGCTGACTCGATGCCGCTGCGGCGCTTTTGCGACTTTGCCGATCGCTGGCGCGAGAAGCCGAAGCAGATCGTCAGCGAAGGCACCCTGCATGATTTTCTGGAATACGTGACGGTCTTTCAGCAGGAGGCGAAAGGCGCTCTGGTCGAAGAAAAAGACGAAGACGATCCCGTGGCCGCGCTGGCGCCCAGCGAACTGACCAGCGCGCCGGCGGAAGACGCGGTGCAGTTGATGACTGTCCACGCCGCCAAGGGGCTGGAATTTCCCAGCGTCTTCGTGCTGCGCGCCGGCTCCAATTCCTTCCCGGGTGGGTACAAGGAATCGCTCGTGGAGTTCCCCTTGCAGTTAAAATGCCGTGGCACTGCGGCGGAAAGCGACCCCAAGGCGCTTCATGAACAGGAGGAACGCCGCCTCTATTACGTTGCCATGACCAGGGCCATGGGCGAGCTTTATCTTTGCGGCAAGGCGGGCAGCCAGAAAAAACGGCCAGCGCCGCCCAGCGGATGCATGCGCGAGCTGGTCAGCCTGGCGAGTGGCTCGTTGAAGGACGCGATCGAGTGTCGCTTGTTGCCGCCTGACACGCAGATTGCGCAACTACAGGCCGCGGCCGAGGCGTTGCCGCTGGTCTCGCAATGGACGCAGCTTCCGCCGCGCGAGGATGCTCGCCTGTTGGAGTTGAGCGCCAGCGCCATCCAGAGCTATGAGTATTGTCCCCTGGCTTACAAGCTGCGTTATGACTGGCGGCTGCCCGAGGACGCAAGCGCCGCTCCGCAGTTTGGAAGCGCCATGCATCTGGCCCTGAAGGCCTACTTCGACGGGTTTCGCGCCGGCCGTCCGCCCGACGAGGAGACCGTGGTTGCCTGTTTCCTGGATGAGTTCGCGAAGGCGAAGATCGACGAGCCGCTGCAGCGCGAGCTCTACGCCAAAGAGGGCCGTGAGCAGCTCATTGCTTTCGTCCGCTCCCAGCTCGCTCGTCCCGCGGGCCAGGTCATCGATACCGAGCGCCGCTTCAAGATCGAAATTGGCGGGGCGCAGGTGAGAGGCAGATTGGACCGGCTCGACCAGCTCACGGACCGCGAGGTCGCGGTCATCGATTTCAAGACCGGCAGGCCAAAGACGCAGGAAGAAGCCGACGAAAGCCTTCAGCTTTCAATCTATGCGCTGGCCGCCAGGAGTCTCGGATATACGGCGTCCTCTCTCGTGCTCATCAATCTGAAGAATGGAACCGCGATCGAGTCGCGGCGCACGCCCCAGCAACTATGCGAGGCCGAGACTTGTGTGTCGTCCATTGCCGCTAAGATCGCCGCCGGAGAGTTCGAACCGAAGCCGAGCGCGAGTTGCCCGCGCTGTTCCTATCACGGCATCTGCCCGGTTTACGAAGAGCCGATTCCGCGCGGCGCCAGCAGCGCCGCGAAAGTGAATTAGCGTGGTGAGATACCGGCTCCTTTGTCATCCCGGCCGGAGCGAAGCGGAGCGGAGGGACCTGCGGTTTCAGATTTCAGCATCCGGCCATGCGGCAGAACACTTGCGCGCAAAAGCGAAGGGGACGCTTGCGCGCCCCCTCGGTTGACGAAAGGCCAAGTTAGTGCTTCTTCTTTGCAGCCTTCTTAGCCTTCTTTGCAGCCTTCTTAGTTGCCATGGTTTCTATTCTCCCTTTCCATTTGTCATGGAGTATTGCGACATTCACTTTCATCGCAATTTGTTAGTTGTATAGAGTTAATGAAAAAAATAGTCAAGCAAAAAACGCGCATCAAAGTGCGCCAACCGGCAACCGGCGACGGCGCATCGTCGCGTCGCGATCGCCGCCAGGCTCCCGTCGCGTCTTGAAGCGCCCACATCGTCAGGTTCGCACATGCCTGGGAGGCGCATAAACACTGGCTATTTCATCATTCGCAAAATTGCGCCGCTGAGTGCGTCGTGCCACGCATGCGCCATCATCCCCGGACGAAGGCTGCTTCGCCACCAGGCCAGTAACCCAAACAATAATCCGTAAATTGCGATCAAGATCATCCGCGCGACGCCTTCGTAGCCGTGTGACGCCCCAAACACCAACGCCGAAAGCAGCACTCCCACCAGCATCGAATTGGCAATTGCGGCGAACTGCCGCTGCAGGTATCCGCGGAAGATGATCTCTTCGCAGAAGCCGGCGGTGGCACTCACCGAGAACCAGACCGCCAACTCCAGATTTGTCCCCGGCGTGAGAAACCCGAGCTGCTTGCGCATGCTTTCGGTCTTCCCGGGCTGGTCGAGATGCATCAGCTTGGCTGCTATGCCTAACACCAACAT
>JBEKQY010000159.1:0-8735 GCA_049519235.1 Candidatus Korobacteraceae bacterium | reverse complement strand
ACACGGTTGTACCACCTGGGCCGCCCATAACCGCGGAGATCACGGAATTCGACACTACCGCCAGACCGCAAGAGCAATGTGTGCGAACTATCGGGCACGGTTCTCACGCAGACACTGAAGTCCTGGGCTAAGCTGTTTCGTCCCGCGGAGCGGGACTCGGTTCTTCTTATAACCGTCTACCCAGCGTTGAAACGCTGGGCTATCTTCTTTCGCGCCGGACGGCGCTTGTGCATTCGACTGCGCCACACCGATTCGAAAATCAGTCTTCTTTCGCGCCCAACCACCCGCTCGTGACAAGCTCTTCGGCTCCGCTCTGGATGAAACGACGAAAGTGGCTTGCCGTTCGGCTGGTAGCTAATGGCTAATTGCTAATTGCTGTTTTCGAGCAGGGGGAACTTCCTGCGCCGATAGATCACTGCAATCAACACGATGAACAGCGCTTCCGAGAGCAGCGCCAGCGCGCTGCCTTCGGGGCCAGCCGTGCCTCCGGAAAACAGAATCCGCCCGTGAAAGGACGGATTCATCAGAGCGTACTGCCCGTGCATACCGCTGTTCGGGGTACCGAACAGGAAGGTCTCACCCCAATCCCATGCGGCGTGGTTGCCAATCGCGAACCAAAGGTCTCCGGTGCGCCACAGGCTGAAGCACATGGCCATTCCATCGACGAAAACCATGACGACGCCCAACTTGTTTTCCCCGGGATTCCAGAGGTGTCCGGAGACAAACACCAGCGAGTAGAGTATCGCCGACGTCCAGAAGCTCCAACTTCCCGGCAGCCGGCTCAGGCCGTCGGTGGTGACGCGTTGCACATAGCCGCGGAACACGCCCTCCTCGGTCACGCCGACGCAGAAAAACGTGACCGCCCAGAGCGCGCCATAGGTCACGATGGCGGCGCCGTGCAATTGCAGCGTGCCGAAATCGAACCAGCCGCAGAGGTGCATGATCTCCAGTTGCAACGACAATGCTCCGAGCCCGATGACCGCTCCCGTCCAGAAGCTGGAGCGAAAGGCATTGCGTAGCGGGATGCCGAAATAGCCCCACGGTTTGCGGTCGATCCACTTGGCCATGATGGCAGTCGCAAGAAGCACCTCCACCACGCCCAGGACTTCATTCAGCAAAGCTATGCCGGGCGGGAGAGGCGCGTGGGGATCTAGCTTACCTCCCATTTTGAGCAGCGGTTGAAGACAAAAGCTCAAAGCAGCGAAGATCAGGAGGAAGATGAAAATCTTCCATCCGGCGCGCACGCCGCGGGGACCGGCGAATACTCTGTAGAGCAAGTTCCGACGAGGCGGCGGGACAGACGGCGATGGTTCGCGTGGCTGGACATCGAGCGACCCGACTCCGGGAAATTGATCATTCATGGAAGTTGCTGTCTCTCAGCGAGATCCGCTAACGATTTAGACGAAATGGGGGCGCGGGAAGTTCATTTGCCGGCGTCCCGGTCGAACTGGTTCGCGTTAGTGGACGCCTTTGTCGGCCAACTACCGCTTGCCAATCGCCACTAGCTAATTGCTAACTGCCAATCACTTGCCTTCAACAAAAAGAGCGGCCTTGTCGGCCGCCCTTTTCGAACTTTCAAGCTCGAGACCTACAGAACTTGTACGTTCTCCGCCTGCCAGCCCTTCGGCCCTTTGACTACGTTGAACGAGACTGCCTGGCCTTCCTGCAAGCTGCGGAAGCCATTGGTCTGGATCGCAGAATAGTGAACAAATACGTCCTCGCCACTCTGGCGGCTGATGAAGCCGTAGCCCTTCGCGTCATTGAACCACTTTACTGTTCCTTGTTCCATGGTGTTGCATGTTCCTCAAATATTGATGTAGCTGCAATTCGATCGGGGTGTGATGCAGGCAGGGATTGCTGCTCGAGGCAGGAACTGCTGCGTACAACGTCGATCAATCGAGCAGCCTCATCATAGCAGTACGTCCCAGAAAAACCCAAGCAGATTTTGCATACCCGGCTGGCGCGAATCGGACAAGCACTTGTATTATCAATGTGTTACCCTTTGCTGTTCGCTTCTCGCCATTCGCTTTTCGCCAGAATGCGCCCAAGCCTTCACCCCACATGCGGAGGTCTAACGTGAATGGTGCGATTTTGGTTCGGCTGTAGGTTGCGCCGCTCTGGCGAAGAGCGAACCGCGAGGAGCGAAGAGCGAAGAGCGTCCTTATGATCGTCGGCACGGGCATTGACATCGCAGAGGTCCAGCGCATCGCCAACTCCATCGAGCGCTTCGGGCGGCGCTTCCTGGAGCGCGTTTTCACGCCCGACGAAATCCGCTATTGCGAGTCGAAGGCGAATCGAGCGGAGCGCTACGCCGGGCGCTTCGCCGCCAAGGAAGCTGCCATGAAGGCCATCGGCACTGGCTGGAACCGTGGCGTCACCTGGCACGACGTCGAAGTGCGACGATCTCCCGGTGGCCGACCCACCATCGCCTTCCACAACAAGGCCGCCGAGTTCTTCCACCGTTTGGGAGCGGTCCGCGCCCACTTGTCGATCACCCACACTGCGGACTCCGCCATGGCCCAGGTGATACTGGAGTCCGATAGCGTCGGCTAGCCGTGACGGCTGTTCGCCTCTGGACCAGTATCGTGTTACAACAAAAGCTCATGTATTTCTCTTCCTGGTACTCGCGCATTGCTGCGCCGCAGTTAATCGCGCTGGCTCTGCTTCTGATTTTTGCAGTGCAATGTGTTTGGTTCATCGGCCACGAGCCGCTGTCGGTGCTGGAAGGGGTTTACATCGAAGCTGGGTTGCTTCAGCTTGAGGGCTATGCGAATGCCAACTCGACCCAACACAGTGCGCTGGTCCCGCTGATGGCCGGCGCCGCCGCGCGAGTCAGCGGCGCGGAAAGACACGCCGATGACTTCAACCGATACCGCATGGCGATCCGCTTGCCATTCCTGATTGTCGGCATGCTGCTGGGCGCCTCGCTTTGGTACGTCGCGCGCCGCCTCTACGGAAACATTGGCGGATACGTGGCGCTCGGGCTCTATTGCTTCTCGCCCCTGGCGATCGGCTGTGCCAGCGAGGTCGGGCCCGCCGTCGTAGGAGCCTGGGGAGCCTTCGGCCTGATCTTTACCAGCATTGCCGTGGCCCACACGCTCTATGCTCCGCGCGAGGTCGTGCTGTGGAACTGGCGGCGCATTCTGCTCCTAGGCCTGTCCATCGCCATCTGCGTCGGGGCGCAGTTTTCCTTCTGGATACTGTTGCTGCCGGCGCTGCTGTTTATGCTCTGGGTAGGACACATCAGATGGGGCGCGGCACTGGTGATTTTCGCCGCCGCCTGTGTCGCGGGATTGATCTTCCTCTGGCCGCTCTATGGCTTTCGGCCGCTCGCTTTCGCCAAAGCGCTCGCCCGTGCCGACTGGCTTGAAGTCGCCTCGCGCGATTTCTTTTCGCCGGGCATGTCGTGGCTGCTGTCCAGCGTTTTCCTGGAAAATGGCTTGGGCCTGTTGATCTTGACCGTCGTCACACTGGTGACCTTTATGGTTTGGAAGCGGACCCGGTTTTTCGGGACAGCAGCGCCTCTGATCGTGAGTCTCTTGCTGTTCAGCCTGGGTCTGCGCATGCATTTCTCCGCGTTCACGTTTTTTCTGCTGGCGCTTCCATTCCTCATCCTGTTCATGGCGGGGGTTTCCGCCGATCTGCTGGAGAGCCGTTACGCGGTGATCGCCAACGCCGTGGTCTTTGGCGTCCTGATCGCTAATGTCATGATCGACGTTTATGGTCTGCTGAATCTGAACTCGCGAAGCCACTAAAACTTTCCCGCATCTAACGGGTTGGATTACACTGGAGGATGATGGGAACCGGAGGCCAAGCTGTGAAACCGACGGTGAGCAAAACAGCGGTCAGTCGGTTGTTGGCAATTTCTCTTCTGAGTATCGCGGTGGGGGGGCCCGCGGCGGCGCAGATCAATAGCGGTCCGCCCTCGACCACCACCATCGGCGGACACTTCCTCGGCCCGCCGGCTACCGTCACCGCGCCGGCGGCGCGGACCTTGCCGAATGCCTTGCCTAGCGTCACCTCCATTCCTAACTACGGTTATCATTATCACCACGGGTCGTACTTCAACGGATACTACGGCGGTCGTGGCTATCGCAGCGGAGGCTGGGCTTACGCCATCCCTTACTATTACCCAGTTGATAATTCCGCCTACGGCTACGATTACGTAGGTGGTGGCGGCCCCGACTTGTACTCCGGCCCTCCCATTGGTCCCTACGATCCCAGCCTCCACATGGTGGTGGAACAGCCGCCGGCCAATCCGTACAGTGAAGATGCGCCTTATCCGCAAGCTTACGCTCCGGCGGGGCCGGCTCCGGAACCGCCCGCTCCTCCACCCGCAGATGTAAAGCCAGGCGATCCCACGGTGCTGGTCTTCCGCAACGGTCATCAGCAGGAAGTGACCAATTACGCCATCATGGGCGATTCGTTGTATGTCTTCGATCAGGGGCGAAAGAAGATTGCGCTGGCCGATCTGGACATTCCCGCAACTGTCAAGGCCAACGATGACCGCGGCGTGGAGTTCAGGATGCCTCCCTCGCCCGCGAAAAAGAAGTCTGCGACCGTTCCCCAAAGCGCCTCGCCTGACGAGGACACGAAGGCTCCGGCCAACGTAGCTGCGGCAATGCCGTAGAAGAAAGAAGTACCGGCAAGGAGCACCAATGAAATCCGCCGTATTACTCCTGGTTTTGCTTTTTGCTCAGCTTGTGGCCGCCACTTCGTACACCTCCTCACAGAGCGGTGATTTCAATGCAAACTCAACATGGGGCGGTGCAGGACATCCCCATTCAGGCGACACCTGGACCATTACCGGCGGCACGATTGTCACTTGTTCGCAGATATGCACATCTGGGCAGGCTGCCCCGACGACTTGTGCCGTTGATGGCACAGTCACCGCCGGCGGAAGCCTGACCATTGCCGGAGGAGGCACGTTCACGCACAGCGGTGAGCTTGATGTGCAACATAACGGGACCCTCAGCGTCAACGCGAGGCTCAACCCGTTTACCAGCGCCCCTGCAACCTTGACGATAGCTCCCGGCAGCGGCGCAACCTGCGGACTTAACTTCACCAATGTCTCGCAGGGGACACCTAACCTGAACCTCATCGGAGCGCCAGGTCCGCCCGGACACAACGTGTATGTTGTTCTCGACTGCAACACCGCTCTCCATGGCGGCGCGGGTTGTACCATCAACCCCGAACCTGGGGGAGCAACCCCAAACCTGAATTTCAGCTACTTCGAACTTACGGGCTTTGGGAACGCGACGCTCAAGGCCTTTTCAGGTGTTACGGCCAATTCGGTCAATATCCAGAATGGCCTATTTAACCGAGACGGCGATGTATATCTTTCAATTGGAGAGTGCAGCACCTGTAATTTTATCGTGCGCAATGTCAGCTTCACCAATCCCACCGACGTTTCCGACAGCGGCAATCACTACACGGCTTTTGAGTTTTACGGCTTTGCAGCTCCGGCTGGAGGCACACGATCGCTCCTGAATGTAACGGCTTCCACTCAAGGCCAGACACAGCGCTATGGCGCTTATGTCGGAATCGTCAACTTGCAGACGGGAGAAAGCACGCTTGGCGGGGATCCAGCCAATGTAAACGGATTCGTAGGCTATAACGTTTATTTGTCACAAGGAACCGCAGTCGCCTTATCAAACATATTTCGCAGTAATGCTGTAGTTATGGATATGGGCGGCGAGGGCATAGGTTGTTATACCTTTTTATATGACGCCGCACTGATCTTTCAGGATAGTTTCTGTCTGGCCCGGGTCCCAAACCAGCACGAAATTGTTTCAGGAGCCACTTCGACTGGAGGGTCGGCCAATTTATATCAGCGTTATCTCTGTGACGGCGACGGCTTTTTTAACTACGATACCGGCGACATGATTCAGGATTGGGGCGCGTACACTATGAAAAATAGCATAGGCATCGACCTATGCGGGACCATGACCACGATCAGCATGAATTTCAGCGAAGTCGCCACCGTGATCCAAAACACGAACTTCAATAACTTTGGCGAAACTTACTGTGAAACAGCCTGTTATGACGGCATCCACCCGGTGTTCACAAATAACCTGCTAGTAAAGCCTGCTGACATAAATGGCGCCGGCATTCGTGGCGATGACGGACTGCACGCTGCATCTGGCTTCGAGCGCCAGACTAATTTCTCTCTCGACTATAACGGCTTTTACCAGATGCCCGGCAGCGGCGATCCCGGAGCGGAACCGCAGCCGCCTGTCCCTGCATTGCTGCCCAACCCCGCGCTGGGCGGGATTATCAGCTACGTCAATGTTCCCGCCGCCATAGTGGGTAATCAGGCACAGAAAGTAATTACCGCCGTTACGGATTCCGAACATATCGGCTGTTCTTCCTGCAATTTCACGCAGCAGGGCCCGGCTGGGGTGATGCCTGGCGATTATTTTGAGGACAATGCCCTGTTGAAAGTCGTGACTGTAGCTAGCGTCACCGACTCGACGCATCTGGTGCTCACCAGTCCCGGTATTGCCGGTATGCGACCCGGCCAGGACACGTTGACCGTCTACACCAGCTATTGGAATCACAGTGGCTGGTATTACGGGGACGCAAATAACGGTTCGCACGATGTTCACGCCAACCCATTGTTTGCTGATTCCAGCCGAACACTATGCGGGTGGTATAAAGCCAATACGGGCGCTTCGCTGTCTTGCCCCACCTATGGCAGCATAATGGCCGGTACTGGTGTTGTCCTGGTAGCGACTACTGGGACAGGCGGCACGACCCTAAACTGTAATTCCTGCAATTTCACGGCAAATGGAATCACTACGGCTGACGTTGTTCAGGTTTACGTGGGTACAGACGACACGGTGCGCGGTTGGTCTACTATTTCGGCGGTCACGGCTCAATCGCTTACTCTCAACATGACTATTCCGAACCTGGCCCCTGGCGACGAATTCGATTTCATTACTTCCACCCAGGGCCTGGGTAAGATTCTGGTGCAATCTGCCGGGTTTGACTGGAACGGAAACCCGGTGGTGCCACCAAGCTGGGCCACTGCTGCGAATGCTATGTCGTATATCTATTCGGGATTCACTCCTCAGAATTTAATCTATCGGGGAGCGGGATCTCCGGCAGATGGCTTTCCCGACATTGGAGCGGTTCCCGTCAATCCAAACCGTTAGCTCTGGAAATCGGGTTCGGGAGACAAGAGTTCTTCATACCCGGGCGCGCGGATCCAGGGAGGTCCTTGCCAAGATCGGCGGGGCGGAGCTCGACAAATCACAATAAAGGCTCTAATCCTATTAATCAGAGTTTGCTCAGGATTGTGCTATCTCACTTCCTCAGATCCTTGATGATCTGCCAGAAGTTGGAATCCATCTTCAGCGCGGGTGGAACACCGCTTTAGCGGGGCAGTTCTCGCAACTGGAAATGAACTCGCCTTCAGCCGATGAGGAAAAGAAAGCATTACCTCAGGCGTTAAAGCGCTCTGCCAACTGGTTGATCTTTATGCGCGCCTGGAACAGATTGCGGAAAAATTGGTTTTGCGAATGGTTTGTATCAGGGCACGACTTCAGTCGTGCCGAAAAGTCCTTTATTTTTGTCATTCCGAGCGGGCTTCAGCCCGCAAGGAATCTGCTTTTCGGACTTTTTCCCGCAGCCTGTGGAAGGCGTGCTCCACCGTTGCTGAGACAAGCGCTCAATCCACTCCAGAGCCGACACCATTTACAATCAAGGCGTGCATAAGTTTTACGACAGCCCGGCCGAACGGATTGCGCCAGCGGGCGCGCGCGTGCCAGCGTCCGTCTCGATCGGCACCGTCGAAATCCGGCCTGCAACCGTACTCGCTCCCATGGCCGGCATTACCGACACCGTCTTTCGCCGCTTCATTCGCAACCTCGGCGGCTGCGGGTTGATGATGACCGAGTTCACCTCCGCCGACGGCATCGTCCGCCATAAGGACAAGAAGGCGAAACAGTACCTGACGTTCTACGGCAACGAACATCCCATCTCGGCTCAACTGTTTGGCAGCGATCCGGCGACGCTGGCTGACGCGGCGCGCGTGGTCCAGGATCTCGGCTTCGACCTGGTGGACCTGAACCTGGGCTGTCCGGCGAAGAAAGTTGTGAAGTGCAATGGCGGCTCGGGACTGTTGCGCGACCTGCCGCTCATTCGCAACATCTTCGAGTCAGTACGATCCGCGGTGACGATCCCGTTCACCGTGAAGTTCCGCGCCGGCTGGAGCGACAAGGAAGTGGTCCACATCAACCTGGCGAAGATGGCCCAGGAATGCGGGCTGGCCGCGGTCGCGCTGCACGCTCGCACCCGCGAGCAGGGTTACAGCGGACAGGCGCGCTGGGAGTGGATCGCCGCGGTCAAGGACGCGCTGACCGTTCCCGTCATCGGCAACGGCGATGTGCGTTCGCCCGAGGATGCTGCCGCCATGGTTGCGCAGACCGGTTGCGACGCGGTGATGATTGGCCGCAGCGCTGCCTCCAACCCGTGGATCTTCCGCCAGATCGAGCAGTACACCGCAACTGGCGCCTACGACCTGCCCAGCGATGCCGACCGCTACGACATGATTCGCACCTACTTCGCCATGCTGGTCGAGGAGCGTGTAGGCGGCGCGGAAGGCAAGATGAAGCAGTTCGCCGCGTGGTTCACCCACGGCGTGCCGCACGGCGCGCAACTGCGTAAAGCGGTATACGAAGCGAAGACGAGCGCAGAAATCCTTGACGCGGTGGATGGCTTCTTCGCAGCTC
>JBEKQY010000158.1:0-8741 GCA_049519235.1 Candidatus Korobacteraceae bacterium | reverse complement strand
ATTAAGCCGCGCAGCGGCGGCATGAAGTTAGCCCGGCGCGTAAGCGCCGGGTGGAGTGGGAAATTGAGCCGAGCCGCGGAGCGGCGACACGGTTCTCACGCAGACACTTTAGTCGTGCCGAATGCGTGCAGAAAATATTGGGCTTTAGCCCCTGTACCTGCTGTTCAGGGGCTAAAGCCCGGAGAAAAATGGGCGTTTTCGGCACGGCTGAAGCCGTGCCCTGATACAAATCTCGAAAATGCTACGTAATAGAGATTTCTGACGCACTACGCAAGGAGTTCCCCTGTCCCATGATGTTTTTTGAGATTCTTCGCCAGATGTTTCGCTCGCTGTGGGCGCACAAGCTGCGGTCCTTCCTCACCATGTTCGGCATCGCCTGGGGTGTGGGATCGCTGCTGCTACTGGTCGGACTGGGCGAGGGCTTCCGCTCCGGCAACCGCCGCGAGCTGAATTCCCTCGGCGAAGATATCATGTTCGTCTTTCCCGGACGCGCGCCTGCTGTCGCCGGCAACATGAGTTCGGGCAGGAACTACAACCTTACCGACGAGGATTACCGCGACATCCTGAACGAGGCTCCGCATGTGCGGGCGGCTGCGCCGGTGCTTTCGCGCCTGGACATTCGCGAGGTCAGCGCTTACAACAACACCAACGGCGAGGTCAGCGGTGTTCCGCCGCATTACGATGTCATCCGTTATTTGCCGCTGGCCGACGGCCGCTGGTTCAATCAGGACGACGAATCGCAGAAGCGGCTGGTCGCCGTGCTGGGCGACGAGATGCAGAAGAACCTCTACTCCGGCCGGCAGTCGGTTGGCACTACCATTCTGCTCAACGGAATTCGCTTTGAAGTGATCGGGGTTGTCCAGCGCGTCGGCCATGGCGACAACAACTCCACCAACAACCGGCTCTTCATGCCCTTCAGCACCATGCGGCAGTTCTTTCCCCTGACCAAGGAAGGTCAGGAGGACGCGGTCTCGTTCATCAACTATCGTCCCCGCATTCGCCAGGAGCACACCCTGGCGCGCGAAGAAGTCCGCAAGATCATCGCCCGCAATCATGGTTTCGACTGGCACGACGAAGATGCCTTCGAAGATTGGGACACCATCAAGAACTCCGAGACCGTGGGCAAGATTTTCGATGCCATGGATATCTTTCTCGGCGGAGTCGGTCTGGTCACCCTGACGCTGGGCGCTATCGGCATCATCAATATCATGCTGGTTGCGGTCAGCGAGCGCACCCGCGAGATCGGATTGCGCAAGGCGCTGGGCGCCACCAATCGCAGCATCCTGCTGCAATTTTTTCTGGAAGGCGCATTCCTCACGTTAATAAGCGGTGGCATCGGCATGGGCGGCGCCGGGTTGCTGATGTTTATGATGCGGGGCGTGAGCGCGGTGCCCGGGTTCGATCCGCCCACCATGTCATTCATGTCGGCCACGCTTGCCATTGGCACGCTGGCCGCCGCCGGTATCATTGCGGGTATTTATCCCGCTCGCAAGGCTGCCATGTTGCAGCCGGTTGACGCCTTGAGACAGGAGTAGTAAGGGCCGCTTTTCGCTCTTCGCCGTTCGCCAGAACACAGCGATTAGCTCCTCTGGCGAAAAGCGAAAGGCGAATAGCGAAAAGCGAAGGGTCTTAAATTATGATGCGCGATCTGCTCACACAAGCTTACTCGGCGATGCGCTACAACCGCCGCCGCACCACGCTCACCATGCTGGGCATGGCTTGGGGAATTGCGACCGTGGTTCTTCTCCTCGCCTACGGAGCAGGGTTTGGCCGCGCCATCGAAATTATCTTCGCCAACTGGGGCACGCGTATTATCGGCGTCTTTCCTGGCCGCACCTCGCAGCAGGCGGGCGGCCAGAAAGCCGGCACCCAAATCAAGCTCACCATCGACGACATCGACCGCATCCTGGCCGCGGCGCCGCTGGTCAATCGCATCACCCCGGAGGAGGACAAGACCCTCAGTGTGCAGCACGATGTCCGCACCTATGACCTTCCGATTCAGGGCGTCTATTCCAACATCTTCCAGATTCTCGCTTTGAACCTCTCCGAAGGCCGCCTGCTGAACGAAGATGATGAAGCTTCGCGCGCGCGCGTGGCCGTTATCAGCTCCGACGCCAGGCTCAAGCTATTCTCGGGAGAATATGCCCTCGGCCAGCACATACGTATTGGCGGCATCAGCTATCAAGTGGTCGGCGTGCTCACGCCTCACATGCAGGAAGGCGATGACAGCGTAAACAAGACCATCTACGTCCCGTTCAGCACCATGAGCGACTTTAAAGACACCCACTACCTCGACGGGATCTGGATGTCTTACGAAGGCAACGAGTACGAATTGGTCGAAAAGCAGATACGCGGGGCGCTCGCTCAGCAATATAACTTCAATCCCGACGACAAGCGCGCTGTGTTTGTCTACAACATGATGAAGCAGTTAAGCCAGTTCGAAATCATCATTACAGGATTGAAGGTCCTGCTCGGCTTCATCGGGACGCTGACCCTGGGCATCGGCGGCGTGGGGCTGATGAACATCATGCTGGTTTCGGTCACCCAGCGCACCCGCGAGATCGGCGTAGAGAAGGCGCTCGGCGGCCGCCGCCGCGACATCCTTTTCCAGTTCCTGGCGGAGGCGCTGGCCATCACCTTTGTCGGCGGCATCGCGGGGATCCTGCTGGCTTATGCGGTCTCAATTGGAGTCGGGCGAATCACCTTCTATAGCGCGGTTGCCAAGAATGCGGAGGCGGCCGACCTTCGCCTCATCATCGATCCTTCGACGGTCGTGATCGCGACGGTGATTCTCGCCATAGTAGGGCTGGTGAGCGGAATGCTGCCGGCCATCAAAGCCTCGAACCTCGATCCCATCGAGGCATTAAGGTACGAGTGAGGTAGTTGTCGGTTGTCGTTTGTCGGTTGTCAGTTGTCAGTTGTCAGTTGTCGGTCGTCGGTCGTCAGTTGGGTGCCCCACTCATTCGCGGTTTTCGAATGAGTGGGACCGCGGAGAAGGAATACGTTATCCTCAACGGCCCGGTGCCCCAGGTCTCGCGCTGTTCGAGACCTGGGACTCGGTGGCAATAAACCACCCTGCCGTGTCCTCCATCACAGAGAGATGAAGCTTCGGCAACTGACCGTTTCCCCGTCCTGATACTTCGCCCGGGTCTCGAAAACCGCGAGACCCGGGGCACCCGGCAGAAGTCATTCTTTAGGACTTGTGCCTGTGCGCAGATAGGTAACAACGAGATAAAGCGCAAGCAGAAACCCGCCGCAGTATAGTCCGAGAGATGCGATGGCGACTGTAGGCCCTAATCGGTCCTTTATTGATCCGTAGGCTAAATAGGTACCAATCGCAAAGTAGACGACGAAAACAATATAAGCAGCCCAAGCAAAGAATGCCTCGGCCGTCCTTCGGCTTGACGCCGCCTGTAGCCAGTGTTCCCAGCCGGTCAGATCGTCCGGGCAAAGAGGTGACAGTTCCAAATTGTCCTTGATGTATTCCCCAGCTCGCATGAGGCTGCTTTGCTCAAAAACAAGCATGAAGACAAACACTAGGGTAATGAGAGGGCTGGCCATAAGTATTGCCGAGAGCTGAAATTTCTCTCCAGCGCCGATAACTAGCGGGATACCGGTCACCCCAACCATCAGTAGCCGTATGACTCGCTCTTTAATACTCAGAATCTCCGCTCTGAGCGCTTCGTATTGTATGGCCCGAAAATCCCTTGAACTTTGACCCCTATCTTCCATCCGTATCCTCCTCTTTCTACCCTCAACCTCTCGGGACCATTACTGTTGTCGTTCGTCGGCTAACTCCTGTTTGGGCTTAGACGGATAAAACCGGTTCTGGACGCCTGAGACGGAACCGCCGGGGCCACGAAAGCCAGCCCAACGCTGACCTTGGCTCTCGGCCACGGTTGTTCATGACGCGGCAACTTCCCTCGGGATTTTCTCGGTGCTCACGCGAATTAGACCACATCTCAACCGTCTGGACAACGCCACTGATAGCTGACGCGAACAGCCCCTTCCACCAACAATCCGCGGGTGGCCCAGGTCTCGCGCTGTTCGAGACCTGGGAATCCCATCATCGATACGCGATCTGGCAGCTCTCAGTCGGAGTAAGCGAATGAGCGCCAGAAGCTAACGATCGAAGACCACAGCCGTCACGCACTTCTGTTTCATCCTCCCGGGTCTCGAAACCCGCGAGACCTGGGGCACCCGTCTATCCAAATTCAGCGTTACGTTTTGTTAAGTCTTGTTTCACTGCGCGCCGTGGTTGTGCCCACGGGGTTCTTATCTACGTCCAATCAGCAACGGATGGAGGAACAAAGAATATGCGACGACTACTGCTGTTCAGTTCGCTATTGATATTCTGCGCAGCGGCTGTAGCGCAAACATCGCAAGGCGCGCAAACAGCTTTCGGGACCCAGCCAAGCCAGGCGCAGGCGGTCATTAGCAGCAATGGCCCGGTTGTGGTGGATTACGGCAAACTCGCTGCGCCCTCGGGCGATACGACCGCGGTGAAGACCGAAGTGAAGATCGCCAACGAGGTGCGTCACCAGTTGCTTATGCTGCCCTCGCCTTACTACGGAATGTTCGACGATCTGGAGTACAGCGTGCAGGGACGCACCGTGACCTTGAGCGGTGACCTCACCAGCATTCATTCGCAGACCAAGAGGGATGCCGAGAACGCAGTAAAGCGAATCGAGGGTGTCGACAAAGTGGTCAACAACATTCGAGTGTTACCGCCCTCGCCGTTTGACGATCAGGCTCGCGGACGGGTCTATCGGGCTTTGGCGCGCGCCGGTGGATTAGCGCAATACTTTTGGCCGGCATCGCCCGACATTCGCATCATCGTGGCCAATCAGCGGGTTACGCTAAAGGGCTACGTGCATAGCGAAGGCGACAAGAATCTCGCCACCATCGCCGCAAACCAGGTTCGGGACCTCTTGCAGGTGACCAACGACCTGCAAGTTGTAAGATAACCCTCCTTTGCGGGCGACCAGGGAGCCAGGCGTCATCCGCCGGCTCCCTGTTCCTACGCGCCTGCTTTGTTTTTGTCACTCCGAGCGGGTTTCCGCTTGCCGAGAAATCGGTTTGACTTTGCACCGCATCGCGGTCACAATGCCCACCTGTGCTTTTGCTGCCCGGCGCCAACCGGCAAGACCGGGTCCGAGGAACCGACCCGGTTTCCAGCTCATGACCGGGAACATCAGGAACTTATAAGGAGACTACGATGGCAGAACAAGAAGCAAAAACCTGTGCCCACGAACCGTGCCTGTGCACCGTTCCCAGCAATGAAAAGTACTGTAGCGACGCTTGCCGCGATGCCGGATCCGAAGAAGTGGAGATTGCTTGCCAATGCAATCACCCCGCCTGCTTAGATAGCGTCTAGAAGTGGCGCCCCCATGCCGTGTGGCTGGATATCGTCTTGACGGACGCTCTCAATAGACTATTCGCGCAGCACTTCGGCTCTGCCGTGGAAACGGCGCAGCCGCTGCGGGGCATGCTCGGCGCATCGGGCCGTAAGATCGTCCGGCTCAGCAACCAGCAACACCACGCGATTGGCATTCTGTACGGCGTCCGCGAAGAGAACGTCGCCTTCGTTGCCTTTTCGCGGCATTTTCGGCGGCATGGCCTTCCCGTGCCGGAAATCTACGCCGAGGATTTGGACCACGGCGCTTATCTGGAAGAAGACTTAGGCGATACCACCCTCTTCGAGTTTCTCTCCGCCCATCGCCGCCAGGACAAAGACCAAATCGCTCCAGAGGCGGTTGCAGTGTATCGCCAGGTCGTCGCCATTCTGCCACGTTTTCAAGTCGAGGCCGGGCGCGACCTGGACTACAGTGTCTGCTATCCGCGGCCCAGCTTCGACCGTCAATCCATCGCCTGGGACCTGAATTATTTCAAGTACTACTTTCTTCGGCTGGCCGGCGTTCCCTTCAACGAGCAAGCGCTGGAAGACGATTTCGGCCGATTGACAGCGTTCCTGCTGAACGCCGATTGCGAATACTTCCTGTATCGCGACTTCCAATCGCGCAATGTAATGCTGCGCGGGGACCGGCCGTTCTTCCTGGATTACCAGGGCGGCCGCAAGGGCGCGTTACAGTATGACATCGCTTCCCTGTTGTTTGACGCCAAGGCTGACCTGCCGCCGCAACTGCGTCAACAGTTGCTGGACTATTATCTGGAGCGGCTGGGCGAGTTCATCGATCTGGACCGCGACGCATTTATGCGGTACTACTATGCGTACGTTTACGTGCGCATCATGCAGGCGTTGGGAGCGTATGGATTTCGCGGCTTCTATGAGCGAAAAGCTTTCTTCCTGCAAAGCATTCCATACGCGTTGAAGAACCTGCGCTGGCTTCTGGACAACGTCGAGCTGCCCATACCCATGCCGGCGCTGATGGATGCATTCAAGAACATGCTGGGCTCGAAGCGACTGCAAGCCCCAGCTTCCGCGCCCGATAGCTTGACCGTGCGAGTACTAAGCTTTTCCTTCCACCGCGGTCTTCCCGATGACGAGACAGGGAACGGCGGCGGGTTTGTTTTCGATGCTCGCGGCTTGCCCAATCCTGGACGCGAAGAGCGCTTCAAGTCCGCCACAGGCAAGGACGCGTCAGTCATTGAATATCTCGATCAACAGGAAACCGTCCGCCAGTTTCTTCTGCGCGCGCTCGCAATGGTGGATGCCAGTGTGGATAGTTATCGGCAGCGTGGTTTCAAGAATCTGATGGTGTCATTCGGATGCACTGGCGGCCAGCATCGCTCCGTTTACCTGGCTGAGCAATTGGCGAAACATTTGCGATCTCGCGAGGACTTGCAGGTTGTAGTGCAGCACCGCGAGCTGGAGAATTGGGACTGATGCGCGCGATGATTCTGGCGGCTGGTCTGGGGACGCGGCTGCGGCCGCTCACCAACGACCGTCCCAAGGCCCTGGTCGAAATTAACGGCCATACCCTGCTGGAAATTACCCTGACTCGCCTGCGCGGCTTTGGAATCCACCAGGTGATTATCAACGTGCATCACTTCGCCGACATGATTGTCGATTACCTGACGGAGAACCAGAACTTCGGGATGCGGATTGAAATTTCCCGCGAGGAAGTGCTACTCGACACCGGCGGCGGACTCAAAAAGGCGGCCCACTTTTTTCTCGCAGACAAGCTGGACGAGCCGTTCCTTTTGCATAATGTCGACGTTATCAGCTCGATTGATCTTCGGCGAATGACGCAGTTTCATACCGAGAACGATTCGCTCGCCACGCTGGCTGTACAAGCACGCGAAGCTTCCCGCTACTTGCTGTTTGACGACCGGCTTCACCTTTGTGGGCGGCGATCCAGCGGCGATCCGGAAGCCGAACTGGTACGGCCGGCCCCGCGGTTGCAGGCTCTGGCCTTCTGCGGTATCCACGTAATCTCTCGCCGAATCTTCCCGCTGTTGACGGAAGAAGGTACTTTTCCCATTGTCCCCGCATACCTGCGCCTCGCAGCGCAAGGAGAGAAAATTCTGGGCTTTCGCGCTGATGAATACTCCTGGCGCGATCTCGGCAAGTTGGAGAATGTAAGACCCGCGTGCGAGGAGTAGCAGCCCATTCTGCCGGAGTTATACCAGCTCTGGAGTTAGTGTAGACGGGGTAGAGCCAGCCTTTAGGCTGGCGTCCGGGCAATTCAGTTTTATAAGGCTTGGGGTTCTTTTGTCGGCAGCGAGACGCGGCGCTAAAGAGGCTGTCACGGAACTCAGCTCATCTTTTCCGCGGCGGAACAAAACAACGAAATCCAAGTGCCGTAGGCACGGAACAGTCTAGCCCAGCACGGAGCCGCAGGCGGAGTGCTGGGTCAAGTGGGAAAAGAATGCGAGTCCCGTAGGGACGCCATACGTTTCGTAACAGCCTCTAAAGCGCCGCTCTACCCGTGCTTGCCGGACTACACCAACTCTGAAACTGCTGTAGCGTGCGAGGAGCAGCAGCCCATTCTGCCAGAGTGACTTTACGGCTCGGGCTGGCTGGCAAACTCCACGTTTTGCACGTTAACGCCCTGAACCGAAACGCGTCCATCGGTCCAGGTCACGAAGGCGTTGCCGTTCAGCGCCGTCGCGTAGTCGTAATCGCCGGCGTAGCAGCTTGGAAAGTCGGGATCCTCCTGGGCCGGCTGAGGAATGATGACGTCACTGATCTCGAAATTCGCTCCCCAGGTGTTCCCATTGTCCGACGACTGAACACCGAAACGCTGGTAGTTGCATCCCGGATCGGTGATCTCATTGCACGCACTCGTAGCCTGTCGCCGATCGTACCAGGAGACGGTCACGTCCTGAGGCTGGCGGAAGGAGCCCGGACTGTAATTGACGGACAACGACGGCATCCAGTGGCTTTGGTACTGGTTCGTCTCCGGGTCATTCAGCACGATGGGCGTGGACCACGTGTTGCCGTTGTCGGTTGATCGCGTGTAGTAGATGTCTCCCGTGGAAAGCGATCCCTGGCCGGCGTAGGCATAGTGGACCACGCTACCGGGACCGACCCCAGGCTGTCCCCAACCTTGAGTGCGCCAAATGGGATTCATCTTGGCGAAGAAGCTGCCGGTAGAGCAGAGACCATCGCCGGGCGGGTTGAAGCGTGGCCCCATAATGATAGAGGTCCAGGTGTTCCCGCCATCGCTGGAGCGATACATAATGTTCTGCCGCGTGCCCAGGCCGCCGCTGCCCTCGTCCATGCCGGCCAGAAATACGGTGCTGATATAGCCTGCGTTGGGAGGCGGAGGTCCCGG
>JBEKQY010000157.1:0-8787 GCA_049519235.1 Candidatus Korobacteraceae bacterium | reverse complement strand
TTGAATTCCTGTTTAGCTGCTATACAGTAGGACGCCTTCGGTCTTCTCTTCGCCGACGGGGCGATAAAAGAGCTGGTCTTTGTCGAGGTAGACCTCGATGAAGGCCGGACGCTGCTGGAAGGTGCCCTGGATGAGCGCCTCCGACAGCGGATCTTCGATGTACTTCTGTAGAGCGCGCCGCAGCGGACGAGCGCCATAGGTACGATCAACGACTGTCTTGTCGAGGATCCACTTGCGGGCTTCTTCCGTCACCGTGACCGTGATGGAGCGCTGCGCCAGATTTGTGTTCAGATGCTGCACCATCAGCTCGACGATCTGGATGAGGTCGGCCTCAGTCAGAGCGTTAAAGATGATGACCTCGTCGAGGCGGTTGAGGAACTCGGGATTGAAGGTGCGCTTGACTTCGTTGCGCACCATGTCCTCGACTTTGGTCGAGGTCGCCTCGTCAAGCTCCGACTGGAAGCCCATGCCGGTGCGCTTCTGCAGATGGCGCGCGCCGATGTTGGAGGTCATGATGATGATGGCGTTCTTGAAGTCCACCGTGTTGCCGAGACCGTCGGTGAGCTGGCCATCCTCAAATACCTGCAACAGAATGTTGAACAGATCAGGGTGCGCCTTCTCCACTTCGTCGAGCAGCACCACGGAGTAGGGCGCGCGCTTTACGCGCTCGGTGAGCTGGCCGCCCTCTTCGTAGCCAACATATCCCGGAGGCGAGCCGATCAGCTTGGAGACGGAATGCTTCTCCATGAACTCCGACATGTCGAAGCGGACGAGCGATTTTTCGCTGCCGAACATGAACTGCGCCAGCGTACGCGCGACTTCGGTCTTGCCGACGCCCGTCGGTCCAAGAAATAGGAATGAGCCGATGGGCCGGTTGGGACTCTTCAATCCAGCACGCGAGCGACGAATGGCACGGGCCAGCGCGGTAATGGCGCGGTCCTGCGAAATGACGCGCTTGTGCAGCTCTTCTTCGATGCGGAGCAGCTTCTGGCTCTCTTCTTCCTTGATGGACGCGATGGGCACGCCGGTCCAGCGGGAAACGACGTCCTCGATGTCTTCGCGGCCGACGACGCCAGTCGAGGACTCATCGAGGTGATATTTTTCGCGCAGGGCGCGCAGGTTCTCGCGCTCTTTGCGCTCCTCGTCGGAGTAGAAGCGGGCCTTCTCGAACTCGTGGTTCGCAATTGCGTTCTCCATGCGATGCACGATGAATTTGATCCGCTTCTGCACCTCGGTGATGTCCTCGGGCAGGGAAGTCTGGCGAAGCTTGACGCGCGCTCCGGCTTCGTCAACCAGGTCGATGGCCTTGTCGGGAAGGAAGCGATCGGGCAGATAGCGATTGGAGTGCGATACGGAAAAAGTGATCGCGTCGTCGGTGTAGCTGACGGCGTGAAACTTCTCGTAGCGCTCCTTGATGCCAAAGAGAATCTTGACGGCGTCGGATTCGCTGGGCGGGGGGACTTTCACCGCCTGGAAGCGGCGCTCCAGCGAGCGGTCCTTCTCGATCGATTTGCGAAACTCACCCGGGGTGGTGGCGCCGATGCACTGAATCTCGCCGCGCGAAAGCGCCGGCTTCAGGATGTTGGCCGCGTCGAGCGAACCTTCCGCCGACCCTGCGCCGACCAGAGTATGCAGCTCGTCAATAAAGATAATGGAGTTCTGCGACTCCATCAGCTCCTTCATGATGGTCTTCAGCCGCTCTTCGAACTGGCCACGGTACTTTGTTCCGGCGACGATGAGCGAGAGATCGAGCGCGAGAATTCGCTTGTCAGAGAGGAACGACGGGACTTCGCCGTCAGCGATGCGTTGAGCCAGACCCTCCACGATGGCGGTTTTACCCACGCCGGGTTCGCCGATCAGAACAGGATTGTTCTTGGTGCGACGGCACAAGATCTGGACGACACGCTCGAGCTCGGCATCGCGACCGACCAGCGGATCGAGCTGGCCATCCATCGCAGACTGGGTGAGATCGCGGGAGAACTCGGAAAGCAACGACGACTCGCGCGAACGCTGCGAGGGCTGCGCCTTCTCCTGCGAGGTACGGGCCAGCTCCTCGCGAATGGAGGAGAGACGCAATCCGCGCTCATGCAGAATTTCAGCCGCGAAGCACTTCTCTTCGCGCAACAGGCCCAGCAAAAGGTGCTCGGTACCAATGTGCTTGTGCGAGAGCCGCTCGGCTTCCTCCGCGGCATACGCCAGCACGCGCTTGCACTCGTTGCTCAGGGGCAGGTCCACGGAAGTGGAGACCTTCTCCCGAATCGTGGTGTGGCCCTCGATCTGTTTGCGGATCGACTCAACTGAAGCATGGGACCGAAGGAACCGATTGGTGAGCGCTTTGTCCTCGCGCAGAAGACCGAGTAGCAGGTGTTCCGTCTCAATGTACGGAGAACCAAACTGGCTGGCTTCGTAGCGCGCGAAGAAAATTACGCGCCGGGCCTTTTCCGTGTACCGTTCGAACATGGGGCCTCTCCCAAGAGCGCGACTGGATTTTTTCCCTGCCGAACTCTATTTCCTGACTCTCCCGTCACCGCCGGCCCGCAGATGAAGCAGCTGGGACCGATTTCCGGAGCCGCGTAGGCTCCTTACTGCTACAAACCCGACACTGGCAGTTGCGTTGCCCTTATGCCGACAACGACTGCGGGGACACTTCGACCACCCGGCCACGTTCCAAGCGCAAAACGCGGTCGCACTGACGCGCAAAGCCCAAATTGTGAGTAACGATGAGCGAAGTCAGACGATAGTCGCGATGTAACCTGGCAATCAAAGTAAAAACCGCTTCCGCTGTCCGGTTGTCGAGATCACCGGTTGGCTCGTCGGCCATCAGGATCTTCGGTCTGGTGATGAGCGCGCGGGCCAGCGCTACCCGCTGCTGCTCGCCACCCGACAACTCGCCGGACCGATGAGTGGCACGGTCCTGTAAACCAACCTCCTGCAACCATTGCATGCCTTGCTGCTCCGCCTCGCGCTCGCTTATACCCCGCATCAGCAAAGGCATGGCCACATTTTCCAGCGCGGTAAATTCGGGCAGCAAGTAATGAAACTGCCAGACGAATCCAAGTTCCCGGCCGCGGAATTCTGCTGCATCATCCTCAGAGAGGCTCCCCAACTGAACTTGGGCGAAGTATACGTCACCTTCGGAAGCACGATCAAGCGCTCCGAGGATATGAAGCAGGGTGCTTTTCCCGGTACCTGATTCACCGACAATAGCCAACATCTCCCCGGTGCGCACCTGCAACGACAAGTTCTGAAAGAGCACTAAATCCGAATTGCCGGATCGAAAAACTTTCTTGAGATTGTCGGCTCGCAACAACACGTCTTGAACAGTTTGATGCAGGTGCGCTCCGGCGCGACACAAATTCCGGCCAAGCCGTTGGAACCATGCCCATTCCGGGAGCAAGACGCCAGCGACCGACCTGTCAGAATTAGAACATGTCTGGAGCGGGAAGTCAGCGACTTTAGGAAAGAAGGGATGTTATGCCCCGCCCTAGCCGACAAAGGGCTGGAAACGGGGCACCCAAAGTTGAGGAAGACCGCAGCGCTTACCAGATGCGCACGCGGTCGGCGGGAGCGAGATAGAGCGTCTGCCCCGGTTGGACATCGAACGCCGCGTACCAGGCGTCGATGTTGCGAACGGTGTCGGCGCGGAACTGCGCCGGAGAGTGCGAATCGACCATGACTTGCTGGCGTAGCGCCGCATCGCGTCCTTTGGACGCATAGTTCTGGCCAAAGGCGATGAAGAACTGCTGGTCGCCAGTGAACCCGTCCTGGGTGGGAGCGGTCTTGCCGGCCAGCGATGCATGGTAGCCATCGTAGGAAGCAGCGATTCCGGCGACATCGGCGATGTTTTCGGCCAGCGTCTGCTTGCCGTTAACGTGCAAGTCGGGGAACGGCATGTAGGTATCGTATTGCGCGGCGAGCCTGGCGGTGGCTTCCTCAAAGTGCGCCAGGTCAGAAGGCGTCCACCAGTTGCGCACCTGTCCTTTGGCGTCGAAGGCGCTGCCTTCGGTATCGAAGGTGTGGCTGATCTCGTGGCCGATGACGGAGCCAATCGCGCCGTAGTTGGCGGCGGCAGGCGCTTGCGGATCGAAGAATGGCGGCTGAAGAATCGCAGCCGGAAAATTCAGCGCGTTCTGGAGGGGAAGGTTGACTGCATTGACGGTTTGCGGGTCCATCGACCACTCGTGCCGGTCGACCGGCTTGCCTAGCCGCGCTAGCTGACGGTCGTATTCGAAGAGATTGCCGCGCCATACATTGCCGAAGATGTCATCCGGCTTCACCTGGTAAGCCGAGTAGCTGATCCAGGTTTCGGGATAGCCGATGCCGACGTACAAAGTGTCGAGCTTGGCTTGAGCTTCGGTCTTCGTCTTCGGATCCATCCATGAAAGCGCCGCAATACGTTTGTGATAAACAGCGATGATATTGGCCACCATGGCCTGCGCCTGGGCTTTAGCTTGGGGCGGAAAGTAGCGCTGGGCGTAGAGCTGTCCGACATCGTCGCCGAGCTGCCGATTCACAACAACCACGCCGCGTTGCCAGCGCGGACGCTGCTGCGGCGCGCCCTGGAGCACGGCGCCGAAGAAAGCATAGCGCTCATCACCCAGCGCCTTGGGCAGATAGGGCGCGTACTCCTCAATCAAGTGATACGCGAGCCAGTCCTTCCAGGTTTCCAGGGGAGTCGATTCCACCAGTGCGGACTCGCCGGCGAACGCAGTCGGCTGCCAGACAATGAAGCTGGCTTGCTTGCCGAGTCCTGCACCGCGGAAATACTCCGCCCAATCAAGCCCCGGAGCCTTGGCGTTGAAGTCGGCTTGCTTCCAGGTGTTGTTGGCCTTGTGAATGTCGTCGTTGTCCGCCAAGCTGAGATGTTTTTCCGCGATGGCATGTTCCAATGCGACGATGCGCTCAGCGCGAGCGTCGGTATCGGTGAATCCCGCCAGCTTGAGCATCGCCGAGACATGCGTCTGATACTTGGTGCGCACTTCCTTCATGTGTTCGTTGTCGGCGAGGTAATATTCGCGATCCGGGAGTTGCACTCCACCCTGGAGCAAATAGGGCGCGTAATGGTCGGAATCGTTGAAGCCGGGAGCGACCCACAATCCAAACAGGTGCGCGGTGTGGAAGTTGGTATTGTTCAGGGCATCGACATCGGCGCGTAAGGTTTGGCCGAGCGCGAAGGCAAGTTCTTTCTTGTTGCTGATGTTGGCAATGGCTTTGAGGTGCGGTTCAAGAGGCGACAAGCCTTTGGTTTCGATCGCAGCCTCATCCATGTAGGAGTTGTAAAGATCGGCGATCTTGCGCTGGCTGGAGCCGGCCGGCGCATTGCCCTTGGCGGTTTCTTCAATCAAGGCGGCGGTGCGTTTGTCGCTCAAGTCGGCAAGGCCGGAAAACACACTGAGGCGGGCGCGGTCGGGCGGAAGCTCGGTGCGATTGATCCAGTCGCCATTGCAATAGATGTAGAAATTGTCGCCCGGCTTGATCGAGCGGTCCATGTTGGCGACGTTGATGCCATGGGTTTCCGGTTTAGGCGTGTCTTGCGCGTGAACTGAAAGAATGGTGAGACCGAAAGCGCAGATCGCAGCGCATTTCAGAAGTGAATACAGGGATTCAGATATGAATGTCATTGATTGGCTCCAAAGGCAGGTGCAAGGCCCGCTTACAACAAGTGCTGTAGACGAAAAGCAAACAAAGAGGGTAGCACGACGACAGACCCGGTGCAGTGAGGCAGGGATGAAATGCAGGCAAGCTACACCGGAACTAGTAGTAATTCCGGATACGCTGTGGGATACAGCTTTCTATCAAAGGTGAGCAGGCGGTACCCAAAACGAAGTGCGTGGGCCCCAATTAGGAAGTCCGCTAGTATGCGCCGTGGTGGCGGCTCACCCGCCCTTCTACGACGCATGGCATAAGCTTGAAAAGCTGCTCCTGCCATCCGCCATACCCTTTCGTCCAGGACCCAATCGATTCTGATACCGGTCTCCCGGAAGAAGTCCTCCAGCAGGCCCACATTTCTCCCGGGCGCTGCCATGAGTTCTGCGAACACCGGGGCGGCGATGACAAGCTGGCTCCTGGCGCCAGTCCTTTCCAGCATCGATTCCGCCAGGGTATTGAAGGCGTCGTCCGTTTGCCAGAGCGCGATGATCACATTCGTGTCAATCGCTGTCGTCATGCCCACGCATCTCTCGAAGCCATCTGATAACTCCTTCCCTGCCGGGCGGAATCCCGGGAGTGCCAATTCCGCGATATTTAGCGAATGGACTTTCAGTTCTGACACGTCGCACTCGCATGCTCTTTTCGTCGCCCTCAAAAAGAACCCGATCACCGGCTTGGACCCCTAGTGCGCGGCGGACCTCTAACGGAAGTGTGATCTGGCCTTTGCTAGTGATCCTGGCCTGCTTCTGCACCGTGTTTTTCATATTCCTTACTTTACGGCGGTGATCCTTACTTCTGCAACTCTTACGACCGCCGTGATTGCGAATTAGGGCGACCTTATTCATACCTCAGCGCCTCCGCCGGCAGCACGCTGGCGGCGGACCAGGACGGATACAGCGTCGCGATGAAGGACACGCCGATGGCGACGAGCGCTACCAGCAGGCCGTCCAGCGGGCGGGGTGCGAAGGGGACATAGTCGATGGAATACACCTGGGCGGAGAGCGAGACCAGATGATAGTGTCCGCCGGCCCAGGACAGCGCGAAGCCAGCAATCAGGCCCAACATCGTGCCGATCACGCCGATAAGGATTCCCTGATACATGAAGATGCGGCGGATTTGGCGGCGTTTGGCGCCCATGGAGACCAGCACCGCGATGTCGCGGGTTTTTTCCATCACCATCATGATGAGCGAGATGAGGATGTTGAGTGCGGCTACGAAGACGATCAGGCCGATGGTAATAAAAGTGACGACGCGCTCCAGGCGCAGAGCGTGGAAGATGGCGCGGTTCTGCTCCATCCAGTTGGTTGACATGAAACCTTTGCCCGCGGCGTCTTCGAGCTGCCGGCCAATCTCGCCCGCCTGGTAGATGTCGTCAACTTTGAATTCAAGCACGGAGACCACGTCGTTGAGATCGAAGAGCCGCTGCGCGTCGGAAAGACGAATGAAGGCCCAGGTATTGTCGTAATCGAAGAAGCCGGACGCGAAGATGCCGGCGACTTTGAAGCGCTTGTACTTGGGGACAATGCCGAAGGGCGTGAGCTCGCCTTGTGGGCTAGTGACGGTTACGAGCGAGCCGACGGTCGCGCCCAACTCGTCGGCCAGGTCTTTGCCGAGAACGATTGGGGGCAGCGTGGCGCGGGAAATTGCAGGCCCGGCAGTCTCATCGTCCGCGGCAGGCGATTGGGAAGAATTTTCGTCCAGAGCTGCGGCGGAGCCTTGCTTCACGGTGTCCAGGATCGTGCTCACCTTGCGCTCGTCGGCCGGAATGATGCCCTTCAAGATGCCGCCTTGGGCGCGGGCGCCACGTGAGATCAGCACCTGCTCGTAGATGGCAGGAGCGCCAGCGATAACGTGCGGCTGCTTCTCCAGGCGCGCCAGCAGCGGCTCCCAGTTGTGGATGCCGTCACTTTGAATGCGCAGCAGATTGATGTGCGAGGTCGAGCCCAACAGGCGGTCTTGCAGGTCCTGGCGAAAGCCGTTGTTGATGGCCAGCGCGATGATGAGCGAGGCCACGCCTGCCGCCACTCCGATGATGGAGATGACCGTGATGACGCCAATAACGGCCTGACGGCGTTTGGCGCGAAGGTAGCGCGAGGCTACGAAGAGTTCGAATCGCATGAAGAAGGACTCAGAAAAACCGTTTCACCACAGAGACACAGAGGACACAGAGCCAGTTATTACAAGAATTTTCTCCGCGATCTCCGGGAAGATTTTCATCCCTTTGCTTGTGCCGCGGGCCTATTTAGACTCAGCGAGAATTCATTGTAGCGAAAACCCATTGGCGGTTAGCGAGCGAAGCGTGGAATCACAGCAGGAACGGAACGCCGATAGGCTCGATATTGGTCGCCGAAGCGGGATTCGAGTTCGCGATCTTCGATCGTGATCATCAGCGTGCCGGTGAGGATCGCGAACGCCGCGAGAATGTACAAGGGAATCAACCCGGTGCCGACGCACCAGCCGACGATCTCGCACAGATGACCAAGATAGATAGGATGGCGCACGCGCGAACGAATGCCGGTTGTGATTAGTTCCTGGCGATGCCGGTCGGGCTCCAGCTCAGCCAGGCCGGAAACCTGGGTGCGATGAAAACTCTTAAAGGCTGCCGAGTAGATGGAGAATCCCAATAAGAAGAGAAGAATGGCCGGCGCCCAGGCGAACCAGTTGGAATAGAAGTGGGCGAAGCGAAACGGCCAGATGAGTACAAATGCAATGGCGATAAAAGCGGCCCAGGCCGGCAGGATCAAGGCATAGGCGCGACGGCCGCGCGGTCGCCACTTTGCGATGAAGGGATGCACCACCAACCAGAAAAGCGGGATAGTGCAATAGACGGAGCAGGCCAGCAAGGCGAGAAGGTCAATGGCGGAGTGCAGGGTCATTCGGTGCCGTCCCTAAAGGGACTCAGGTTCATTCATTCTGCTTACCCACCGCTGAAGTGAGCGCGTGAGAACCGTGCCGTCCCTACGGGACTCGGTTACTTTTTCCCACCCTACCCAGGACTCCGCTTCGCTCCGTCCTGGGCTAGGGCGTGTTAACACTAATTCGTGATTTTGTGCTATGCTGCAAAGCATGGAGATCACCGAAGCGCAGTACCAGCGTATTGCCTCCAGTCTTCCCCGCCAGCGCGGCAATGTGAAGCTC
>JBEKQY010000156.1:0-8861 GCA_049519235.1 Candidatus Korobacteraceae bacterium | reverse complement strand
TCTCGGTGTTTGCAGCATCAGCCAGGCGCTCGCCAATCTTGGAGCGCAGCCCGCTGAGATACGCGTCGTCGATTGTGACCGGCTCGACTGCACGCTTCGGCTTGCCGGCTTTCTGTACCAGTTCATTGATGGCGGCGCAAATCTTCTTGATCTGTTCGTGGCCGAACTCGATGGCCTCAACCACTACTTCTTCGGACACTTCGCGCGCACCCGACTCGATCATCACAATGCCTTCGGAGGTGCCAACCACCATCAGGTTCAGATCGCCAGAGCGCTGCTCGTCATACGTGGGATTGATGATGAAATTGCCGTCCACGCGCCCCACGCGCACCGCGCCAATCGGGCCGTGAAACGGGATGTCGGAGACACTCAGCGCAACCGAGGCGCCGTTGATGCCGGAGACGTCGGGATCGTTTTCCGTGTCGGCCGAGAGCACCATGGCAATCACCTGGGTCTCGCAGCGGAAGCCTTCCGGAAACAATGGCCGGATGGGCCGATCGATCTGGCGGCTGGTAAGGATCTCGCGCTCGCTGGGCCGCCCTTCGCGCTTGATGAAGCCGCCGGGAATGCGGCCCGCGGCATAGGTATATTCGCGGTAATCAACCGTCAGCGGGAAAAAGTCGATACCCTCCCGCGGCTCGGCATTGGCGCAGGCGGTGGCGAGGACAACGTTGTCGCCTATACGCACAATGCAGGAGCCGTGCGCCTGCTTGGCCAGCTTTCCGGTTTCGAAGCGAATGGTCTTGCCGCCCGGCAAATCCACGCTGATTTCATGCTTGTTGACGCCGTGTAATGCGGCTGTCATTTCTTCATTCATTTCTAATTACCTTCCGTTCTGGATCCAACCGATATCGATCTCCAAATTCTTGTCATCCCGACCGAGGGCTTCAGCCCGAGCGGGGGGACCTGCTTTTCGCAGGACGAGCGCAATGGCACTTTTCAATCGATCACGATATGCGAGATGGAGTGAAGTATGTCAGCCGAGAGAAGCTGAGCAATCTGGTGGGCGTACTCCGCGCCCAAATTCCCTGATCCTCGTACCCCCGCAATAACTGCATCCGGGGTCTCGCAACAAGTGCACCACGTGCGCTTGCGAGAAAGCGATACGCTCGAAGCCTGGTTGTTCAGCGGCGGACAACCTTACTTGCGGATGCCCAGCTTTTGAATGACGGCTTTGTAGCGTTCGGTATCAGACTTTCTGAGGTAGTCAAGCAAGCTGCGCCGCTTGCTTACCATCATGAGAAGCCCGCGCCGGGAGGCATGGTCCTTCTTGTGGGTCTTGAAATGCTCGGTCAACTCGCCAATCCGGGTACTGAGGATGGCGATCTGAACTTCCGGGGAACCGGTATCGTTATCCGCTCTCCGGTTGTCGGCAATCAAGGCGGCTTTTTTCTCTCGGGCTAACACTGAATCGGTTGTGCTCCTACTCTTTTATCGTTTGTTGTTACGCTATCAAGAATAACATGCAGGCGCAGGAACGGCAAAGGCGCATGAGGCGGGGATTCTCAGAAGGAAATCACCGCAGGTGCATGCGATCTTCGATAATGCTTAGCCGTTTGTCGAGGTCATTGATAAGCCCGATCATCCGGTCCATCGTCTCAGCGAAGGCGGTAAAACGGTTCTCCATGGCAGTGAAGCGGCCGTCGATGGACGCAAAGCGCGCGTTCATGTCTGTTCGGAGATTGTTCACAGCGCTGCTGTTCATCCACATCCCGACTCCGAGCACGAGCATGGGAATGCCAATCGAAATCAGCAACTGGATGTTGGTCATAACCAGTCCATTGTACTCGGAATCCAGCGTCACCATATCGGAGTCAACGCTTAACGGCAAGTAGTGGGCCGGCGGGAGCGGCAAAAAACGGCGGCCTGCTAGTCGTGAGATATTGATAGAAGTAATGCCGTTACGTGACGAAGTGCTCTCCTGGCTGGACGAGCCGGACAATGCGCCGGACTCTCTCGACCTTGTGTCTACGACCCAGCGTGTGATCCTCAGAATGGAAGCAGCCAACGCTACTGAGGACGAAATTCGACTTGTGCTTCGCGTCCTCGCACCACTTGAGTTCTTGGTTAGGCGCGAATCTGGAGGCGCCTGGGGGTCCTACTTCGCCCCAAGACAAAACGCTATAGAGGGCGTCTCCGAAGAATACCCAAAGCTGGCGGACTTAAACGCGACGGATGTAGAGGAGTGGGTACTACTTGCAACACAACTGAAGAAGCCGATTCTCAGGGCCCGGTTTTCGGACGCCATCTGGGAGCTTGGCACCCGGCTTGGCAGTCCCCGAGAGGACAAGTATCAGTTCGGATTACTGGCTGCAGAAATGTACCTAGAAGCAGCTAACAACGGACTTGCTGAGCACTCGTTCCTGGCATTGGAAGCGGGCACTCGAAGTATTGAGCTTGCGCTGCAGTTCAACTCGGCACCTCTGATCCAGCGTGCATTTGAGTTCATGATGAGCTTCGCGGACTCAGCCGAGCCGGCGCACATCGGTCACTGGTTCGCTCCATTTGATCGTCTCATCGGATTGAAGGGACTCGGCCCTGCTCGGCGCAATGAGATTGTAGAAAAGTTGGAACTTCGATTCCGAGACTCGATCAAGCGACGCGATCTGCACCATATGACGATGGCGGGCCAGGCACTCGCGGAGTACTTCAATGCAAGGCAGCAATACGACTGCGCTAAGGAAATCACCTTGGCATATGGGGAACCCGTCCTGGACATTGCGTCGGGTCTCGGCGCCCTCACCGCCGTTCACCACATCGAAAGTGTACTTGCGTACTACCGGCGGGTCGGCCTCAGAGAAGAAGCAGATCGCGTCCGCCTGCTCCTTGAGAAGAGAGGCAAAGACGTTATCGCGGAAATGAAAGAGCATCGAGTTGAGATGAAGCTTGATCTCAAAGAGATTGAAGATTGGCTCGCAGGACTCATTAACGTCTCGAATCCCTTTGTTGCCTTTTACCGACTCGCTAGCTGTTGTGCTCCCGACCCCGACGATCTGGGAAAAAGACTGGACAGGATGGCAGAGCAGTTCGTTTCTCTTCGCCTGTTCCCGGCAAGCATCATCGGTGACGATGGTCTAACGGTCACCACGGTCGAGGACAAAGAGGGCCGGATGGTAATGGAGTTTGCTCGCGAAATGAACCTCGGATCGACGTTCTTTCTGGCTGGCGTGGATGAGTGGAAGAAGAAGTTCGCGCTCGGAAGCATACCCGGTATCCCGGAGCTCTTCGACTCACCTCTCATCCCGGAGGATCGTGTCCCGCTCTATCGCGACGGACTTCTCGCGTTCGAAAAGGAAGACTACGTCAAGGCTATTCACGTCCTCATACCGCAGATCGAGAACAGCCTGCGGGAACTTCTCAAGCTTCTGGATATCCCAATTTCGAAAACGGCTGAGGATGGAGGCTTCGACTTCAAGAATATGAATGACGTCCTCCATGATCCTCGTGTTCGGGAAACTTTGGATGAAAGACTCTGGTATTTCCTGAAGGTTCTCTACACAGACAAAAGGGGCATGAAACTGCGCAATCTTGTGGCGCACGGGGTCGCCCCGTTGGCAGTCTTCAATAGACCCACGGCGGCATTGGTCATCCAAAGCGTCGCGTTCCTGACGATTATAAGAGTCTCTGCGGTATTCATTTCGGAGGAGGATGATCCGAAGCAGCCAAAGTGATAGCTTGGAAACTATGATTCACGAGATTTTTCCGGTGGGGCCGCTACAGTGCAATTGCTCGGTGGTGGGCGACGAGCAGACAAAGGAAGCCATCGTTATCGACCCTGGAGATGACATCGACGATGTCATGGCGATCATGGGGCGCCACGGGTTGACGGTTAAGCAGATTGTCGTGACCCATGCGCACATCGATCACGTTGGCGGAGCGGCAAAGCTGAAGCGGCTGACTGGCGCGCCGATCCTGCTAAACGAGAACGACTACGCTCTGCTGAAAATGCTGGATGTGCAGGCGGCGTGGATTGGAATGCCCGCGCCGGAGAAAACCGTGATCGACGGCAGCCTGAGCGCCGGTGACAAAGTCCGCGCAGGCAGCCACGTTGCGGAGGTGCTTTACACGCCCGGGCATACCGAAGGCAGCGTCTGCCTGTACTTTGCGCCCGAAAAGAAGTTGATCGCAGGCGACATTCTGTTCGCGGGGTCGATTGGCCGCACCGATCTGCCCGGCGGATCGTACGAAAAAATCATGCGCTCGCTGCACGGCCCGGTATTGGCTCTGCCAGATGAGACCATCGTCGTGCCGGGCCACGGGCCGCTGACTACCATCGGCGAAGAGCGTGCCAGTAATCCGTTCCTGGTCGGATGACCGCTCTTCGCTCTTCGCCATTCGCCTTTTCGCCAGAGCAGTAGGAGTGATATGGGTCGGCCGTCGGTCCCAGGGATGACCCCGAAGGAGCGGAAGGTAAAGGAAACCGCGAACAGCGCCGTCACTCGATTAGTGTTCCGGTGAAAAGCGAAAAGCTCTAATCCTCGATTCGTGCTCTGGCGAAAGGCGAAGGGCGAAAAGCGAAAAGCGGCGGGCCTGCCACTAATTCCCTTCTCCACACATTTCGCACGATGAGCGTCTGCGGAACTACCAGCACGATGAGGTAGGACAAAATCGTTCCGCCTATGACTCCCAGCGCTCCGATGTGGCGCACCAGCAGCAACGACAATCCGATATTCACTGCAGCTGCGATGATCGACAGAACGGCCTGTTCGCGAATGCGGTTCAACGCTGCCAGCAAGCAGGACTCGACGCTCATAAATCCATTTAGGACCGCCCAGACTCCCATCGCAAGCAGTAGATAGGTACTCGGCACCGCGGCCGGGCCGGCCCACATCCGGATCAGGCTCCGCCCGAAGAGCATCAGCACGGTCACGCACGCGACGTTCAATGCTACGGTCCCCTTCATGGTGATGAGGAAGGTCCGCCGGATCCAGCCGTAATCGCGCTTGGCATAGGCTTCGGCGTAGGCCGGCCACAGGGCGGGAAAGATCAGCGATTGCAGCACAGCCGCTAGCCCCACAACTCGCCAAGTCACGCTGTAGGGCGTCACCTCCGACGCGCCAAGATAATGGCTAACAACCAGATTGTCAGAGCTGAAGACGACAACCGCGGCAACCTGGATCAAAAAGAAAGACCAGCCGGAATCCAGAAGCTCTTTCACCGACGAGCGATCAACCAATGACGGGCGCGGTAACAGCCACGGCTTCTGCCACGTGACGACCAGAATAAGCATGGCAAGGCTGGCAAAGGTGAGGCATCCGGCGGACATGACAAACAGCACTGGCATGGAAACATGCAGCGCGATACCGAGCGCGAGTCCGCACAGGCTGGCCACAGCGCCCGTAGCTGCGGCGTAGTTATTGCGGTGCAGTTCCTGGTATCCCGCGAGAAGTTTGCCCGCCAGGCCACAAGGCAGGGACAACAACATCAGGCCCACGGCGGCGGCGGCTGTGTGTTCCACTTCCGCCGCGCTTACATTCGCGCTCACGTTGAACAATCTCACCCAGTTGATCCTGGGAAAGACGAATGCCAATACTAGCCCAACTCCGGCAGCAATCCCGCCAGTGAGAACCAGTGCATTGGTGAAGTAGCGGGCGGCGGCTGGCTTGTCGCCGAGCGCATAGGCCCCGGAGATGTTGTTCGTCAGCGTGTTGGCGATGCCGAGGTCGAGAAGATTGATCCACACGGCTGTGGTGGTGATCGCGGCCCACACTCCATACCGTTCCGGTCCCAGATAGCGCACCGCAAGCGGCAACGAGACCAGCGTCAGTCCGCTGGTCAGTAGTCGTGCGGCGCCGCCCGACCAGACTGCCTGGACGATCCGGCCATAGCGCGAGGATGGCAAGTTGAGCTTCACGGCATGAATCACATCAAATCGGCGTTGATGGCCGCTCCGCACCGGCGCGAAGCGTTTCGACCGCGCGGCGAACGGCTTCCGCCGAGTGCGAGTGCAGCAAGCGGTGTGCAGCCTTGTCGGGCAAGGGCTTCGACAGCGGCGGAGCAACAGCAGCTCGCGTTGCGTTCAGCATCTGCCGTGCTACCGTGACCACCTCTTCGACAGAAACCTTGGTGATGCAATGTGGCTCTGGGGAGTGACACGCCGGCTCGCAACCATCCAAAGCAGTCGCCGGCTGCAAGACGAGCCCATGCGCACAATATGGAGCAAAGCGCGACGGGCTGTTGAAATGGTTGGGATCGCCATCGCGGGGATGGCGTGAGATCACAATGACTTTGCAATCCATCGCGGCAGCAAGATGGGCGCAACCGCTGTCGTTCCCAAGGAAAAGATCGCAGCGCTCCAGCACAGCGCATACTTCGCGAAGTCTGGCTCCGCTGACGATGATCGGAGCTCGCTCCAGCAGGCCGGCGAGTTTTAGCGCCTGGCCAAGCTCTGCGGCGGAACACACGATCGCGGGCTGGATGTTATATTCCCTCGCCAGATGGTCCACGGCTTCGGCATAGCGCTGGAGCGGCCATCGGCGGCCATAACTGGCGGCGCCAATTCCGATCGCAACTAACTTCGTGGAGCTGGGCACGTTTTTCAGGAGCCTCGCCGCGCTTCTTCGGTCTGGTTCGGTCAGTTGAATTTCGAGACTTGGGTCAGCGCTGGTTGCGCCCAGCGCTTCCGCTATCGCCAGGTTGCGCAGGACTTCATGCCGCACCGGACCCGGCGGCAGACAGATGTCGTAGGCCCGATCAAATCCACGATTGATCTGCTGCTTGGCCGGCGATGTCTTTTCGCTGTAGCCGACGCGGCTGGCAGCGTCGGTCAAGACGCAGAGAAATGTTGTCAGGTGTGCGTCCACATCCCAGCGCGGCGAAACCGCAAAGTCGAAATGCCTTTTGCGCAAACGCGTCCAATAGAGCACACTGGCCGACAGCAGCCGTCTCAAGCCCTGCGGCAACCAGGCCGGTCTCACCTTCGGCAGCGTCAGGATCTCGTCGATGTGCGGGTTGGTTACGAGGAGCGGCTTATAGCACTCCTGCACAACCACGGTGCAACGCGATCCAGGATGGGCCTTCTTCAGCGCGCGAAAGAGCGGACTCGTCAACACGACATCGCCCAGCGAATCGAACCGGAAGACAATGAAGGAGAGCGGCTCCTTCCGCGACACCCCGGCAATCGTCTCGCGACTGACGTGGGCGCGCCAAAACATCGCCAGCAATGTGGGAAGACGGACCGAAAAGAATAGTGATAACCACCTTGGGGCTTTCATGCTGAGGAAACCTTGGCGATTGGATTGGCTAGCACACTGCCCACCGACTTCGCGATCAGCCGGGTAGTGCTGATGTCGCCGGCCAGCGGAATCAACTCGACTCGACCTCCCCAGGCGCGTACTTCGCGAGCGCCGACGACCGTGTCTTCGGTGTAGTCTCCGCCCTTGACCAGAACGTCGGGATGGATCGCCTCGATCAGTTGCAGCGGAGTGCTTTCGTCGAACACGACCACCGCGTCAACCGCGCTGAGCGCCGCAAGGACCCGCGCACGCTCACCCTCTGCGATGATCGGCCGCAACGGTCCCTTGAGGCGCCGCACCGACTCATCGCTGTTGAGCCCAACGATCAGACGATCGCCTTTGCGCCGCGCCTCTTCCAGCAGGCGTATATGGCCGATGTGCAGAATGTCGAAGCAGCCGTTGGTAAAGACCACGCGTTGGCTTGTTGATCTCCAGGTCGTAACCCGCGACAGCAGCCGGTCGAGGCGCAACACCTTCTCGTCCATGTGAAGCGAAATTTCCTCCGACAGCGCGGCGAGCAGTTCCTCGCGCTGAATCGGCACCGTACCAACTTTGCTGACCACAACTCCCGCCGCGATATTGGCGAGCTGGACCGCGGTCTCGATTGGTACGCCGCAGGCAATGGCCAGCGCCAAGACCGCGAGGACCGTATCGCCGGCGCCGGAAACGTCGTACACCTGGCGCACCACCGCGGGCGCGTGAAATCGCAAATTCCGGTGCAAGACGGCAATTCCCTTTTCCCCCAGCGTCACGACGATGAATTCCACTTCGAGAGAGGGCAAGAGATCCTGGCCTGCGCTCAAGAGGCGGTCGAGATTGGCCGCCGCTTCTCCGGTCGCAGCCGCCAGCTCCTTCAGATTGGGACAGATTGCCGTTGCCCCCCGATATCGCGAAAAACTTTGGCTCTTGGGATCGACGAGGACGGGGATTTTGCGTTGGTGCGCCTCGCGAATCAAAGCCTGGCAAACAGCTTCGTTCAGCGTCCCCTTCGCGTAATCCGAAAGAACCACAACCGCAGCGTCGGGCAATGCCGTGAAGGCGCGTTCCAGCAAACGCCCGTAATCATCTTTAGAAAAAGCAGGCGCCGCTTCGGAATCGAGCCGCATCATCTGCTGATGGCCGGAAAGAATTCGCAGCTTGGTAGTTGTAGGCGCATTGGGGACAGCGGTCAGCAAGGGCTCGATTCCCGCGTCCGCCAGCAGCGATTCCAAAGTTTCCTGCTCGCGGTCGCCGCCGGCGAAGCCCACGAGAGTCACACACGCACCCAGCCCGGCCAGGTTCATCGCCACATTGGCTGCACCGCCGGGTTTCTGGTCGCGAAGCGTGGCCCGAAGCACTGGAACCGGGGCCTCGGGCGAGATGCGTTCCACCTCCCCCCAGACGTATTGGTCGAGCATCACATCGCCGACCACCAGAACAGCAACTTGGCGCCAGCCCGATTCAACCAGCGCCACAATGTCAGGCAGCTCCGGAATCATAGGCGCCTCCACCGCCCGCGACCGCTTCGCGGATGCACGTAGCCAGTTCGATCCACTGGCACAGCATGTGTCCGTAGAGGATATGCGCCTCCTGGATCCGGGCTGGATCGGTGGAGGGGACGCGAATACAAACGTCCGCCAGTGAGGC
>JBEKQY010000155.1:0-8865 GCA_049519235.1 Candidatus Korobacteraceae bacterium | reverse complement strand
CTTGAATTTGTCTCCCTTGATGGTGTCATACAAGCCCCAGGCGGGCCAGAGGAAGATACCAGTGGCGGCTTCGCGTATGGCGGGTGGATAAGTCCACATTCCGACCCTGTTCTTTCAACGGCTATAAGAAAGCAGATGAACATGCCGTTTGACTTGTTGATAGGGCGCAGAACCTTTGACATTTGGGAACCATACTGGCCGCAACATAATGACATGTGGCCAGCCGTCAACACAGCGACCAAGTACGTCGCCTCGAATACCATGACTTCTCACGAATGGCAGCCGTCCGTGTTTCTCAACGGAGATATTGCGAAAAAAATCACCAAAATCAAGCAACAGGAAGGGCCGGATTTGCACGTTTATGGAAGCGCAAATCTCCTTCAGACGCTCCTCAAGCATGATTTGGTCGATGCCTTCTGGCTGAAGATATTTCCCATAACGTTGGGCAGTGGGAAACGATTGTTTGCCGAGGGCACGATCCCGGCGGCATTCAAGGTGACGGAAAGCACAGTCACCTCGAAAGGCGTCATTATCGTGAATTACGAGCGTGCAGGCGCAGTCCCAACCGGAAGTCTATAAACATTCGGCCGGTGGCACCAGGCTTTTGATCTCGCTGGCATCCCCCAACACAGTGGGGTGCCTGCGCTTGGATTTTCTGTGACAGAGCACGCGGCCACGGAATACGCGGCCCATTTCGTGCCGGAGAGAGTATGAGGATAGTTGTCAGCAAGGCCTCTTTGCCCTCCAGGACACCGCGCGACGAGCGCGTCCCGAGGAATGAGTACCGCAAAGTCGGCTTATGAGAAGCGATGCGATCGTGTCCGAATGACGGGCAACACGGAAGCAGCGCCTCACTTGACGAGAACAGTCTTTATCACAACCAATCTCGGCCGGGCCGCTCGGTAACGGAATGATAACTCTTTCGATTCGCGGCACAAGCATCAACCCTAACGCGAATTTCCCCAATCCGGATCCTGCGCGATAACCGAAACTAATCCCGCGCATAAATAGTTCGAATTTCTCATTCGCCGCAGAGTCGCGTATCAAAGGTCTTACCAGGGGATTCCGGCAAGCCGCGCGGCGGGTCGGATCCTCTCCTACGCGCAACTATCGGAGAACGCGTCAGGTCACTTGTGATAAGGCGATTTAACGCCAACAATCCCGTCGATACCCGCACAGAAAAACGGGGCTGAGATTTCAGCCCCGTCGTAAGTCCATAGCGTTTGTTACCAAACGGCTTGCCATACCCGCATCATCGGAGCACGCGCAGGCAATAGCCGCAACAGAAACCATTACTATAGTCTTGCCGTTGCCCGTGCGATCATCGCATCGGCAAACCGTGTGGCATCTGTGGCCAGTAGGGTTTGAAGCTTTGGAAAAATCAGTGCTTCTCCTTGGTGGATAACAAATCCGTGGTGGAGAAGAAATCAGCCATGGGCAAGCCATTGGTAGCCCAGCCAAGATTGGACGTAGGCAGGCCGAGTCCCTGCGCCATCAGGCGCAGGATGTCGCCTTCGTCGTAACTGCTGTTGTAATTCCGCGTGTCGCCGCCGGGCGACTGGTATCCCCTCCTGCTGTACGGGCTGACGACGACCAGCTCCACCTGCCCGCCGCAACCTTGTCCTTCGGTCGTGGTCTCGCAATCCGGACTTCCGTCATCGGCGTTCTCGTCGAAAACGATGATCAGCAATCCAGTGCCCCCGGGCCTAAAGTAAGAACTCGTTAGTAGAAGTCCGACTTCGTCCCTCAGCCAGTTGTCGAAGGTTTGGATGGAGCAGTCGTGCGCGTCATCGCACCCGTTGGGCACCAGCCATGCCAGATTGGGCAATTCGTGCCTGAGCAGATCGGTGGCGAGCGCAGCGAAGCACACAAAGTGGCCTGGTTCCTGGTTGATGGTGGTCATGTATTGCAGCGGGTCGTGGCGGACGTAGTACGCTCCCGGATTCAGCCCTTTGCAAGTCGCGTTGGCAGGGAGATTCTCAACATAGTCCTTCCAGGTGCCGCCCGCGTTTTGCACCTCCAGGGCAATGTTATTCAGCGAGACCGGAAAGCTCTGCGGGGTCTGGCTGTCGTCGTCGGTGAGAATATACCCGGTGGCTAAGTTGAGATAGTTGCCGATGGAAGGATGCGTGTCCGAGTAGTAATTCACTCCGAGGCCGTACGTGTTTGCAAGGGAGGTCAAATAAGGCATGTTGCTGGAGTTGTAGCTCGTACTGTAATTCTGGTTCTCGCCCACCACGATCACTACGTTTCCGAACGACGGCAAACCTTGGCCTAAAGCCGAGGGAATGAGGGCGGACGTGACCAGCAACAATGCCACATATAGCCCAGCCTTCTTGTTCAGTGCTTTCATCTGGGAGTCTCCTTACTGGATTTCGAAAATGGGATTTCCTTTTGACCTCAAACACAGGGCACCCATTGTAATGCAAACTGGGGCAGCAAGCGTGGAGAATTCCGCCACCACGGCCATCACTGGCGCAATCAGGCGTTTTCACAACCAATCTCGGTCGGGCCGCTCGGTACGGAATGATAACTCTTTCGACTCGCGGCACAAGTATCAACCCTAACGCGAAATTCTTCAATCGGGACCCTGCGCGATAACCGAAACTAATCCCGCTCATAAATAGTTTGAATTTCTCATTCGCCCTGAAGTCGCGTATCAAAGTTCTTACCAAGGAATTCCGGCAAGCCGCGCGGCGGGCCGGTACAAACATTCTCTCCGCAAGGTAGTAAAGCTGCGCCTGGAACGGCGCTCCTCCAGATTCGTTGCAGTTTAGCCGGTTCACTTTCGTTAGTGGGAGTCCTGCATGCGGTTGGTTCGAAAACTTACGCCATTCCTGCTGATCGTGCTCTTGGCCGGCACGCTGGCCGCGCAAACTTCGGCTGCGGCGGACACCGCCCCGCAAGGCAGCCAGATTGCCCAGTTGCAGCAGCAAATCGCCGACGCCAAAAGCTCGGCTGACAATGCCTGGATGCTGGTGTGTTCGGCCCTGGTACTGCTGATGACCGGCCCCGGTCTGGCGCTTTTCTACGGCGGGCTGGTGCGCAAGAAGAATGTGCTGGCCACCATGATGCAGAGTTTTGCCATGATGGCCATCGTCACCGTGCTGTGGGCGGTTATTGGCTACAGTCTTTGTTTCGGCTCGGGCAACAGCTTCATCGGCGGAGTGGAACATGCGTTTCTTCATGGCGTAGGCGCAGCGCCCGACGCCGACTACGCAGCGACGATCCCACAGCAGACATTCATGATCTACCAGTTGATGTTCGCCATCATCACCCCGGCGCTCATCTGTGGCGCATTTGCCGAGCGTATGAAGTTCAGCGCCATGCTGTTGTTCATGGTGCTCTGGTCGCTGCTGGTGTATGCGCCCATGGCCCACATGGTCTGGGGCAAAGGCGGCTTGCTGAACGCCAGCCTTGGCGGACGTTTTCCCACCCTCGACTTCGCCGGCGGCACCGTCGTTCACATTACCTCAGGCGTCTCGGCCCTGATTTGCGCACTGTTTCTTGGCCGCCGCGTCGGTTTTCCCAAAGAAGCCATGCCACCCCACAGTGTGGTACTTAGCTTCATTGGAGCGTGTCTGCTATGGGTGGGCTGGTTTGGCTTTAACGCGGGCAGTGCGCTTAGCTCCGGGAGCCTGGCCACCAGCGCGTTTGTTGCCACCCATTTCGCAGCGGCGACCGCCGCTATTAGCTGGGCCGGTGCGGAATGGATTCGCAACGGCAAGCCCAGCGTCCTGGGAGCAATTTCCGGCTCCGTAGCTGGCTTGGTCGCCATCACTCCGGCTGCGGGATTCGTAGCTCCGATGCCGGCGCTGCTAATTGGGCTGATCGCCGGCGTAGGTTGCTACCTGATGGTGGCGATGGTGAAAGCTCGGCTCGGCTATGACGACTCGCTCGACGCTTTCGGGGTTCACGGCGTCGGCGGGACCATTGGCGCGCTCCTGACCGGCGTCTTCGCCACCAGCCTGGTCAATCCCATATTCAAGGACGCGCAGGGGCACGTGCTGCCCTCCGGCATGGTTGACGGAAACTTCCGCCAGATTGGGAATCAGTTCGTGGGTGTGCTGATCGCCATCGTGCTGGCCGCCGTGGGCACCTATATCATTTTGCAGATCGTCAATTTCGCGCTCGGCGTGCGCGTTTCGACGGAGGATGAAGTACAGGGCCTCGACGTTACCCAGCATGGCGAAGAGGGCTATTACTGGGAAGTGTCGCTGCCATAGGGACTGTGATCAATGACGAAACTGGAAGCCGTGATTCAACCTGCGAAATTCGACGCCGTCAAGGACGCCCTCATCGAAATTGGGGTGGAGGGCATGACCGTGACCGAAGTACGCGGTCATGGACGACAAAAGGGCCACACCGAGTTCTACCGTGGCCGCGAGTACACCGTTGATCTGCTCCCCAAGGTGAAGATCGAGATGGTACTGCCCGACCACATCGTCGATCGCGCCGTGGGGGCCATCAGCAACGCCGCACGTACCGGCAAAATCGGCGACGGCAAGATTTTCCTGGCGCGGGTCGACGAGGCCATCCGCATCCGCAACGACGACCGTGGCGAGAACGCCTTGTGAGCACAGGCTCGCAGCCTTCGGAGTTGCCGGCGTCAAAGGTCCCTATGGCAACTCCTGCCTCCGACTTCGCTCTTCGTAATAACTACCGCCAGGAGTCGCAGCGAATCCAGCGTGATTTCGAGGCCATTGGCTCGGGTCTGGCCTCGCTCAGCAGCCGAACTCGGTTGGTGGACACGCTAACTCTGACATTGTGGGAGCAGCACTTTGCCGCAGTTGCCCAGCCGCCTTGTGCCGTGGCCGCTGTGGGCGGCTTCGGCAGGAGCGAACTGTTCCCCTATTCCGATATCGACCTGCTGTTCCTGGCGGAAGATGATTCCAGCCGGGAACGCATTAAGAGTGCGGTCGGCAGCATATGTCAGACAATGTGGGACTGCGGTTTGCGCGTCAGCCCCACCGCTCGTACCCTGGCGGACTGCGGACGATTTGACCAGGACAATCTGGAATTCACGCTTTCTCTGCTCGACTGCCGCTTCCTCGGCGGCGACCAATCCCTGTTTGAGCGCTTGCACGCCAAGAGTCTGCCGCAATTGATTGCCCGCGAGTCTGACGCGCTGCTCCAGCGCCTGTCGGAGATGACGCAAGACCGGCATCGCCGCTTTGGCAACACCATCTTTCATCTGGAGCCGAACCTGAAGGACGGTCCCGGTGGCCTGCGCGATTGTCACGTGGCGCAGTGGATCGGCATGATCGTCGCGCTCAGCTCCGGCCGCCGGTCGGAACTGGTAAGCGTGCGGCAGAATTCGGCGCACGGCGAAATGCTGGAGGCGATGGAATTTCTCTGCTCCAGCCGCTGCTATCTGCATTATCGTCACGGGCGCGACGACAACAGCATCACCTGGGCGGCGCAAGAGGAGCTGGCCGCTCGCGGCATCGCCACCGGTTCGGGGACGGTCTCGCCGGCGGAATGGATGCGGCTCTATTTTCGTCACGCCAAAGCGGTGTATCGCAACAGCTCGCAACTGCTGGGCCAGGTTTCGCAGGAACGTTCGTCGCTTTACCGCTCCTTCCAGCATTGGCGATCGCGCGTTTCCAACTCTGAATTCTCTGTCGTGGATGGCCGTGTCTACTTCCAGCAGGCCGCCGATGCGCGCGAAGCTGCGGCGGTGTTGCGCCTGTTCATCTTCATGGCTCACCACGGCGTTGCCCTGAGCCCCGAAGCCGAACGCCGGCTCAACGATGCTCATCTCCGCCTGGCCGAGACTATGCCGCAGGACCAGTATCTGTGGCAGCACCTGCGCGAGATTCTCACGCCTCCCCATGCCGCCGAGGCGCTGCGGGCGATGCATTCGCTCAATCTTTTGACCCGCGCCGTTCCCGAGTTCGAGACGATTGACCTGCTGGTGCTGCGCGACCTCTATCACCGCTACACCGTGGACGAGCACACCTTCATGGCCATCGAGGTGTTGCACCAGCTCAAGAGCAGCCAGGACCAATCGTTGCAGCCCTTCGCCCAGCTTGTCTCGGAGCTGGAACACCTTGAGCTGCTCTTCCTCGCGCTGTTATTGCATGACACCGGCAAGGGCCTGGAGGGCGCTGACCATGTGCATGGCAGCCTGCAACTGACAGCCTCGGCGGTCAAGCGCATGAATCTCTCCGAGGAAGATGCCGCGACGGTCTGCTTCCTGGTCGCCAGCCATCTGGAGATTTCTGCCACGCTGCGTCGCCGCGATATCTACGATCCGGCAACAGTCCGTGAGTTGGCCGGTAAGATGGGCACACCGGAACGGCTCAAGATGCTCACCCTGATGACGCTGGCCGACATCAAAGCGGTGAATCCGGAGGCGCTGACTCCCTGGAAAGCCGAGGACCTGTGGCGCCTGTATACCCGAACCGCAGGCTACTTCGATCACAGTGCCGATGCCGAGGGTCTCGAAGCTGAAGTTTCCACTGAGGCCATCGAGAAGATCATCGCGCTGCTGCCCACCCAGCGCTCCGAAGTGCTGGACTTTCTCGACGGACTGCCGCAGCGCTACGTGCTTTCGCACGCGCCCGAACAGGTAGCTCAGCACTTCACCATGGCGGAGAATCTTTCCGCCGAACCGGTGCAGCTCAGGTTGCGGCCCGCCAGCGGTCAGCATGAGTTGACCGTGGTTACCGCCGATCGGCCCGGCCTGTTCCGCACCCTGGCCGGCATTCTGTACGCCTGGGGTATGGACATCACCAAGGCCATGGCGTTTTCCAATCGCAGCGGCGTGATTGTTGATAGCTTTTATTTCAAGGACCGCTTTCGCACCCTGGAGCTGAATCCTCCCGAGTGCGAGCGCTTCCAGCGCTCGGTGCGGCAGATCCTCATGCGCGAAGCTCCGCTCGACCGCCTGCTGGAATCGCGGCTGAAGGCCGACCACCAGCCGGTGAAGCTTACCGTCACGACGTGCCTGCGCTACGACGACCAATGCTCTCCTCGCAGCACTCTGCTGGAGATCATCACCCAGGACCGGCCTGGACTTCTGCATACCATCAGCTCGACCTTGACCCACGAAGAGTGCAGCATCGAGGTCGCGCTGATCGACACCGAAGGCCCCGTCGCCCACGACGTCTTCTACATCACTTGCGGCGGCAAGAAGCTGACCGCCGCAAAAATGCGGGTCATCGAGTGGGCGCTGAGCGCCGAACTCGGGGACGCTCTGCCTTCCAACTGGTGAGTTCCAGTCAGAGGCGGGATGGTCCTCGTTTCGCGAGATAGTGAAAATCCGCTCCTGTGGCGGCTTCGAACGATGTACCGCAGCGGCTAGAGCAGTCTCGGATTTGGTATATCCGATTTGATTCGGTAGAGAAGGCCTTTAGAGACTGTGTCGCAAGGAAAATCGATTTTGCGGTGGAACAAGCGGTTCGAGAATCGACAAATCCAGCCGCGCAGCGGCGACATTTGTGTTAGCCGCGGGCGTGAGCCCGCGGTCAAGTGGGAAGAAACGCGAGCCGCGGAGCGGCGGCACGGGGTTGCGATACAGTCTGTTTAGCCCTGCGTCCAGCGGCGGCGATTAAATCGGTTCCGGCGTTCGAGACGCGGGCCTGAAGGCCCGCTCTACCCGAGCAAGCCATCGCCGGAGCCGGCGGAAATCGCGTTTCTATTGACGAACTGCTATGCCGTCCGCGCCCGCATCCTGGACCAGACGATCCAGCCGATAGACAGCAGCGCCAGCACCGCGATGATTCCTTGCGAGATCACACAGTACAGGCAATATACCTCCAGCACGTGCGCTTCGATATTCGTGAGATAAAGGGCAAAGGCGAATCCGACAAGAACGGAGATCAGAAGCAATCCTTTGCGCCGCGCGAACCCCAGCACCGCGATGAGCAGATATCCCGCGATGCCGATGGCCGCGACCGGCACTCCGTGAATCATCGCGTAGGGACTGTGATTGACCACGCCGCAATCCCACTTGTCGTTGATACTGCACGGTTCCTTACCAGGGTCGTCGTAGTGGACCTTGAGGGCGAGGGATGATGCCACGATGCCGGCAATGGCAAGAACCACGATTACATAGCGCACACGATTTCTCCGGTTGACGCTTAAATCGCATCAACTTTGCGTAGCTCTGAGATGATGCTCTTATTGTAATGTCTCGCAGGCTGATCGCCCACGCCGAGCTTGAGACGAACACAATCTGCGGCGTTGACGGCCGTACTCCGACCCCAGTCACAAGGCTTTGTGATGTAGTACAATCCTCCTGCTCATGCGCCGGTCGCTTGCCAGTTTGCTGCTGGTTCTGCTGGTGGGGACGCTTGCTCTGCCGTTCCTGCAAGCGCAACCGGACGTTCCCGCATGTTGCCGCCGCGGCGGCCAACATCACTGCGCCATGCCGTTGCCAGGCGACGGCTTCCGGGCCATCGCGCCGTGCTGCCCGTATCGTCATTTCACCGCACTTACCTCGCATTCAGTAACCGCGCTGCGCGTTCCGGTCCAGGCGCTGGTTCTGAGCTTGCGCTGGCACAATGCAATCCGCTTCGACTCGCCTGACGTTGCCCGATATGTCGAGGGCAATGCGCAGAAGCGCGGTCCCCCGCTCGCCTGACCTTTCGCATTCGCAATCCGTACATTCCTGGAAGTTGGACTCGCCTGCTTGCAGAGCGCTTTGTCGGGCTATTGAGGCCTGCGAAAGGATGTTCGCCAGGAACGGTGGAAGGGCGCGGCTTCACCGGCTGCGGAAATTCGCTTTGCTAATGGTTTGTGTCAGGGCACGACTTTAGTGAGTGCGTGAGAACTCACTTGCGCTGGAAGGATAAATGATGCACAAAGGGGTATGTCACGATTTCTGGTGTACAACCCCGAGCAAGCGTATTTACTGCC
>JBEKQY010000154.1:0-8927 GCA_049519235.1 Candidatus Korobacteraceae bacterium | reverse complement strand
AATTCGTCCTGCACGCTGGGCAGCAGTAAATACGCTTGCTCGGGGTTGTACACCAGAAATCGTGACATACCCCTTTGTGCATCATTTATCCTTCCAGCGCAAGTGAGTTCTCACGCACTCACTAAAGTCGTGCCGATAAGCCCTTTATTTTTCGTCCCGAGCCGGCTTTAGCCGGCGGCATATGGCCCCCAATGGCGCCTTTTCAGCGACCTCTTCAGCCGTGCCGAGAGCGTGGATTCATTAAGTGGGCTTTAGCCCTGGCCCTCCGTGGCTGAAGCCATTCTTGCCTTCGTCCGATTTCGCCGGGCTCGAAGCCCGGCGCTTCCACCCTCCAGCAGTTTCTCTCGCAGATCTCAGTACCAAGCTAGCTAGCTACGCGCCCGGCGAAGAGCGAAGAGCGAAAAGCGAAAAGCGGCTGTCCTCACATCTTTGGGCCGCTGAATCTATCGCCAATCTCGCGTGCCAGCCGCAACGGCTCGCCGATCGGCTTCCGAACCGGCAACTCCACGTCGCGGCTCTTCAAGGCTTCCAGCAACGTTTCCGTCGGAATGTTGCCCACCAACACATCCTGCGCAAAGGGACATCCGCCCAGCCCACCGATAGCCGAGTCAAATCGACGGCATCCCACGTCATAGGCCGCCAGAACTTTCACCGCTGCCTCATCGGGCCGGCTGTGCAGATGCGCACCGATCTCCACGCCGGCAAACTTCTCCACCACCGGACCCAGCAAATCCGAAATCTGTTGCGGCGTGGCCAGGCCCACCGTGTCCGCCAGCGAAATCGCCTGCGGGGCCATGTCGGCGAGCAGACTGACGCCCTCGATCAACTCCTCCAAATTCCACAAGTCGCCATAAGGATTGCCAAACGCCATCGAAATATAAACCACAGTGTCGAGTCCGGCTTCATCGACCTTCAGCTTTACCTTTTCCAGCATGTCGAGATTTTCTTCCAGCGTCTGGTTCTGATTGTTCTTCAGAAACGTGGGCGAGAGCGAATACGGAAAGCCCAGCGTGCGCACAGCGTCAGTCGCGATCGCGCGCTCCGCTCCGCGTTCGTTTACCACGATGCCGATGATCTCCACATCGTCAGGCGGATCGAGTTCGCTCAGAACATCTTCGGAGTCGGCCATTTGCGGCACCGCTTTGGGCGAGACAAACGAGACTGCGTCAATGTGCTTGAATCCCGCGGCGACCAGCGCCTTCAGGTATTCGACCTTGACGGCAGTCGGGATTTGCCCCGGCAATCCTTGCCAGGCATCGCGCGGACATTCGATGAGTTTGATGGAGGAAGCCATTAGCAATTAGCGATGAGCTTGAGCCGACGCCCTTGATGTTATGGCGATTTATCGCCCGCTATTTCATCCACGTCCAACTAGGCGGGCTGTGCACGAATCCTTCCCGGTTCGGAATGCGGCACTCGATTGCTTTGCTCGCATTGTGCCCCCAGATGGTTGGAAGCAAATCTGCGACGCTCCTGCAGCCACCTAGCCTAGTCAGGCAGCTCGTATCGAGCCCGAACACCGCTTGCTTCTCCGCGTTAGAACAGTCTGAGCTAATCGACGCGAGTCCGTTGGAATTGAATGGCGAAGAATCATTCCAAGGGTCTAGCGCAAACACGCACTCTTTATCAAATTGAACGTCCGCGTGCGCCGTCACGTTATAGCGACGATCAACCGTGGTCATGTAATCCAACATATTTCTCAACACGAGACCATTTCGCACCCAGAAGTAAGACTCCATCTCCGTATAGGGAACAAGATGAAGCGCAGCAAGCACTCGATTCGAGACCGTCAACGTGTATGCGCATCCTGAAGCGTCGCAACCATTCACCTTGAGTTTGCTGCCGTAATACCGCCGAAGCTCCTCAAGCGTTGGTTGTTCTTTTTGTTCAGACAGCTCACGGCCCGTGCGCAGTGCGAACTGCGCTCGCTTGGAAACCCAGTCAACGTAGACCAGCAGTAGGAGCACCGCCAGAACGGTCGTGACTCCCGCCGTAATTGCTAAGCGCCGACGCATGGTCCCTTAGACACCGCTGCGACCTACTTTGGGCCGACGCGACGAGTCGTTCGCGATAGCAGGAGGTCGCACAGGCAATCTCGAAAAAACGACCCACATAGACGCTGATGGCTGACAACTGACAACCGGCAACTGACAACCCCGGCGCGCTCCGCGCGCCTACGTCTGCAACACGCCTACGCTGAACTTCGGCACATCCGGATTCAACGCCGCCGCCTCCAGCGCGGTGATGATCGCCTCGCGCGTCTCCGCCGGGTCGATGATCTTATCGATCCACAACCGCGCTGCGCCGTAGCGCGGGTCCGTCTGCTCGTCGTAGGTGGCTTTCACCTCGTCGTACAGCTTCTTCTTGTCTTCCTCGCTCAGCTTCTTGCCACCGCGCTCCAGTTGCTTGATCTTGATCTCCACCAGCGTCCCCGCCGCCGAAGCGCCGGCCATCACGGCGTATTTCGCTGTCGGCCAGGCGAACAGGAAGCGAGGATCGTACGCCTTGCCGCACATCGCGTAATGTCCCGCGCCGAACGAGCCGCCGATAATCACCGCAATCTTCGGCACCACCGAATTCGAAACCGCATTCACCATCTTCGCGCCCGCGCGAATGATGCCGCTCCACTCCGCATCGCGGCCCACCATGAATCCGTTGACGTCGTGCAGAAATACCAGCGGCACCAGGTTCTGATTGCAATCCATGATGAAGCGCGCCGCCTTCTCCGCCGATTCGGTATAGATGACGCCGCCAAACTCCATGCGACGGTTGCCGGCGTGATCCACCTGCTGCACGTGCGTCTTCTGGTTGGCAACGATGCCCACGGCGAATCCGCCGATGCGCGCATAGCCGCAAAGCACCGTCTCGCCGTATTCGGCTTTGTACTCGCCGAACTGGCTTTTGTCGACCATGCGCGCGATGATCTCCTTCATGTCGTACTGCCGCGCAGGATCGCCGTCGAAGATGCCGTAAACTTCTTCCGCCGCAAACAGCGGTTGCTCGGCTTCCTTGCGGTCGAAGACGCCGAGCTGCCGGTTGCCCATCTTGTCCACCAGCAGGCGAATGCGCGCAATACACGATTCATCGTTGGGCTCGCGAAAGTCCACGGTGCCGCTGATCTGCGAATGCATCTTGGCGCCGCCCAGCTCTTCCGCCGAATACTTTGCGCCAATCGCCGCCTGCACCAGGGCCGGTCCGGCGAGAAACAGCCCGCTGCCTTCGGTCATCAGGATGTGATCGCACATCAGCGGCAGATATGCGCCGCCCGCGACGCACATTCCCATGATGGCCGCGATCTGGGGAATGCCCATCGCCGACATCACCGCATTGTTGCGGAAGACGCGGCCGAAGTCGTCAGTGTCGGGAAAGACATCTTCCTGCAACGGCAGAAATACTCCGGCCGAGTCGACAAGATAGATCGTCGAAATGCGGTTCTCGATGGCAATGTTCTGCGCGCGAATGACCTTCTTCGCCGTCATCGGAAAAAATGCGCCAGCTTTGACAGTTGCGTCATTGACGATCAGCATCACCAGCCGGCCTTGCACCCGCGCCAGGCCAGTAACCACGCCCGCCGACGGCGCGCCGCCCCACTCCTCGTACATCCCCCACGCAACAAACGCTCCCAGCTCGAAGAACTCCGTTCCCGGATCGACGAGCAGCGCAATGCGCTCGCGCGCGGTGAGCCGGCCCTTTTTGTGTTGCGACTCAATCGCCTTTTCTCCGCCGCCCTGCTGGATGATCTCTTCTTCGTTGCGTATCTGCGCGACCAGTTCGGCCACGGCCTTCTGGTTGCGTTCGAAGCGTGCAGAATCGGCTTTCACTTTGGTTTCAAAAGCCGATGCGGAGTGCGGGCGATGATCGGTCATATTCCGTGGAGCAGACCATCCACGATAAAGCAGGGAAGCGACCATGCGCAACGCGATGAGCTGCTATTGGCTATCAGCCGCCAGCCGTCAGCTTTCAGTCGTGGACTAGAGATTCCTTAAAGGATCTTCTTGCCGAAGGCCGAAAGGGCCAGTTCGACCGCCAGTTCGGCCGTTTGATTGCGCTCGTCGAGCACCGGATTCACTTCCACCATTTCGAAGCTGAGCATCCGGCCGTGATCGGCGATGATCTCCATCGCCAGGTGGCCCTCGCGATAGGTCGCGCCGCCCCACACCGGAGTTCCGACGCCGGGCGCATCCTCGGGGTCAATCCAGTCGAGATCGAGCGAGACATGATAGCCGATGGTGCCGCGTCCGGCCAGGCGCAGCGCTTCTTCCATCACCGCGCGCATGCCGCGCTCGTCGATGTCGCGCATGGTGAAGACGTGTACTCCGGCGCGGCGAATGTTCTCGCGCTCGTGCTCGTCCACGTCGCGGATGCCGACCAGGGCGCAGTTTTCCGGACGGACTTTCGGGCTGAAGCCGTACAGGTCGCTGAGCGGAGAGTGAAACAGGCCCATGATGGCGCCGAGCGGCATACCGTGAACATTGCCGCTGGGCGACGTTTCAGGCGTGTTAATGTCGCTGTGGGCGTCGATCCAGAGCAGTCCGATGCGCTGGTTCCTGCGGCGGTAAAATTCGGCCACGCCGGAGACGGTGCCGACGGCGATGGAGTGATCGCCACCGAGGGTGAGCGGAATCTTGCCGGCTTCAAGCGTCGCAATGACCAGTTCTGCTTGGGCGGAGCAGGTCTCCGTGATCTCGTCGAGATACTTCGCCTGCGGGTCGCCCTCCGACTTGGTCTCCAGCATGGCAACGGGAACGTTGCCGCCGTCTTCGACATCGTAGCCGAGCGCCTCCAACTTGGCTTGGAGGCCGGCGACGCGCATGGCCGATGGACCCATATCGACGCCGCGACGCGACTGCCCGAGGTCGAGCGGCACACCAATGATGCGGATGTGTTTGGTCTCGATGTTTTGCAGCGGTTTGGTGATAGGGCTGGTGGCCATACACGCTTCCGAAATAGCATCCTACAATGTGATACTCCTACAATATGGTATTACCTACAATGTGGTACAGCCTCCAAACCACCTACGGATACAGCCGGTGCAACATGCGTGGGAAGGGGATGGTCTCGCGCACATGATCCAGGCCGCAGATCCACGCCACAGCGCGCTCGATACCCATGCCGAAGCCTGCGTGGGGAACGCCGCCGAACTTGCGCAGATCGAGATACCACTTGAAGGCCTCTTCCGGCAGTCCGTGTTCGTGAATACGCTGTAGGAGCAAGTCGTGCGACGCCAGGCGCTGCGAGCCGCCGATGATCTCGCCGTAGCCCTCGGGTGCGAGCACGTCGACGCAAAGCGCCAGTTCCGGGCGCTCCGGGTCGGGCTCCATGTAGAAGGCTTTCACCGATGCCGGATAGCGATGGATCATCAGCGGGCGTTCGAATTGCGACGAGAGGTAGGTCTCGTCGGGCGAGCCCAGATCGCCTCCCCACTCAAACTTGTTTTCGACGAGTCCTTTGGCATGGGCTTCCTGCAACATCTTGACGGCTTCATCGTAGGTGACGCGCGGGAAAGGCGTATCGATCTTCTCTAGTTTTGCGATATCGCGGCCGATGGTCTCCAACTCGGGACGGCGGCGCTCCAGGCAGCGCTTCACAATGAACGTGATGAACTCCTCCGCCAGCTTCATCAGATCGTCGAGATTGGCGTAGGCGACCTCCGGCTCGACCATCCAGAACTCGGTGAGGTGACGGCGGGTCTTCGATTTTTCCGCGCGAAAGGTTGGGCCGAAGCTGTAGACCTTGCCCAACGCCATCGCCGTGGCCTCAATGTAGAGCTGGCCGGACTGGGTGAGGAATGCCTGCTCCTCGAAGTAGTCAACGGGGAACAGGGTGGTGGTGCCCTCGCACGCCGCCGGAGTAAGAATCGGCGGATCGGTCAGGGTGAAACCGCGATCGTCGAAGAAGTCGCGCGCCGCTTTGATGATCTCGGCACGCACGCGCAGGATCGCAGCCTGGCGCGGCGAGCGCAGCCAAAGATGACGATGCTCCATCAGGAAGTCGACGCCGTGCTCCTTGGGTGTGATGGGGTAGGGATCGTCAGGATCGACGCGCTGCACGATCTGCGCGTCGCTAACGTCGATCTCGTAGCCGCCGGGCGCGCGCTTGTCGGCGCGAACCTTGCCGGTGACGATCACGCTGGATTCTTGCGTCAGTCCTTTGATGGACTCGAACAGCTCGGGCGAGACGGCCTGCTTGGCGACCACGCCCTGGATGATCCCGCTGCCGTCGCGAAAGATGGGGAAGAGCAGCTTGCCGCTCTCACGCAAGTTGTAGAGCCAGCCGCGAATGGTGACGGTCTCGCCTTCGTGGCGGCCGACCTCGCGAATGGTGGTGACGGGCGATTCGGTTTCGGTCTTGCCAGACGCAGATGAGTTCATGAGTTTAAGGATTAAGTATGCACGCTGCGCGAGGAAAAGTCAGGCCGCGCCATGACAGACCTGATGTGCCACATTCGCGTTGATGTCGGTTTCGAGAAGCATGAGCTTGCGAGAGCAGTAAGGTCGTATTCAACTCGTATGGCGTCCCGCAAGTTCGTGGGTAAATTCGACGCCGTTTTGAAAGGGCACGGCTTCACAGGCTGCTGAAAAACTCCGCGTTGAAATGCTTTGTATCAGGGCACGACTTCAGTCGTGCCGATAAGCCCTTTATTTTTCGTCCCGAGCCGGCTTTAGCCGGCGGCACATGGCCCCAATGGCACTTCTTTAGCGGCCTCTTCAGCGGTGCCGCAAAAATGTATGGATAAGGGCGGCTCTAGCCGCTGGCGTGAGGACGTTCGCCGCGAGACCTTACCCAGGTGTTACGGCGCGAAATTGCGGAACACCACACAGGTTAGAGTGAAAATTCTTGATTGCGGGCATAATGTGTCAGCGGGCCGGCAACCGAGTCCCGCTTGCGGGACGGCGACAAGATAGCCCAGCGCTTCAGCGCTGGGTAGGCCGCAATAATTGAAACCGAGCCCCTTCAGGGCGACACAGCGGAGGAACCCTACAAACGGATGACAGTTTCCGCGCCGTTCTGACTTGCCCTCGTCCCGCTGTTTCTGTTTGAATCCAGAAAACCGATTTCACCCGGGAGCGTTACCCTGGCGAACCAACTCTTCGCATGCAAGTCCATTGACAAGCTGATCTCCGAGTCGGAGGAGCCGGAACATCGGCTGAAGAAAACGCTCGGCCCGTGGTCGCTCACCGGACTGGGCATCGGCGCGGTCATTGGTTCCGGCATCTTCACCGTGGTTGGCACCGCCATTGCCGGCCAGAAGTTTGACACCGCATCCATCCTCAACTGCCCGCTGGCGGATTACATCGTGCATCACACCGCGACGCTTGGCCGGCCGGGCGCCGGTCCGGCGCTGTCGCTATCGCTGATTCTGGTGGCAATCGTTTGCGCCTTCACCGGGCTGTGCTATGCCGAGCTGGCCTCCATGATCCCCATTGCGGGCAGCGCCTATACCTACACCTACGCCACCATGGGCGAACTTATCGCCTGGATCATCGGCTGGGATCTCATCCTGGAGTACGCGGTCAGCAACATGGCCGTAAGCGTCGGCTTTGCCGCGCACATGGCCGCGACCTTCAACTGGTTTGGCTGGCATCCCGCGCTGCGCTGGATCACGCCGGCCTACCTGCCGGGCGGGCTGACCGACCTGCAAAATAACATGCTGTACACGCCGGGCTGGCACTTCGGCTTCAATATTCCCGCGTTTCTCATCGTCATGTTGCTGACGGTGGTGCTGGTGCGCGGCATTCGCGAGTCGGCCGAGACCAACAACATCATGGTCCTGCTGAAGATCGCAGCGATTCTCGCCTTCGTCTTCGTGGGAATGCGCTTCATTCATCCCGCGAACTACCATCCCTTCGTGCCCGAAGGCTGGTCCGGGGTGCTCACCGGCGGCTCGATCATTTTCTTCACCTATATCGGATTCGATTCCGTTTCCACCGCGGCCGAGGAGGCCAGGAACCCGCAGCGCGATATTCCCATCGGCATCATCGCAACCCTGGTCGTCTGCACCGTGCTGTACATCGCGGTCGCAGTGGTGCTCACGGGAATCGTACCGTGGCACAACCTGATCGACGACGCGGCTCCCGTAGTCAACAGCATGAGCATGTTGGCGGGAACCACCAAATCCGCGCTGCTGCACTGGACGGAGCTGGCCGTGCTGTTCGGCGCCATGATGGGCATGATCTCGTCGTTGCTGGTATTTCAGTTAGGACAGGCGCGAGTATGGTTCTCGATGTCGCGCGACGGCCTGCTGCCCAAGATGTTCAGCCGGGTGCATCCCCGTTTCCGCACGCCTGCGGTTGCGACCTGGATCGCGGGATTTCTGGTCGGCATCCCCGCCGGTATTCTCGATATCGGCACGCTCTCGGACTTGTCGAATATCGGCACCCTGTTCGCGTTTGTGCTGGTCTCGATCGGGGTCATCATCCTACGTTCCAAACAGCCGGAGCGCCGCCGCGGATTCCGCGCGCCGGGCGGCCTGGCCGCGCCAATTCTCAGTGTGATCTTTTGCGTGCTGCTGATGGCCGGCCTGCCCATCCTGACCTGGCTGCGCTTTTTTTCCTGGCTGGTGATTGGGATGGCTGTGTACTGGCTCTATAGCCGTCACCGTAGTGAGTTCAGCCCGCGGAATTCGGGCACCGTGTTGCAGACGGCCACAAAGCGGTGAAAAACAATTTCATCCTCTCGCTGCCCAAGGCCGAGCTCCACCTTCACCTCGAGGGCTCGGTCGATTTTCCCACGTTGTCAGAGTTAAGCCGCCGACATCCCACGCCGCTCCAGACCACGAACAATCGCTACCGAAATGTTGAAGACAGCGGCCGCGTCTTCACCGAGGCCGAGGCGCGCGAGCTTTACCAATACAAGCACTTCACTGGATTCTTGTGGGCGTTCAAGGCAGTCACCGAGCGGCTGCGCACCCCTGACGACTACGAACT
>JBEKQY010000153.1:0-9010 GCA_049519235.1 Candidatus Korobacteraceae bacterium | reverse complement strand
CATGGTCTGCTTCGTGAACGTCAAAAGCGTGGACCGGATCATCTACTCCATCTTCCAGCGCTTTAACCTGGAATGGAAAAACCGCACCCTCAGAGTTTTTACACAAGCAGCTTGACGTCACCGTTGCGGAAAATCCATTACACATATTGCGATTCCAAGCATATAATGTGCGCAAGAAGCACCCTGGCAAGGTGCGGTCCAGAGTTGGGCACTGGAGTTCCCCATGAAGTCGCGTGCTCTCGCAGCGGTGATTGCGGTGCTGCTGGGTACCAGCCTTTCAGGGTTGGCACAAAACAGTCCACAGTCCCAGACGTCAACCCAAGCTTCCAGCAATTCCACTGACCAGTCGCAACCGGCAAGCAGCAACGGCCCTGGCGCGTCCTCCGATCGGACTGCGGCCGGCGCGAATGGGCACGGCAATCCTGTCGACTCCGCGGACGCAACCGCGCCTGCGGCGAATGCGCCAAAGGAAACCCACGACAAGAGCAAGAACGACGTCGAAGATATCGGCAACCGCAAAGTGGGTTCAACGGGAAAGAGCCTGGGCGACTGGTACTCGATTGACACCGACATCAAGCTGGGCAAGCAGTACGCCATGCTGGTGGAGTCGAGCGCGCGGATCATTCAGGACCCCGTGATCACCGAGTACGTCAATCGCGTGGGGCAGAATTTGGTGCGCAACTCGGACGCCAAGGTGCCGTTCACCATCAAGGTTGTGGATTCCGACGACATCAATGCTTTTGCCTTGCCGGGCGGTTTCTTCTATGTCAATACCGGGCTGATTCTGGCTGCGGACAACGAGGCCGAGCTGGCCGGGGTTATGGCGCATGAGATCTCTCACGTCATCCTTCGCCATGCCACGCGCGAGATGACGCGCGCCAACTATGTCAGCCTCTCCACCGTTCCGCTGATGTTTGTCATTAATAGTTGGGGAGTCTATGAGGCGGCCAATCTGGCCATGAGCCTGGCGCTGCCGGTAACCTTCATGAAGTTCTCGCGCGACTTCGAAGCGCAAGCCGACTACTTCGGCCTGCAATACATGTACAAGGCAGGATACGACCCGCAGGCGTTCATCTCTTTCTTTGAGAAGATCAAAGCGCTGGAGAAACAGAAGCCGGGAACGCTGTCCAAGGCGTTCGCCAGCCATCCGCAGACGCCTGACCGCATCTTGAAGAGCCAGGAAGAGATTCGCGAGATCCTGCCGGCGCGGCCGGAGTACATCGTGGATACCTCGGAGTTCGACCAGGTGAAGGCGCGGCTGGCGGCGTTCGAAAACGGCAAGAAGGCGATTCCCCAGGAAAAGCAGGGTCCTACACTTCGACGTACGCAGACCGCCGACAAGGGCAGCAGCACACCGGGCAAAGATGGGGACGATCGTCCGACGCTGCAACGCCGCGATGACGATTACGCTTCCGCCGCCAGTCCCGTGATTTTGTGAATTCCATGCCCCGGGGATTCTACTTTGGTGAGGAATGTTCCTCGCGGGTAATCAATTCGAATACCGGATAGTTCGCCGCAATGGCGGCGAATGTCTGCACATCGGAGCCGGCGGCGCTGTAGGGCGACCAGCAATACCCAGCCAATCGGAGCAGTCATGACTCTGCACTCTCTCTTTAGCCGGCCCACCAAGCCCTCAACAACCCGTTTCGTCGTCGCCTTGGTGTTCGTACTGGCTCTGGGCGCGATAGCCGTGACATTTGTCCGCGGAGACATAGCAAGAATACTGCGCGATCTCAATGTGAAGAAGGACAAAACGCCGATCCTCTCGGTCGACACGAATGTGTCGATCCAATACGAACAGTTCAATGGAGCAATCTATGGCTTCCCGTCGGCTCCCAACATCTGGCACATTGCGTCTAGGATCACCAATAACGGATCAACCCCAATTGAAATCCAACCCATCTATCTGTATAGCGAAGCCCGCCAGAGTCATTCGGGGACAGTTGAAAACTCCAACACGATCTGTCCCAGATCGTACGCACATGAGTTCGACCCGGCGAAGGAGGGTCTGCCATATGGGCTGACGATCGCGCCGAACGACCTAAGCGGTGAAGTCCAGAAGGAAGTTCCACTCCCTATGCATCAGTTGGATGCTCCTCAAAGCGCAGGGGACATGGTTAGGTCGTCAGGGGTCATAGTGGGTGCAGTACACACCTACGCTGCCGAGCTTACCCTAGACGATAAACCCGTCGGTTGGGAAAAGATCAAGCTCAGTCCACACTCGACATTCAATGCGGCTTGGGCGTTTCCTAGTTCTTGGGCCGCGCCCGACGGAGTTAGGTCCGATCCCGCGTTTGAAATGATGCATCTCGGCCCGATTATTCGCATTTCTGCGTCTGACCCAACGGAAACCTATCTGGTGGTAACTAGGTTGAATTACGTGGTGGGTGGGTGGATGAAGCAATCCTCTTTCCAGGTCGTGAAAATAACGCCCACCCTTCCCGGGGACCTGGCGAACCCATTTCTCGACAATCACTCATCCGTGGAGAAATTCGCAAGTGCAGTGCTCAGAATCGCCTCAGAGCCATGAAAGATTTTCGATCCAGCACGGCAGCTAGCGGCGCGGGTCTCGTGATTCGCAGCATATCCGGCCCGACCCGTTCAGGGAGGGCTTGAATGGCTTTCTGTCCAAATTGCGGTGGGCAGATCGCAGATAACGTGGCGTTCTGTCCCAGTTGTGGTAAAGCCACGGGCCAGGCTAGCGCTGCGCCTCCACCGGAGCCGAACGATCGCGCGCCGGTGACTTCGTCAGCCCCGCTGGCGGAAAACGTTGCCGGCATGCTGGCGTATTTCACCATTATTCCCGCCATCGTGTTTCTGCTGATTGAGCCGTACAATCGCAACCGCTTCGTGCGCTTTCATTCGTTCCAGTGTGTGTTCGTGACGGTTGCACTGATCGTTATTGACATTGCGCTGACGATTGTCTCCGGCATTCTCCACCTGGTGCCTGTGATCGGCTGGTTGATAACTACGCTGATGTGGCCGCTGTACGGCTTGGCCATTCTTGCGCTGTGGCTGCTGTTGGTGATCAAAGCCTACCAGCACGAAATCTTCAAGCTGCCCATCGTCGGCGATCTGGCGGAGAAGCAGGCCGGATTAGACCGTTCATTAGCGAACGAATCAGCGGAGGTAATGGTCTCTTCTGCTCGGCATGAGTGTGAACGGCGGCCTACAGCGTTTTCCAAAAATCGTTGGCGAGCAGGGATGTATTCCCTCAGGGGCTGAAGCCCGGGTTTTATAGGGCTCGGAAGGGCGCGGCTGAAGCCGCGCCCCTTCAAAGAGCCATTCTTGAAACAAGCTAAAGCCGGATTGATATTGCGGCTTTGCGGACAGCCTGAAGTGTCTGCGTGAGAACCGTGTCGCCGCTCCGCGGCTCGGCTCAATTTTCCACTCCACCCGGCGCTTACGCGCCGGGCTAACATCATGCCGCCGCTGCGCGGCTTAATTAGCGCCGATCTCAGTAGTCTTCTCCCACCGTAAACTTTCAAATCGAGTACTCACGCAGACACTGAAGGCTGTCCCCTTCGAAAAACCAGACTTAATCAGAGTTTCCCGGGCTCTGCCCGATATACTGATCGGCGAGAATCCACTGGAATGGTAAACATTTCTGTCTCAACCACGACACTGGTCCAGCATTTGCTGTTCTTGTTTCTGTTGGTCGTGGCCCCGGTTTGGGATTTTTACGACACGAGCCGACTGAAGAAGAACCCCAGCTCGGAAGGGAAGCTCCGCGTTTACAAAACACTTTGCGGTTGGCTGTGGATCGCAACCGCTGTGGCTTGCCTGACCGTGGGCTTGCGTCCGCTGGTTACCATCAGCCCGGAACCTGGTGATGTCTCCTGGCTCCTTCAGCACGGCTGGGTGCGCTACGCTGTGGCAGCGCTGCTGGTGGTTTTTGTCGCTGGGGCGCTGCTGCCCGTGGCGATCGTCATCTGGAAGAAGATAACGAAGCGGCCGCGCAAATACGCGTCGGCCGAGGCCCTGAAAGCTCTCAGCTACGTCTTGCCCGCGACCTGGACGGAGCGCCGCTGGTATGCCATCGTCTGCATCACGGCGGGTATCTGCGAAGAAATTCTCTTCCGCGGTTTCCTGCTGCGCTACCTGCATGTTTTCCCCTGGACGCTGGACCTCACGCTGGCTCTGCTGGTTTCGTCGGGCATCTTTGGACTGCAACACCTCTATCAGGGACCGGCCGGAGCCGCATCAACCGGGGTGATGGGCTTTCTCGCCAGCCTGCTGTTTCTGTTGACCGGCAATCTTCTGCTTCCGATCGCCCTTCATGCTGTGCTGGATCTGCGCATGCTGGTAATCTTGCGGCCTCTCCACGAATAATTCACCACAGAGGCACAGAGGACACGGAGGGTTTTCTTTTTCGTCTCCCAGCGATCTCCGTGTCTCTGTGGCGAAATATTTGGCTTCCAAATGCTTTCGCCGAACATCACGCCGGCTTGCCGCAGTTGGGGCAAAATTTGGCGCCCACGTCCAATGGCGATCCACAGTTGGAACAGAAGTGGTGTGACGGGGTGACCGATGGCTGCGCGGCAGGCGGCGGAGGAGTATAGGACGGCTGGGAAGGTTGAGCCGGCGGGTTGTATCCATACGGCTGCGGAGGGTGGGAGCCTGGCGGCGGATAACTGTATGGCTGCTGTTGTGCCAGCAGCGGCTTGCGGACGATCAAGTAGATCGGCAGAAAAACAATGCAAACCAGAAAAACTCCGATGCCCCACAAGATGCCGTTCATGCCGCGCTTGTTGGCATCCGTCGCCACCCAGACGGCGACGAGCAGCGCGATGATGAAGCCAATTCCGTAACCGCCCAAGAACCCATGACCGATCACATGCGCCTCCTAAGAGACAAGATTATTCGCAATGAACAGCATCGCCATAACGATCATCGCAGCGGTAACGACTTTTTCGCGGCTGACCGTCAGCCAGGAACGCCGGCGCAGCGCCGCCATCATCAACCAGGGGGGATAAGCGAGGTACAGCGCCAGCGCCACGAACAGCGAACCCGGATTGTGCCGCGGAAGCGATCCATGCGCCATCAGGATGAAATCGCGCGTCATGCCGCAGAAGGGACAGCGTAGGCCGGTGATCCGGTGCAGCATGCATTGATAGTGCATCCCCAGGATGACATTCGGAGCGCAGGCCAGCAGCAGTCCGCCGAGCACAAGGCAGCCCAATACCAGCAGATGCTGCTTGGGGCCGATATAACTGTTCGCAGTCATCGCGTAGCGCGCAATCTATCGTTTCGTTGGGCGCACGTCAACGATTTTCTTCCGAAACTGGCAGCGGGGCAGCTCCGGGTTGGATGGCACTTTCCCTCGATTTGCGATAGAGTTCCAACAAGTCTGCCTCTCTAGCGTTGTTCGAGAAAAATTATGTCAGCAGGATTTCTCTCCCGGGTGCAAAAGGGTGCGGTCCTATGTGATGGCGCCATGGGTACGCTGCTTTACGCCAAAGGCATCTACATCAACCGCTGTTACGATGAGCTGAATCTCTCGGCACCCGATCTCATTCGCGGCATTCATCAGGATTACCTGAAGGCGGGAGCCGAGGTGATTGAAACAAACACCTTCGGGGCCAATTCGTTTCGCTTGGCAAAGCACGGATGTGTGGACAAGCTGGTCGAGGTCAACCGTCAGGGCGCCCGGCTGGCGCGCGAGGCAGCCAAGAATTTCGATGCCCTGGTCGCCGGCGCCGTGGGACCACTGGGAGTGCGCATCGAGCCGCTGGGCAAGATTGCCCTGGCCGAAGCCCGCGATGCCTTCCGCCAGCAGATCGCTGCTCTCAACGAAGAGGGCGTCGATTTGCTGATTCTGGAAACGTTTGGCTATCTGGAGGAACTGCATCAGGCCATTCTCGCCGCCCGTGATGTAAATCCGGAGCTGCCCATCGTGGCGCAAGTGACCATCGACGAAGACGGAAATTGCCTGGATGGATCCAGCCCCGAGCACTACGGACCACAGATGGAAGCGTGGGGAGCCGAGGTTGTCGGCTGTAACTGTAGCGTCGGCCCGGTCGCCATGCTCGACGCGCTGGAGCGGGTCCGCGCCGTCACCACCGCGCCGCTTTCTGCCCAGCCCAATGCCGGAATTCCGCGCTCCGTCGAGGGCCGCAACATTTATCTTTGCTCGCCCGAGTATATGGCGAACTACGTGGAACCGTTCGTCAACGTCGGCGTGCGCCTGATTGGCGGCTGCTGCGGCACCACGCCCGAACACATCCACACTATGAAGCTGTTCCTCAAGGTGGGGGCGGCGCGCGCATCGTCGTATAAGGTCGCCAAGACCACGGAAACCAAGCCTGTTGAGCCCCCGCCGTTGAGTGAGCGCTCTGCTATGGGCCGCAAGATCGCCAACGGGGAGTTCGTAACCATGGTCGAGATCGTCCCGCCACGCGGCATCGACGCCAAGCGCGAACTGGAAGGCGCGAGGTTCCTGAAGTCGGTGGGCGTGGATGCAATCAATATCCCCGACAGTCCGCGCGCCTCGGCTCGCCTCAGCAACCAGGCGCTCTGTCTGCTGGTGAAGCAGGAGGTGGGAATCGAGCCTGTCCTGCATTACACCTGCCGCGATCGCAATGTTCTGGGCATCCAGTCGGACCTGCTGGGCGCCAGCGCCATCGGCATCCGCAATCTGATCTGCATTACCGGCGATCCGCCGAAGATGGGCGACTACCCCGATGCCACCGCAGTTTTCGACGTGGACGCAATCGGTCTCGTGAACATCGTCCGCAATCTGAACCGCGGTCTCGACATTGGCGGCAATCCTACAGGAAGCTCGACCGGCTTTGTCATCGCGGTTGGCGCCAATCCGGGCGCCCCCAACATCGACGAGGAGATTCGCCGCTTCGAATACAAAGTCGAAGCGGGTGCGGAGCTCGCCGTCACTCAGCCGGTCTTCGATGTTCGCCTGCTGGAGGAGTTCCTGCGCCGCATCGAGCATTGCCGTGTTCCGGTGGTCGCCGGAATCTGGCCGCTCACCAGCACCCGCAATGCCGAGTTCATGAAGAACGAGCTGCGGGTTTCGATTCCCGACGAGATCTTCGCCCGCATGGCAAAGGCGACCACCGCCGACGCCGCCCGCGCCGAAGGCGTGGCCATTGCGCGCGATATGCTTGCCGCCGTTAAGGACATGGTGCAAGGCGCGCAGATCAGCGCTCCCTTTGGCCGCTATTCGTGCGCTGTTGACGTGCTGGAAGCTTTGGGAACCAGCAAGCGCGCGGCGGTTTAGCGGGAGAGACCGTCGTCGCGGTTTTGAATTTTGCGTTCAGCCTGCGGAATCTGCACTAGAATCGTTAACGGAGTTCGAGCGTGCCTAAGTTTGAAGAGTGCCTGGAACGGCTGGAGAAGATCGTGGCGGAATTGGAGAAGGGCGAGGTGTCGCTCGACCGCGCGCTGGAACTCTTTGACGAGGGCATGAAGCTTTCAGGTTCCTGCCGAAAAGAGCTGGAAGAAGCCGAAGGCAAGGTTGAGGTCCTGCTGAAGCGCAATGGCAAACTGCAGCCGGAAGCCTTCGAATCCGCGACCCAAAGCGGGGATGAGCGCCAGTAGGCTCGTCTTTCTTTATGCTTCATAAGTCTATTTGAGAACTGTGCCGTCCCTACGGGACTCGGATCACAATTTCCGCATTACCCAGCACTCCGCCTTACCACCCCAATTCGCGCAGAAGCCGCGCGAATCGGGGGCCCCGGTCTCGGCTCCGTGCTGGACTAGACTATTTCGCGCCTTCGGCGCTGGCTTCTTTGGCCAAATACTCCGCTGACGAACAGCGGAGTTAAATCACACAAGTCCTTCAGCCCAAATTCTTACGCCAGTCGGTCTCCTCGATGAACTGCCGGGAATCACGCCAGCCTGCCTGCACTTTCACGAACAGCTCGAGAAATACTTTCGTGTTGAGTAATTTTTCAATCTGTAAGCGCGCGGCAGTGCCAATCTTCTTCAACGTGGCTCCCTGTTTGCCGATCAGGATTGCCTTCTGCCCCTGGCGCTCGCAATAGATCGCCGCCGAGACACGGGTGAGCCTTTCGCCTTCCTCGTACTGCTCGATCAGCACGGTCGTTGCATACGGCACTTCCTGCTCGGTAGCCAGCAACACCTGCTCGCGAATCAGTTCCGCCACTAGAAAGCGCTCGGGCTGATCGGTGAGCTGATCTTTGGGAAAATATCGCGGGCCTTCCGGCAGCGCTTTCACCACTGAGTTCAACAACATGTCGAGCCCGTCGCGCTTGAGCGCCGAGATCGGAATGACTTCGGCAAAATCGTGCAGCGACTCGTACTCCGCGATCAGCGGCAGCAGCTTCTGCTTATCCAACGCGTCAATCTTGTTCAGCAGCAGGAAGCACCTCTGCCCGCTCTGCTTGATGATGTCGAGCACAAACTTATCGCCGGTGCCGAACTTCGCGGTCGCATCCACGATGAGCAACAGCAGATCGCAGCCTTCCAGCGCGTCGTACACTTCCTTCATCATGCGCCGGTTAAGCGAGTTGACCGGCTTGTGAACACCGGGTGTGTCGACCAGCACGATCTGTCCCGCCGGGCGTTTCTCCTTGCGATCGATGTTGAGGATTCCCTGGATGCGGTTGCGCGTAGTCTGGGGTTTGCGCGTGACGATGGCCAGCTTCTCGCCGACCAGCGCGTTCAGCAGCGTGGACTTGCCTGCGTTGGGACGTCCGATGATGGAAACGAAGCCGGAGCGGAATGCCATATGAGAAGCAACTCAGAAAAGCGGATTCCTCGCGGGCTGAAGCCCGCTCGGAATGACAAGAATAAGGGACCCTATGACGGCGCAGCTAAAGCTGCGCCCCTTCAAAGCATCGAAATCGACGTGTCCAGTCAAGGTCCGCACCACCCGAATCTTGCCTACGCGCCAACCTGCCTGGGCTGGAGGCTGACGCGGACGCGGTCGATGCGGCGCTCGGTCGACTCCAGCACCTCGAAGCGCAGGCCGTTTTCTTCAAACACCTCTCCCGCCTTCGGGATGTGTCCGGCAAGCTCGCTGACCAGCCCG
>JBEKQY010000152.1:0-9095 GCA_049519235.1 Candidatus Korobacteraceae bacterium | reverse complement strand
TGCAACCGCTATGCGCCGTCTATCGTCGCGAGGTGTGCGGCATCGCCGAGCAGGCGCTGAGAAACGGCGATTACAAGATCGGAAACCTGTTCTCACGCGTGCCGACGCGCTACCTCCGGGAGCACGAGATCACGGCGAGCGGTTTTTCTACCACTGTCTTCAGAAACGTAAACACCCCCGAGGAGTACAACGAGCTGGGTGTTACGGAACCCGAGACTTCGAACGCGGAGAAGGGAAGTGAGCCCAGGTGAACGACCGAAAGCCCTACATCGAATTCCAGGACGTACACAAGGCATTCGGCAGCAATGTGGTGCTGGATGGCGTGAGCTTCGACGTCATGCCCGGCGAGACGGTGTGCATTCTGGGGCGAAGCGGGGTCGGCAAGTCGGTGGCGCTGCACAACATCATGGGATTCCTTAAGCCCGACAGCGGGCGCATCTGGGTCGCCTACGAAGACATCACCGATTATGGCGAACGGGACATGGAGCGCATTCGCAAGAAAGTGACCATGGTGTTTCAGAATGGCGCGCTGTTCGACTCGCTCACCGTCGGCGAGAATGTTGCGTTTCCGCTGCGCGAACGCGGCGGCCTGGAAGAAGAGCAAATCTACCAGATCATCGACGGCTTGCTCGACATGGTGGGAGTGCGCGAGTTTCGCGATCTGCTGCCTTCCGACCTGTCGACCGGAATGAAGCGCTCGGTGGCCATCGCGCGCGCCCTGGCGGCCCAACCGGATGCCGTTCTCTATGACGAGCCGACCACAATGGTCGATCCGCTAATGGCCCATCTGCTGGGCGATTTGATCAAAAAGCTAAAGCAACAGTTGAAGCTGACCAGCATCGTCGTCACCCATGACATGGCGCTGGCCAAAAAGCTGGCGGACCGGCTGGTGTTTCTCCACGAAGCCAAGGCCATCTTCTTCGGCACCTTCGCGGAGATGGCCAAATGCCAGGAGCCGATTGTGCAGGAGTTCCTGGAACTCGACTCCATGGACTTCGAGCACTACTTCGGCGCGCAAAGGCCGCCGCACCAACCGCGCTTCGAGACGACGTAAGAAAAGGCGATTTCACCACAGAGACACGGAGGGCACAGAGGACGCCAGAAAGGGAAGGACCGCCTACGTTCCGATCACTTGTGATATGGCGAGTGGCTGTTGAAAACCTCGCTCGTGGAGATCGCGCCGAAAAATCGTCGCGCTAGGAAGGCCTAGAAACGATTTTCTCCGACCGCGTATACATTTCTGGTCACCGAATTTGAGCCGGGTATCGGGAAAAGCGACTTTTTCAACAGCCACGCAATTTGTCGCCAACTACCCCAAGCGTGTCGTGCGGCTATGATTGTTAAAACGTCGAAAGAACTTCGAGTCGAATGGCGGAACAGGCAGCTCACCTAAGATTGTTTACCCAGTTTGACAAATTACTCGCGAGCTCTGCGAGTTCAGGGAAGATGAGCAGGGATGCGTGCACGGTGTCAGGTGTGACAGGATCAACGCTTGTCGGGTGACCCGCGTCGTTTCGGACAGCGCGAATTTGCTGCGCAAACGCTGCCCAATACGCCTCAAACGATTCCCGTAACTCGCGGTCGAAACTTCCCGCATGTCCATCAAAAAAAGTGCGCAGCGCGTCAGAAACTGTCTTAATTCGCCAATCGTTCAAGTTCGCCGGGATAGGATTGCCGAGTGAAGACAGCTTTGCGACCGTTGAATCGCGAAGGCGCAGAATCACGCTTTCGGCGGCACAACCGACCATAACGGCGGACGCTTTGAACAGGCCATCCACGTAGCAGTCGAGTCCCTCAGAAAGATAAGACATCGCGATCGGGTCGATGGTTGCGGCGGAAGACAAATGCCGCATGTAGCCCGCTGGATTTGAAGGGTCACGTGCAATGGCAGCGAGCGCATTGTGACCGCGCTCCGTGAGGTGAAAGAACGGCGGGTCGGGATTCGCGAGGTCTAGCCCCCAATCTAGAAACCCTGTGCGAAACAGATCATGCCACTGTGTCAGCACGGCTTGCTGTAGGTCTGGGTTCTGAGCTGCATCGAGCTTCCTTGCCGCTCCTTCAAGCACAGTCACTTGTTGTAAACTAGGCCATCCAGATCGCCCTTTTGGGTCATTAGCAGCGATTTCCCCGAGAAGCACTTCCCTGATAGTCGGTCCTAGCGGTTGAGCCATGTTGCAAATGATATACCCTGACTGCACGCGCGGACTCCGGTACGTTCTGCGTATCGTCGGGGCGATCAGGCGATGCAAGACCCCGGGCCGGGTCAATGAGTGCTATGGCCGATTTATCGAAATAGGCTTGAAGAGACGCAAGTTCTGATAAAGAAATCCATCCTGCTCCTGCGTTCCGACCTCGACTTCAAGCCGTCTTTTATCGTTGAGTAGAATGTCCCATCTAATGCCGAATGGCACATGGCCGCCTTCCGTTTGGGCTGGTGTTTTGGTGAAAGTGACCCTATCGACCAAGCGCAATGTTTTGGAACCTTTCCCGTCACAAGTCAATGAGCCATCCTCGATTACACCGGCATATTGAGCCAAGAATACGAACCATCGTGCTTCGTCGTCACAAAGCGACGCTGACAGCCCATGCGCTTTGAGAAGTCCAGAAAGCTCCGCTCTGAATGTCTGCAGATACAAGAACTCCTTAAACAACGCATCATCTTCCAGGAACGTCTCCCTCGTTTCAGCCTCCGACGTTAGCTTGCGTACAACGAAGTCATCGACCTTCTGGAGAAATCGCATCGTCGTGGCAGGAACCGAAAGATCAACGTGGAGTGCCCAATGACAATACAGACGCAGTGCGAATGGGGGCGGATCAGGGTGGCCTTTGTCTAAGAGCTTTCGAGCCTCGCAAAGGAGATACACCACCTTGCACTCCGTATCCACTGGATTTGTCAAAAAAGCGGACAATTTCCGAATGATCGCTTCTTCCATATGTAAGGCGCCTCTCTTTACGAGCTATGCTTCGGCGTCGTTTGGACATGGTACGCCGACGATAGCTGTTAGTAACAGGCCATAGCACCAGCGATCCTTGCGCCAGCTTAGAATCCCTGCGCCACCAGCCGATCGACGGTGAGCGAGCCGGTTTGCTCATCGCGGTGGGTCCACTTCTCCAGGTATTTGGCAACGATGTCGGTCTCGATGTTCACGGGATCGCCGGGCTTCAACGATCCCAGATTAGTCATCTTGATGGTGTGCGGAATGATGGCGATGGTGAGGCGCAGGCCGTCCAGCTTGGCCACCGTCAGGCTGATGCCTTCGACCGCGATTGATCCCTTGAAGACGACATACTTCTCGAGATCTTCGGGAAGGTCGAGATGCAGCCAGAAGTCGTCAGCGTTCGGAATCGGCTCAAGCGCCACAAAACGCGCCACGCCATCCACGTGACCCTGCACCATGTGGCCTCCCATGCGCCCGTCGGCTTTTAGCGGCAGTTCCAGATTCACCTGCGCGCCCTGGGTGGTGCGGGAGAGCGATGTCCGCATCCAGGTTTCGGCGGCCAGGTCAGCGCAGAAGGATTCGGGCGTGATGTCGAGTGCGGTCAGGCAGACGCCGCTGACGGCCACGCTGTTACCCTCGTTCAGCTCCTTCGCCGTGTTGGGAGCGTTGATGGTGATGCGATGATTGCCGCCGCGTTCCACGATGCTGGCAATGGTTCCGACTTCTTCTACTAATCCGGTAAACATGATGATGACCTCGAATGAGTACAGGATAAGCTTATCTGAATCCGGGTTCGAGTAGTGCTGGCCTTCAGGCCAGCGTGAACGGGAGTTTGAAAGACTGGGCTTTAGCCCCTGAGGTACCTCGTCCGAAACCGCTAATCTAGCGGCTCTCCTCGATTTTCAGCCATGTACCTCAGGGCCTAAAGACCGACTTAATGGCTGATGCTGGACGCGGCGCTCCACCCCAGCACGCGCAAAAGCGGCGCGTGCCGGGGACCCCGGCGCTGAAGCGCCGCTCTACCCGAAAACAGCAGATCCCTCGCGGGCTGAAGCCCGCTCGGATGACAAAAATAAACGGCTTGTCGGCACGACTGAAGTCGTGCCCTGACACAAAGCTCGCGAAATCGGGATTTTTCAGCGGCCTGTGAAGGTGTGCTCCATGCGGGAACTGTGACTGCGCTAGTGCAGCAGGTGGACCAGGCGATCGAGTCCGAACATGGCCGCGACCCCGATAAACACCACCAGCGCCATCTTGACGCCGGGCTCGCGATTGACTTCCGGAATCAGGTCCGACGCGGCGACATAAATGGTGACGCCGGCGGCAATCGGCAATCCGTAACTGACCGCGTGCCGGCCAATCGCCATGGTGAGCACGCCCGCCAGGGTCGACAGTCCTAACAGCACCGAGGCGAACCACGAGCGCCCCTTGCTCAATCCGCTCGCCAGCATCACCGAGGTTACGGTGAAGCCCTCCGGAATTTTGTGCAGGAAAATCGCGATAAAAATGATCCAGCCGAGGAAGGGCGAAACCAGAAAGCCGGCGGTGATGGCGATGCCGTCGAAGAAGGTGTGGATGATCAGTCCAAACAGCACCGACACGCGCCGGTGGGAGTGTACGTACTCGTCGGAGTGCGTCTCTTCGCCGTAGTGAAAGTGCGGAGTGATGGTGTGCTCGAAGAAGTGGACCAGCAGATATCCGGCAAGCACCAGCAGCGCGCCGCTGCGTCCAGCCAGCGCAAGACTTTCAGGAACCATCTCGACCAGCGCCGTGGCCAGCATGAAGCCCGCGCCCAGCGCCACGAAGTAGCGCAGGTAGCTGCGCTCCCAGTGCTTTTGCACGATCACGGCGCCGCCGAAAACGTTCGCCGCGGCGGCCGTCAGGCCAAGCAGGATGCTGGTGAGGATGGGACTCATCGCACCGAGCAGAATAGCAGAGCGGGGACTGGGGGTTAGGGACTAGGGGGCCGGTTTCGAGTTTCAAGTTTCGAGTTTCGAGTCGTTGGAGGGTAGAGCCGGGCCACCCTGCAAGTCGCCCTTTTACAAGATATAGTGAATTCACTATGATGACAACGCCAATGACCGGACGAAGCGTCGTTGAAGCCGGTGATCTGGATCGGATCGAGCCGCAAAGACCTGCGCGAGTTTCCCGGGTCCGTGCAGGATCACATGGGCTATGCCTTGTACGTCGCACAGTGCAGCGGCCGGCATCGCGACGCGAAGCCGCTGAGTGGCTTTGGCGGAGCAGGGTTTTGGAAGTCGTCAACGACTATCGCGGCGACACGTTCCGCGCCGTGTACACGCTGCGATATGCCGGAACGGTATTTGTTCTTCACGCCTTCCAAAAGAAATCGAAGACTGGACGGGAGACACCGCGCCGGGACGTGGAACTGATTAGGCAGCGACTGCGTGAGGCGGAACAGATTGCCAAGGAGACGAAGCCATGAGTAACAGCAAGAGATACGAAACCGGCAGCCGCAATGTGTTCAAGGATATCGGTGTGCCGAACGCGGAAGAGCATTTGGTCAAGGCGCAGCTTGTCTTCAAGATCGACAGGATCATGAAAGATCGCGGCCTGAAACAGGTGGAAGCCGCCGACTTGTTCGGAGTTCGCCAGCCCGACGTATCGAAAATGCTGCGCGGCGAGTTCCGGCAGTTTTCGGTTGAGCGCCTGCTGCGCTTCCTCGTGGCGCTCGATCAGGACGTGCAGATCGTCGTAAGGCCGCACCGCGATACAAGAAACGCTGCGGCGTTGCAGGTTTTCTGAAGGGCAGGCTCGGAGGAAGCAACCGATTGTACAATTTCTATCACCATGAATGCTGCTGTTCTACACACGCTGGGAAAGCCGCCGCGCTATGAGCCGTTCCCGGAGCCAGTGGCGGGCGACGGCGAGGTGATGGTACATGTCCATGCTGCCGCGCTGAAGCCGGTCGACAAGCAGCTTGCCAGCGGCTCTCATTACGCCAGTTCGAGTGAACTTCCCTTGGTTTGCGGGATCGATGGGGTGGGTCACGTCGATGATGGACAACGTGTTTTCTTCGGTGGAACGCGCTCGCCTTACGGTGCGATGGCGCAACGCACAGTCGTGCGCAAAGCATTCACATTCCCCATCCCGGAGGGCTTGAGCGACGAGACCGCTGCCGCCATCGTGAATCCCGGGGTCTCTGCATGGCTGACGCTTGCCTCTCGCGCGAAACTGGCGCCCGGCGAAAATGTTCTGATCCTTGGCGCCACTGGAGTGACGGGCAAGCTGGCGGTCAAGATCGCCAAGCTGCTGGGCGCAGCTCGCGTGGTTGCTGCAGGACGCAATCCCGAAGCGTTGAGCACATTGCAGAAGCACGGCGCGGACGCAACCATTCAGCTCGACGCACCCGCCAGCGAGCTCAGTGAGACGTTCGCACGCGAGGCTGGACAGGCAGGCTTTCAGGTCGTCATCGATTACGTGTGGGGGCAGCCCGCAGAGGCATTTCTGGCCGCGATCACGCGTAAAGAATTTGCTGTCGCTGAATCCGAGACGCGTTATGTCCAGGTTGGGGAGAGCGCTGGAGCGACGATCTCGCTGCCTGCCGCAGTGCTGCGCAGCACCCCGCTGACGATTATGGGCACGGCCGGAATGCCGCCTGGTGACGTCTTGGTTGACGCTCTGCAGAAGGTCATGACACACGCGGCCAGTGGGGAGCTTCAGATCGAAACGCAGCGAATCCCGCTCGCCGACATTGAGGCCGCCTGGCAACAAGATCAAAAGGGACGGCGGTTCGTCGTCATTCCCTAGTGATGGAAAAGATTCCTGGCGGGCCGGGCTGAACTTTTCTCTGCCCAGGTTAGCGTCCAAAAGAAGGACGCGAACCTGGGGCACCAAGCGGCATCAAGTGAATGCGTGGGGTTTCTTAACCGAAGACGAGTCCTTTCGTCCGGCGATCTTTGTCCAGTTCGCTCGGCGCAGATTCTGAGTGCCATTTCAATCCGGACAGATCGCGCCCTGCCGACACGGATGGGAACTCGCCTTGACAAGTCTTGACAGGTGTGGTGGTGCATGCGAGCATAGGGTCTTCATTTGGAAGTTTGGATTCAACCTGGGCCGGCTCCTTGCAATCTCACTCGCCTCGACTGGGAGGGATGGTGGACTCTTGTCGCTTCTGCTTTGCCTCCGCATCTGCGCATTATCCGCTCCGGCGGTCCGCGCGGCAGCCAAGTCGGCATTCCCCGAAGTCATCGGCAGCTGAGCAACCAGTTGCCAACGCAACCGTAGTACCCGGGGAAATTCCGCGAAGGTTCAGAATACAGCCTTGTGGATTGTCGGTACTCGTGCTGTTGGTTTTGCTTTGCGGGCGACAGTCATGGGCGAAATCGCACCATCAGGCTTTTATCGCGCCGGATTTCCAATTCAGCCAGATCGACGCGATCTGCGTTATGCCCCTGATCAATGCCACTAAGCTAATGCTAAACCTGGAGTCCGTGAGGCCCTCTGTTGTCCAGGCATTGGAGGAGCGCGGATACCGGGTGAATACGGACTGCCCGGCTGTGAAGCAAGGTGGCGCTTCGCAGGCTGGGGACCCGCGATGGCTTCTCACCGTTCGCGTCGATGCGATTTACCCGGTGGGTTCCGTGCTCACAGGCTCTCTTTTCGATACGCAAGGAGAAAAGGAAGTATGGAAGGCCACGGCAAAACCGGGTTTTGGTTCGCGTTATGGTAGCGCTCTCCGACTGGAATACGGGGGCGCAGTGACCGTCGACCACCTGATCAAGAGCGGGTTTGGCAATCTTTTCGCAACGATTGAAACCAGGACGAAGTAAGGGCTGCGATCCTTTCGATGCCCACCCCGCACACCGGCAGCAGGGGAGCAGCTAATACAGGCGGCGCCTCCGAGAATGGGTTATGGCTGCCCCGCAGTCCCAGCCGACCGGATGAGCACAGGCCGCTAAGACCGGTCCAATGGGAGCTGGGGAGACTTCATGAGGCTCGTGATTCAATGTCTGTTGCTTATAGCCGTGTCTTTGGCTACGGCGACCAACGCCTTTTGTGACAAGGCGGCTGAGCATTTTGCCCGCGGCTCGGCGAAGCTATCCAGAAAGGACTGTAAGGGCGCAATTGCGGATGCAACAAAGGCCATCCAATCCAAACCGGATTATGCGGATGCCTACTTGCTTCGCGCCGCTGCGAAGCGATGCAAGAACGACACAAAGGGTGCCTTCGAGGACATCGCCAAAGCCATACAAGTCAAACCAGACTTCGCCAAGTCCTACATCCTGCGTGGCGCCATAGAGGCAGACAGTCGGGACTTTAAGGGCGCGGACCAAGACTTTAATAAAGCCATACAACTCGAACCGGAAAATGCAATGGCCTACCTCGGCCGAGGCCATGCAAGGTTCGACGGGGGCGATGTGGATGGAGCTATCGTGGATTACAACCAAGCCATAGCGCTCCAGCGGAATCTCGTCTTCGGATTCGGAACCGAGATGGCGCCCGCCTTCTACCAGCGCGGCACCGCGAGACTAACGAAAGGCGATACGGATGGGGCCATCGCGGACTTCAGCCGAGCCATCCAGCTCAGACCCAACTACGCGGATGCGTACAGCGGTCGCGGCGCTGCAAGGCGAGCGAAGGGCGATGCGGAGGGGGCAACAGCCGACCTCGCCAGAGCCGCGGCTCTGAAATGAGGATGGCGGGAAGAGCACTGAACTGAATATGGACAGATTCTGATCGAATAACTCGAAACGTGAAGCTATCCACTAATCCCTATCCGCTGTGCCTGATGTGCATCACGTCGCCATCCTTCACGATGTACTCCTTGCCTTCCAGGCGTAGGGTGCCGCGGGCGCGGGCTTCGGCTTCGGAGCCGGCTTCGAGCAGTTGGTCCCAGTGAATCGTTTCGGCGCGGATAAAATGATGCTCCAGATCGGTGTGGATGGCGCCTGCCGCGTTCACGGCCTTTATGCCACGTTCGACCGTCCAGGCGCGGCACTCGTCTTCGCCGACGGTGAAGAATGAAATCAGGCCCAGCAACTCATAGCTCTTGCGGATGAGGCGGACGAGGCCGCTTTCCGTCAGCTCGTAGCTGGAAAGAAATTCGGCGGCGTCCTCGTCGCTCATCTCGGCCAGTTCGGCTTCGTCCTTGTGTTAGTATGAGAGTGGTGTTGTGTTAGTGTGTGACTCTTA
>JBEKQY010000151.1:0-9104 GCA_049519235.1 Candidatus Korobacteraceae bacterium | reverse complement strand
TGGTCGATGTGGTTAAGTACTTGCCGAGAGGGCTCAACTTGCCATTTGCGGAATATGTGGAGGGGCGGCCACTTCCGGGTAGCGAATCGTTCGATACAGTTTTGCTTCTGACCGTTTTACATCATTCAAAAGAGCCGATTGACCTCCTGAAATTAGCGTGGGAGAGAACGAAGAGGAGGCTGATAATTATTGAGTCTGTTGTCGGCATTCGCCATGTCACTCCCCCAGTGAAATATGTGCTGGTTGACTCGAACAATAACGATGACCAGCAGATTGCTTATGCTGCGTTCATTGATTGGTTTTATAATAGGGTGCTCCACGACAATGTGCCGGTTCCTTACAATTTCACTAAGCCAGAAACATGGCAGTCGATATTTTCGCAATGTGATATGCGCTGTGTTCAGACAATTCATTTAGGCCAAGATATCGACATTGGCCCTGAATACCACATTCTTTTTGTGCTGGAGAAATGAGAAATCGCGTCCCAGCTTTCTGGGCTACGTCGCCGCCTTGCCTTCAATCAGCCCCTTCACCCGCTCCACGAACGCATCCACCTTCACCGATCCCTCGGCTTTTTCCTGGCCGCGGACGCGCACGTTGACTTCGCCGGCCTCGGCTTCTTTATCACCGACGACGAGCTGGAACGGGACTTTCTGCATGGCGTGCTCGCGGATCTTGGCGTTCATCTTTTCGTTGCGCAGATCGACATGCACACGCACGCCGGCAGCTTTCAGTTTGTCGCCGACTTCGTTGGCGTACGCATGGTGCTTCTCGCCGATGGGAATGACGACCACCTGCACCGGCGACAGCCACACGGGGAATGCTCCAGCGTAATGCTCTAAGAGCACGCCGAAGAAGCGCTCTTCGGAGCCATAGAGGGCGCGATGCACCATCAGGGGCTGGTGACGCTTGCCGTCTTCGCCCACGTACTCCAGCCCGAAGCGCTGGGGCAGGTTGAAGTCGAACTGCACGGTCGAGAGCTGCCACAGCCGGCCAATCGCGTCCACCAGCTTGATATCGATCTTCGGCCCGTAAAACGCGGCTTCGCCGGGGATGAGTTTGTACGGGATGTTGCGGCGCTCCAGAACGTTCTTGAGCGAGGTTTCGGCAAGCTGCCACTGCTCATCACGCCCGATGAAGGTGACGTGGTCGTTCGGATCCCAGGTGGAAAGCTCCACCTGGTATTGTTCGAAACCGTAGGTGTGCAGCGTGGCGAGGGCGAAATCCATGCAGCCGCTGATCTCGTCCTCAATCTGCTCGGGCATGCAGAAGATGTGCGCGTCGTCCTGGGTGAAGCCGCGCACGCGCAGCAGGCCATGCATCACGCCCGAGCGCTCGTAGCGATAGACGGTGCCGAGCTCGCCCAGCCGCACGGGGAGATCGCGGTATGACTTCAGCGAGTCCTTGTAGATGAGGATGTGGAACGGACAATTCATCGGCTTCATGCGATAGTCGGCGTCGTCCAGTTCCATCGGGGTGAACATGTTCTGCGCGTAATAGCCTTCGTGGCCGGAGGTCTTCCACAGATCGACGCGCGCGACGTGCGGCGTGTAGACCAGCGAGTAGCCGCGCTTCAGGTATTCGTTGCGCATCCAGTCTTCCATCTCTTTGCGGATGAGGCCGCCTTTGGGATGCCAGAAGATCAGGCCCGGCCCGGCCAGCTCCTGAATGGAGAACAGGTCGAGCTGCTTGCCCAGCACGCGATGGTCGCGCTTCTTCGCCTCCTCGAGTTTGTGCAGGTAGTCGTCGAGATCTTTCTTGTTGAAGAACGAAGTGCCGTAGATGCGCTGGAGCTGCGGGTTCTTCTCATCGCCGAGCCAGTACGCGCCGGCGATGCTGAGCACCTTGAACGCCTTGATACGCCCGGTCGATGGGATGTGCGGCCCGCGGCAGAAGTCGGTGAACCTGCCGGTCTTGTAGATGGAGATTTTCTCGTCGGGCGCGGTGAACTGCTCGATGAAGTGGCACTTCATGAAGTCGCCTTCTGACTTGAAGCGCTCCAGTCCTTCCTGGCGCGGCAGGAACTCCCGCGCATAAGGCAGGTCCTGCTTCACCAGCTCCTGCATTTTCTTCTCAATGGCTTCCAGGTCTTCGGGCGTGAACGGCTTCTCGCGATAGAAATCATAGAAGAAGCCGCTTTCGGTTGCCGGACCGTGGCCGAGCTTGGTCTCGGGAAAGAGCTCGAGCACCGCCGCGGCCATCAGGTGCGCCGACGAGTGACGGTAAACCTCGAGCGCCTCGGGATCGCGATCGGTGAGGATGCGTAGCTCGGCATCGTGCTCCAACGGACGCACGAGATCGACGAGTTGCGGGTTGTTCTTCGCGGGAGCGGCGGCGGTTGCCTCCGCCGGAGGATGATGACCGTTACCGCCGCCGTTCGGCGAAAACGGCGTGATCTGCGCGGCCAGCGCTGCATCAGCCAGGCGCGGGCTGATGCTTTTGGCGATATCGAGTGCGGAGGTCCCGCGCGGCACGTCTTTCACGCTGCCGTCGGGCAATTTCACATGAATGATTTCAGCCATGATGATGTATTCCAATTTCCGCGCGCCCGTATGGCGTGCATACTATGACCTTAGTAGTGATAGCGGGCCTGGAGAAAGTCGATCCGATTTTCCAATACCCTGTAGACCAGCCGGTGTTCCTGAGTAATTCGCCGCGACCAGCAACCTGCGAATCCGAACTTCAGCGGTTCGGGTTTGCCGATGCCTTCAAACGGGTCTCGTAGGATGGCATTCACTAATTCCAATAGGCGCAGCGCGGTCTTTCGATCAGTCTTGACCCAGTGAATAAGGTCGTCCACGAACTCAGGTTCAAAGACCGCCTCGGGTTCAGCGCGTCGTATCAAGCCCAACCTCGCGTCGCAACTGCTCGATCGACATCTTCTTCCCCTTGCCTCGGCGAGAGTTATCAAGTGCTGACATCAAGCGCTGCGCATTTCGAGGTGACCGCAGCAGGTGTGCTGTCTCCAGCAATCCAGCCAATTCGTCAGCAGGGATGAGGGCCACGTCCTTTGCACCGCGACGGCGAACGATGACGACTTCGTGGTCGTTGGCAACCTGGTCCAGCACCGAGGCCAGCCTCTCGCGCAAGCTTGTATATGTGGTTTCAACAGGCATGTTTGAACTCCTAACGACAGCGTACAGGATTACTGTACTGACTGTCCACCACGTTTCAAGACGCTTGTGATAAATCCGGGTACCGCGGGAGATTTCGCGGCCTGCAATCGCGCTACAGGGATGTTCGGTTGGTGCGGGCGCGCACTTCCAGCATCGCCGATCCGATCAGCCCGATGGAGCCGGCAATAACGGCGACCGGGATGGCAACGTGTTTGTAAGCGTTGGTCATGTCAATCTTGCTGCCACTCATCATGCCATAAACGACGGTGCCAACGATGCCAAGAAACAGCCCTGCGCCCATGCCTCCGGCGGTGAAGAGCAAGGTCGTGAACACCACCCGCACGGCCGAAGTAAAAGCGATGGAGAACTTGGAGGGGCGGTGGGCGGGCATGGCATCGCTGTACGACATACGTAATACGATTCTATCGGGATGAGGCACGCCTGTCAGGTGCCCAAAGGAGCAGTGGCCTATCGGGCATCGTTGACGGCTGCCAACGCAACTTCTTCTTCCTTCTCTGGCGCATTCGCCAGCGGCACCCGAAGCAGCGAAGCATCATCAATCTTCAGCACGTCTTGCAGGTACTCGCGCAGCGCCATCAGGATGAACGCCGCCTCGGCGGTGAGAAACATGCCCAGATAGCACACCGTCAATTGCAGGCTGTCGGGAATCTCGCGGTAATCGACAGACTTCAGGATGTCCGTAGTGCTGCTCATGACCCCTTGTTGAGTGAACACCAGCAGCGACTCCATCAAGAAATGATGGTAACCGGCCACCAAGCCGAGCGAAGCCAGGATGAGCCCGAGCGGAACAAAGGCAAGCAAAGTGCGAAAGCCGACATGCCCATCGGCTCGGGTGGAGAACATCAATCTCCCCAGCCAATGCCGGATGTAAAACAGATAGGCCAGTGCGAGAAAGCAAAACAGCGACGTATAGGTGGAGAGAAATTTCTCCTGCGCGGCGTAGGTCGGTATCAGATGGAAGGCCGCGACCGGGATGGGCAGCGACGCCGTCACCACGGAAGCGGTTCCCATGTATGCCTTGAAGAACTGCGCGAAGGCAGCGAAGCGCGCCGGCTGCTGCGGCTCGGCTTTTGCTGGCGGCGAACTCATGGCACTGGTATTTCGCATTTTACTTTCTGGTTTTGGAACGCTGAGACGGTGACCGGTTGCGTTTTCATGGTCGTGTTGCCTACCTGTTTCGTGGCGTACAGCGAGTACACTCCGGGCGGCACTCCCTTCGACGTTGGCGTGCTCATCTGCGGAAACGCCAGGTCCATCGAATTCAGTCCGCTCACCGACACCCACTTGTACATCACTGTCCAGCCGGGATCCGGTTGCCCGTTCTTGATGGTGCTGGCAATTACTGTGACCAGTCTTCCTGCACCCCAGTCCTTGCAATCCTTCATCTTGATCTCGAGATCTTTGGCGATGCTGGCCAGCACCTGTTTTGCCGCCTCTTTCCTGGTGGGATCGGTGTTCAGGATATTCGCCACTTCAAGGCACCATGCAGCTTCGTGTTGCAGGTCGGCGACATACTCTTTGGGAGGCGGTGTCAGCAGCCAGTCGCCGTTGTGCTGATATCCACCATTGTTGTAGCCGCCATTTCTGTTGTAACCGCTGTATCCACGCCCGCCACTTGACTGGTTTGTGTAGCCGCCCTTGACCAGTCCGAAGAACAGTTGTTGTTGCGCGTCGAGGATGTCGGCGGAAATGTTGGGCGCGCTGCGAGCGATTTCTTTCCCGCACTTGTGCAAGTCCTCAAGCGCAGCGGCGGTGGGCCCGAGCTGAACCGGAGGCGAGAGGACTTGCGCCTTCAGGGCCTGGGCGCAACCGAGCAACAGCAACAGCGCGCAACCCACGCCGAGAGCGGCTCGATAGCAGTTTCCTGCGGCCTGCCTGAAGTGGCGCACGGCACGCGTTTCACCGAAGACAAAATCAGGTGTGGCAGGCATCTGTGACTTCCTCCCGGGCGCAACAGCGCACTTTGGTCTCAAAGATATAGCACAAAACCGGCAAGAACCGACACGCCCTTGCTTAGGAGGGGCGTTTTCGGCCTGCACTTCTCTTGCGAAGTGTGCGGAAGGCCCTTGCGGATTAGGCGGAAAGCCTGCCGACCGCCGCTCCAGCCGTGCGTTACAATCAACTATTCATGGCTTCCACGTCGCAAGCTGTAACTCGAACCCCCGCCGAGGTAGTGCGGATGGCGCCGGTGACACAGGCTGGCAACGGCATCTGCTACTCGGTCATGGGGGAGATGACCGCTGGCGTCGCCGATCTGGAGCGCATGGTGAATGCCGTACCGCGCACCATCGCCGCAGCGCTCGATCGCAAGGCGTACTATTTCGTCCCGCTCACCCTGAACCTGGGCGACGAGACCATGATCGCCGACCGCTACGACGTGCAGCTCTCCGACAGCGCCGTCTGCCACCGCAATCAGACGCTGGGCGACTCACAGTGCGTCTTCATCTCCACCCGGCTGATGGAAGACAGCTTCGCCATCGCCTTCGAGTTCTTCATCAATGTGGGCCACAACTTCGTCGATCGCGTCGGCGTCTCGCAGGAATTTGCGGATGTCGTGTGGAAGCAGGTGGAGAGCAGGGCGCGCGGCGAGACTTCGCTGGACGCGTACGAGCTGCGCAAGGTCGCAACCACCAACGGCCCCGAAGCGGAGAAGGCCCGTCACGAGTATTTGCTGGCAGTCTTCGCCGACGCGATTGCGGTGTACATGCTGTCGCTGTTTCTCGACGTGGACTACCAGGACCTGCGCGAGCGCGACTATCCGCTGCTGGCTCCAGATGCGCTGGCCGAGCGCCTGCGCAAGGTCAACGAGCTGTTCCCGGCGAATCCGGGATTCGAGTTCGCGGTGTACCACCGGAGAAGGCAGTAAGACAGTGGCCAGTGGCTAGTGGCTAGTGGCTAGAAATGCTTGGGTCCTACTGACCACTAGCCACTGACCACTAGCCACTGATTCCATGATCGCTCATTTACGCGGACGGCTCATCTCGAAGCATCCCAACCAGGCCATCGTTGAGGCTGGCGGCGTCGGCTACGACGTTGTCATCACCATTCCGACATTTTCCGAACTGCCGGCAGCCGGCGCCGAGGTCGCGCTGCACATTCACACTCACGTGCGCGAAGATGCGCTGGCGCTCTACGGATTTCTGCGCCCGGAAGAGAAGCAGCTTTTCGAGAAGCTGATCACGGTCAGCGGCATTGGGCCGAAGCTGGCCATCACCATCCTCAGCGGCATGGCGACTGCCGATATGGTAGGCGCCATCCGCGGCAACGATTTTGCGCGGCTGACCAAGATTCCCGGCATCGGCCGCAAGACCGCCGAGCGCATGTGCGTCGAGCTGCGCGACAAGCTGGAAGGCTTTGGCGCGACGCAGCCGGTGGTCTCGCATTCGGCGGTGGAGGAAGACGTGATCTCCGCGCTCAGCAATCTGGGCTACCAGCGCGCCCTTGCCGAGAAGGCCGTCGAGCGGGCCGTGCAGGCCGCTGGACGGGAGAACTTCGACGCGATCTTCCGCGCGGCGCTGGGGGCGCTGTCGAAGTAGAAGGCCGCTGTTCGCTGTTCGCCCTTCGCTCTTCGCCAGAACTGGCCTCCTTCGCCATTCTTTTCCCTGTTCGCCATTCGCGAAACCCGCGCGCATGCTTCGCTAAGAATGACAGGGAAGGGATTGGCGAAGAGCGAAGAGCGGCCTCTTGCCGTACTATTACCCCGTGCGCGAGAAGGTGCTGCGATACATCCGAGAACAAGGCCTGATGCGGGCGGGCGACCGCGTGGCCGCGGCCGTCTCCGGCGGCGCGGACTCGGTCGCGCTGTTGCGCGTGCTGCCCGATCTCCGGGCAGAGCTTGGCATCGTGCTGGCGGTGGCGCATTTCAATCACGGTTTGCGCGCCGAGCAATCGGATGCCGACGAAGCCTTCGTCGCAGAGCTGGCAAGAGCGCACGGCCTGGACTTTTTTGCCGGGCATGGCAATGTGCGCGACCACGCCTTTTCCAGCAAGCTGAGTATCGAGGCAGCAGGGCGCGAGCTGCGGTATCGCTGGTTCGCACAGCTTGCCGAAGAACAGCGCTTTGATTCCATCGCAACCGCGCACACGCTGGACGATCAGGCCGAAACCGTTCTGCTGAAGTTCTTGCGCGGCGCGGGAACCAGGGGACTGGCGGGGATTTATCCGATCTTTGATTTAGCGACTTCCGGTGGCAGCTCCGGGGCTAAGGCCCCTCTCCAGGAAATGGCAGTTGACGGCGCTGAGGCTGCGCTCCTTCAAAGCCCGGTTTCTCCGGACGTAACCCTGCGCATTGTTCGCCCGCTGCTGGGCGTCTCGCGTGACGAGGTTGAGACCTACCTCACTGCGCTCGCTCAGAGCTGGCGCGAGGATGAAAGCAATCTCGACCATCGCTTCCTGCGCAATCGCCTGCGCCACCAATTGCTGCCGCTGCTGGAACGCGAGTACAACCCGAAGGTCCGTCGCGTGTTAAACGATGTTGCCAACACGTCGCGCGCCGAAGAGGACTACTGGCGAGCGCTTGTCGAACGCGAGACAGCCGCCCGGATGGGCCCCCACCAGTTCAACCTTGCTGGTTTCGCGCAATTGCCTCTGGCCCTCCAGCGGCGCGTCCTCAAGCGCTTCGCTGAATGCGAAGGCATCGCGCTGGACTTCGGACACATCGAAACACTGCGGCGCTGCGCTCTGGGCGAGCTGGCCCGGGCCGAGCTTCCCGGCGGTCGCATCGTCGTGCGCAGAAGAGCATCGTTGCAGTGGCGCGCGGCTGGGCAGGAAGCTACTTCGGCCTACTGGTACACGTTGCCGGTCCCCGGTGAAATTCAAATCGCGGAGCTGAGACTGACGTTGCGCGCGGAGATTGTGCCGGAGGAATTCGCCCATGAACTGTCGCCAGCAGAACTCCTCAGCGCTAATTTGGTCGGCGCGGAATTGGTCGTCCGAAACTGGCGCCCGGGAGACCGCTTCTGGCCGGCGCACAGCCGCTCGGAGGAGAAGCTGAAACGCCTATTCGCAGAGAAGCACATTGCGGCAGAGCAGCGTCCGCTATGGCCGGTGGCCATGCATCAGGACGAGATCGTCTGGGTGCGGGGCTTCCCGATTGCACAGACACATCAGTGGAAAGGCAAGGGCGAAGGGCTAAGGATTGAGATTATTTTCATGAACCGTAACGGCGCGATTTGGTGATCACTGCGACAACAATCTTGTTCGCCCGCTCGCTGGATTTCAGCATAGCCTCGCCAACCGCAAATTCCCACCATTGCGACACCACTTGCATATTTAGGAAGCGTAGCGGAGAGGGACCAAGCTATCACCGTCTCGTACCGATTTGGATGATAACGACCTTCGCGTCACCCGCTTCGAGGTTGGTTGCGATCCCCAACTCGCCCGCTCCGAGCCAGCATAGGTCATTGAGACTATTTATTTCGTGCTCCTCGCGGCGTGAGAGCGCAAGACTTAATTGGTGGCCATAACAAGAAGCGATGACGGCTGGACCGCAAATTTTCATTCCAGCGCCGCGAGACATTTTCGCCACAAGAATTGCAGCTCGCTCGTCATCAAACTGCTGCGTGACCCGGCCATCGCCTTGCATGAGTTTAGGGTCGTCGTTGCGCCGCAGGCTGCTCGCTGCGGGCAGCAGCTCAACCACAACGTTGCGGAAGGGTGCGTCTCCCAGGTTTTCCACCACATGCACCAACCCCGCCAAGGACAACTCGCATTCTCCGTCGCGGTAGCTCAGCTTCTTCTGTTCCTCGTCGCGCGCGGCGCTGATAATCTCGGCGTCACTGGCTACATAAAGAAGGTAGTCGTGCGGATGCCGATGGCAGAGCGTCCGATCGTGCGGCGCGATCTCCACCGCAAAGGCTCGCACGAACTCGTTCGCAATCACCAGATGATGCCTGGGCTCCTGATCGATCTCGACCACGGAACTGCAATTATAGCTGGGGGCCATTCGCTGTCTCCTGCGCAACCATC
>JBEKQY010000150.1:0-9131 GCA_049519235.1 Candidatus Korobacteraceae bacterium | reverse complement strand
GATCGCAGTCGGCGCCGCCATCTGCTACATCACCGCCGCACTCGATACCCCTTTACCGCCGGACGCATTCCAGGCGGTTGCAACAGGGGCTGCGAAAACATCGACAAAGACAGCCGCGCCGCGGATAGTCGCTGCACATCAGCCGGCGCGTCCCAATGTTGCTTCATGGGCGCCGGGGACGTTCACTCCACGTTTCAGCCGGAGCGCCGCAGAATTGCTGCACCAGCACAAGCTCGATCCGCAGCAGTTTACCCATTTACCCCTCGTCAAAGCTGAAGACGTGCTTTCGTTCCTGGAAAACGCGGATGGCAACGGCGGCTTCGTCGAAGAGAAGACGGTCCCCAGCGACACGTCGAAGCCTGTGCTGGCCGCCGGCGTGGCAGTCCGCTGGGAGGAGTTGTCGCGCCGCAAGCAGGGCGAAGTCCGCTATCTGCGCTCGGCGCAACGGAACGCGCTGGCCAGTTCGGTAACCGTGCCCTGTCCGACGCGCGGACTGCGGTCGCTGCTGCGTGCCTCCGGTGGCGTCGTCTCGGCTCCTACCCCCATTTTTGTTTTTGAGGCGGCACGCCTGCTGCGCAAGTATCCCGCGTTCAATGCCGTGTGCTCCGGTGAGCGCGTGGGCTACTACGAAGAGGTTAATATCGGCGTGGCCATGGATTACGACAAAGGGCTGATGGTCCCCGTGGTGCGCCATGCCGACGAGAAGGATCTTGCAGCCATAGCCGAAGAGTTGTGGGAGCTGATGTACAAGTATATGCGCCAGGAGCTCACAGCCGAGGACCTGAGTGGCGGGACGTTCGTGGTTTCCGATCTCTCCGCCGAAGGCGTGGCATCTTTCGTGCCGTTGATCAACCAGGGGCAATCGGCGATTCTCGGCGTCGGCTCGGAGCTGTTCCCGCTTGCCGGCGCTGCCGGCAGTTTCAACTTGATTCTTACGTTTGATCATCAACTTGCGGAAGGCAGGATGGCTGCGAAATTCCTCAACGAACTGGCCGAGCGGATACAGGCGCACGAATCGTCGCTGAGAGGCGAGGAAGGGACTATGGAGCAGGAGAAAACGAACTCGTGAGCGGCGAAGCAGAGAAGCTGATTCAGCACATCAGCGGCATCGCACGAAAGAAAAATGTGCCGATCGACGAAAATACTCCGCTGGTTTCTTCCGGACTGATCGACTCCATGGGACTGCTGGACCTATTGGTAAAGTTGGAAGAACTAACACATATGCGGATTCCTCCGGGAAAAGTGCAGCCCAAGGACCTGGACACCGTGGCCTTGATGTTCGCCACCGCGCAGCGCGTGGGCCGACCTAGGAAATAATCGGAAGAACCTTGAGTGCCACACAGACAACCCCAGTAGTAGCGGCGTCGGCTTTCAATCCCCAGCGGCAGCGCCGCATCAAGCTGGCGCTGTTTCTGCTGTCGCTTATCGTTAGCGTCACAACCTTCGTCGCTTTCGATTTCTTCTACAGCAAGGCGATTCTGGGATCGGCGGTCTCCGGCAGGACGCACGGATTCTGTTTCAGCCGCGACCCGGTGCGGGTTTTTGGCTTTCGTCCGGATTGCTCGTGCATTCGTCCCTGGCTGGGAAGCTCCTACGAGTTCAAGACCAACAGCCTGGGATTTCGCGACCAGGAAATCCGCGAAGTTCCGCGCAGCAGTCCCCGTCCGCGCGTCCTCATCCTGGGCGACTCCGAACCGGAGGGGATGACCAGTTGGCAGGACAGCTTCATGGGCCGTGTCGCCGCCAACTTCCCGCAGTACGAGTTTTTGAACGGAAGCGTGGAAGGCTATTCGCCCTCCAATTACCTCAATACGGCAAGAATGGTGGTCCGCGACGGCGCGGATTTTGATGAGGCCATCGTGTTCATCGACATCTCGGATGCGCAGGACGAAGCGGCATTTTTCCACGATACGGACTCATCCGGTGCCGTCGCTATCGCCAGCCGCAAGCTGTCGAAGAGCAGCTGGTATTCGGAGCTGCGGCTGTGGATCAACAACAACCTGCTGCTCACCAACGACGTCTTCGATTTCTTCGAGAAGGCGCTGGTCCGCTTCGGCTGGTATCACCTCGATCTGGGACACGGGGGCAACGAATTTGACCTGGAGCGCTCGGCCTGGACCTATCGCCCGGTTTCCGATACGGAGCCCTACGAGACTGGCTACGCGCCGCTGGGGCTCGAACGCGGCATTGCCAAAGAGAAAGCCAAGATGGACACGCTGTGGCGCGAATTGCAAGCGCGGAATATTCCCGTCAGCGTGGTGGTTTTCCCGTGGCCGGCGCAACTCGCGCACGACAACGTGGATTCCCGCGAGGTGCGCATCTGGCGGGATTGGTGCGAAGGCAAGTGCAAACGATTCGTCACGCTCTTCCCCGCTTTTTTTGCGGTTAAAGACGCTTGTCCCCCTCTGCAACCCGGTTGCTGGTATCTGAGCCACTTCGTCTTCGGCGATACCCATTACAACTCGGCCGGCAACGCCGTGGTAGCCGACGTGATCAGCAAGAGCTTGACGGGGGTTCCTGCAACCAAGCGGGAAGCATCCTCTATGCCGGTAGTCGAAAACTCCGTTTCATCGGGCGGACAACAGGAGGGTCGTTAGTGGAGCAGGGAATCCTGTTGCGAGCATCGCTATACGCCGTAGCGCTTCTGCTGGGGTTGGCAGTGCTGCGCAAAGCGCGCTCGCGCGGCGCGCGGCAGGCCATTCTGCTCATCGTCAGCTACGCGCTCTATCTCACCTGGGGAGCGTGGTTTCTGCTGGTGCTGCTGGCCTCCACCACGATGAATTTTCTGGTGGGACGACGGATGCAACGCAAACCCTCCGTCACCGTGTTGTGGATCGGGCTCGCATTCAACCTGCTGCTGTTGGCGATCTTCAAGTACTTGCCCGGCGTCGCCGTATCGCTCCCATTCGCGTCGCTACAGAAGTTTTCGCACCTCGCGCTGCCGCTGGGCATTTCGTTCTGGACCTTCCAGGCGATGAGCTACCTGCTGGACCTGTATCGCGGCGAGGAACTTGATCCGACGTTCGTGGAGTTCGCGCTCTATATGGCTTTTTTCCCGGTCGCGGTCTCCGGCCCCATCTGTCGGATGCCCGACATGCTGCCGCAATTTCGCTCGCAGCAGACGCCGTCGCGCGACGACATGGGCCGGGGGATCTGCCGCATTGCAACCGGGCTGCTGATGATGCAGGTGGCGCAACTGTTGGGCAAGGGAATCCTGAGCGGACAAGGCATCAACGCCGGCTTCGACCAGATGAGCGGCTGGAGCGGGCCGGACGTCTGGTGCCTGGCGTTGGGCTATGCGTTGCAGATCTTCTTCGACTTCGCCGGCTACTCGCACATCGCCATTGGCGCGGCCCGCATGATGGGCTTTACCGTGCCGGAAAACTTCGCGCGGCCATTCACCTCGACTACGCCGTCGGTCTTCTGGACGCGATGGCATATGTCGCTTTCCTTCTGGATACGCGACTACGTTTTCCTGCCGCTGGCGATGTTGCGCCGCGAAGAGTGGTGGAGAAAATTCTGCCTGCTGGTGGCGCTGGTGCTATTCGGGGTCTGGCACAGAGGGACGGTCCTGTTTGTGCTTTTTGGTTGCTATCACGGTGTGCTGCTGATCGGGCACCGGCAAGCCCAGCAGATGGAGCGGAAGTTGAACTGGCAGCCAAGCGCGCGGGGCTGGACAATGGTGTCGTGGATGGTGACCATGGCGCTGGTCAATCTGGGATGGATCTTCTTCCGCTCGGCTTCGTTGTCCCAGGCGAGGGAGATGTTCGGAGCGCTGCTCTCTCCGGCGAATTACTCACGCCACGTTCTGCATTCGAGCCTGTACCTACTGGTCGTGGGATTGGCTGTGGCCTACGCGGCGGTGCTATGGGCGATCGACGCGCTCGATGGCTACGCCGAGCTGCTAGGAACGGCGCCTGCGACGTCGCGTTCGGAGACGATCGCCATCGCCCTCCGCGACCGCTGGGTGTGGATCGCGCCCATGTGGACGATGGCCTGTGTGCTGGTGTTGACGCTGATGCCGCACCAGACCCGTGCCGCCAATGTGTTTATGTACCGGTTCTTCTAGGTTAAACGCTTGCCCCAGGTTGAGAAACCAATCCGCCTATCGGGCCATGCTCGTCAGCAAATCGAATTCCGAGGAGCATGGGAGCAGGAAGTTGTGGAAGCCATCCGCAATGAACGTTGGAAGGCCGCCGAAGGTGATCGGAACGAGTGTCGCAGGGATTTTGTGTTCGCCGCGATGTGGAACAAAAAGCGCTACGCGACAAAGCAGGTCCGCCCCGTCTTTGTTGAGGAGTCGGACGAGATCGTCGTGGTTACGCTTTACGTGTATTATTTTTGAAGAAGGAGCGCTCATGAGAATCACCTACGACCAGGAGGTTGACGCTCTGTACATCCGTTTTCACGAGACTACCGTCACCACCAAGCAGCTGGCGGAAGGCATCGCTGCCGACTACGACTCCGAGGGCAGGCTGGCTGGGATTGAGATTCTCGACGCGATGAAGCGGCTGGGAGATCCGGCTGTATTCCGAAAAGTAACCTTGGAAGACGTGGCGCTCGCTCATCAGCAATAATCCGTCTTACCCCTTGCATAGGCGCTATGGCGTGACCTCTTCCGTGCGGAAGTATTGCGCCATCTTGCGGAATTTGTTGTAACGCGCATCGAGCAGCGCGCCGGTGGGTAACTTCTCCAGCTCGGACAGGTGCTTCTCCAGCGCGTCGGCCAGAGCATTGGCCGCGGCGTCGTAATCATGTTGAGCTCCGCCGGGCGGCTCGGGAACAACTTCGTCGCAGATGCCGAGCTCGAGGATATCTTTGGCCGTGATGTGCAGCGCCTGCGCCGCAACGGCTTTCTTGCCCGCGTCGCGCCACATGATGGAGGCGCAGCCCTCCGGCGAGATCACCGAGTAGATGCTGTTTTCCTGCATCAACACGCGATCGGCAACCGCAATCGCCAGCGCCCCGCCGCTGCCGCCTTCACCCGTGATCGCGGCGATAAATGGAACTTCCAGGCGCGCCATCTCGCGAAGATTGCGGGCGATGGCTTCGGCTTGTCCGCGCTCCTCCGCGCCCAGTCCGGGATACGCGCCAACCACATCGATGAGCGAGATCACCGGCCGGCGCCACTTTTCGGCAAATTTCATGGCGCGCAGCGCTTTGCGATAACCCTCAGGATTGGGCTGGCCAAAGTTGCGATGGACTCGCTGCTTGGTGTCACGGCCCTTCTGCGTTCCCAGCACCAGCACTTCCCTGCCGCGAAACCTTGCCATGCCGCAGATCATTGCAGGATCATCGCCAAAAAAACGGTCGCCGTGAATCTCGCTGAAGTCGGGGAAGATTCGCTCGATGTAATCGAGCGGGTAAGGACGGTTGGGATGGCGCGCCAGCTCGGTGCGCTCCCAGGGCGTCAGTTGTCCGGACATCTGCCGCCTGAGCGATTCCACGCGGTCATGCAAGGCCTGCAACTGTTTCTGGGTATCTTGGTTGTTGCCGGCGGCGCCTTGCAGTTGCTGGATCTGGTCTTCGATCCGCTGCAATTCTTCGTGTGCTTTGGAGGCAGCTTCCATATTGGGATCGTTTCGCTGGGTTGCAGCCCAGTACACGGCCTCAGTCGCACACATCCAGAAGTCCAGCGCGGAAAGCATTCCGGATTGGGCGAGAGAGAGTTGGGGTTCCTCGGCCACGGTGATTCTAGTCACGGGTAGGGCGGGCCTTCAAGCCCGCGTTCACAGCCGTACAAACGATATGTGCTTTCGCGATCGAGATCCGCGGATCTCGATCGCGAAAGCGGATTTTCACTCAGACAGGGACGCAGGCCTAGGCCTGCTCTACCCGTTCAATCGACAACGCGCACGCTGCCGCGCCCGCACAACTCTTCCACGCGGCTGATGAACGCCCGGTCCGGCAACACATTATAGCCTTCCGCCTCCATCACAGCGGTGAAGTCGCCCTTGCGCTCCAGATCGAAGAGCACGCGGGCCTCGCCCTGGCGTTCGCGACACACGGCTTGCAACTCGTCGATGGTGGCTGCCGTCGCGGTTTCCAGCGCGACCTTGATACGCAGATGAGTGGGTAGCTTGGGTTGTGCGTCCTCCAATGGCGTGATGTCGCCGATCATAAGCTTGGGATTCGAGCCTTCTTCCACCCGCACGCCGCCCTTGATCAGCACCGGAACCGTCAGCCGCAACTTCTCCGCCAGCCGACGATAGGGCTCGGCGAAGCACAGGACATCGACCGAGCCGTTCATGTCTTCGAGCTGGCCTTGCGCATAGAGATCGCCCTTTTTCGATTTGGCGACGCGGATGCCCTTAAGAATTCCGCCGATCGAGATTTCGTCCTTGCTGGTGGATGATTTCAGCTCGCAGATTTCTGTCGTTGTGCGCGCGTTGAAATCCAGCAGTTTTTCCTGATACTTCTCCAGCGGATGTCCGGTGATGAAGAAGCCAAGAATCTCCTTTTCGAAAGCGAGCCGCTGGTGCTCATCCCAGTCGGGAGTATTGGGCAGCGGCTTCTCGGCGGCGTGATTGTTCTCGTCCTGCTGAAAAACGCCGAACAGGCCATGCTGTCCGAGCTCGGCGTCCTTCTGCGTTTTCTGCGCGTGCTCCATGGCGCTGTCAACGACGGCCATCAGTTGCGCGCGGCGTCCCAGCGGATCCATGGCGCCGCTCTTGATCAGCGACTCGACCACCCGCTTGTTCAGCAGATGGAGATCAACCTTCTCACAGAACTGATAGAACGAGCGGAATGCGCTGTCTCTTTTGCGTGCGGTGACGATGGACTCGATGGCGTTATGGCCAACGTTCTTCACCGCCGCTAGGCCGAAACGGATGGCTTCGCCGTGCGGCGTAAAGTAGGCGTCACTGACGTTGATGTCAGGCGGCTCGACCGCAATGCCCATCTCGCGACACTCGTTAATGTACTTCACCACGTCATCGGTGCTGCCGGAAACTGAGGTCAGCAGCGCCGCCATGAATTCCACGGGATAGTGCGTCTTGAGATAGGCCGTCTGATAGGCGAGCAGCGCATACGCAGCCGAGTGCGATTTGTTGAAGCCGTAGCCCGCGAACTGCTCCATCAGGTCGAAGATCTTCTCGACCTTTCTGGGCTGGAAGCCGCGCTCGGTGGCGCCGCGCACGAAGCGCTCGCGCTGCTTGGCCATTGCCTCAGGATCTTTCTTGCCCATGGCGCGGCGCAGCAGGTCGGCCTCGCCCAGCGAGTAGCCCGCAAGCCGGTTGGCGATCTGCATTACCTGCTCCTGATAGACGATGACGCCCAGCGTCTCCTTCAGCATCGGTTCCAGCTCCGGCAGTTCGTATTCAATTCTCTTGCGGCCCCACTTGCGCTCGATGAAGTCCTCGATCATGCCGCCCTGGATTGGGCCGGGGCGATAGAGCGCGTTCAAGGCCGTAAGGTCTTCGACGGCAATGGGCTTGTAGCGCCGCAGCACATCCCTCATGCCATGCGATTCAAACTGGAAGACGCCCGAGGTCAATCCTGTGTGGAATACCTTTTCGTAGGTCTGGGTATCGTCGAGCACAAGTTTTTCGAGGTCCAGCCGCTCGCCGCGCGTCTGCTGAATAAGGCGCAGGGCATCGTCGATGATGGTGAGCGTGGTGAGCCCGAGGAAGTCCATCTTCAGCAGACCCAGCTTTTCCACCGCCTTCATGTCGTAAGCGGTAACGATTTCGTCATTCTTGGTGCGATGCAGGGGCACCAGATCGGTCAGCGGCAACGGCGCAATCACCACGCCCGCGGCGTGCACGCCGGCGTTGCGCACCAACCCTTCGAGCTTTTTGGCGGTGTCGATCAGCTCCTTGGTCTGCGGCTCGTCTTTGTATGCGGCAGCCAGCGGCGGTGAGTCCTTCAGCGCCTGGTCGAGCGTGATGTTCAGCGTGGGCGGGATCATCTTCCCAATACGATCGACCTCGGCGTAGGGGATGTCCATGGCGCGGCCCGAATCTTTGAGCGCAGCTTTTGCTGCCATGGTGCCGAAGGTGATGATCTGCGCCACCTGATCGCGGCCGTATTTCTGCGTAACATATTCGATGACCTCGCCGCGCCGGTTCATGCAGAAGTCGATGTCGATGTCGGGCAGGCTGATGCGCTCGGGATTGAGAAAGCGCTCGAACAGTAGTCCGTTCTGTAGTGGGTCGATATCGGTGATGGTCAGCGCATAGGCGACCAGCGATCCAGCCGCCGATCCGCGGCCCGGCCCCACCGGAATGTTGCGCTCCTTGGCGTAGCGGATGAAGTCCCAGACGATGAGGAAGTATCCGGCGAACTGCATCTGCCGGATGATGTCGATTTCGCGCGAGAGCCGCTTTTCGTAATCCTCGAGCGAGTGCTTCAGGCGGCCCAGGCTTTGCAACTCGCGCAGGATATGCAGCCGCTTGGCGAAGCCCTCACGAGTGACGTGCTCGAAGTAGTCGGGCAGCGAATAGCCGGCAGGGACTCCAAACTGCGGGAACGGGTCGTGAACTTTTTCCAGCCGCACATTGCAGCGCTCGGCGATTTCCAGGGTGCGCGCCAGCACGCGCTCGTGGCCGGCGAAGACCTTCGCCATCTCGGCAGCGCTCTTCACATAAAACTGGTTGCCGTGGAACTTCAGCCGGTTGGTGTCGTTGATCGACTTGCCGGTCTGGATGCAGACCATCACGTCCTGCGCGTGTGAGTCGTCCTCACAGAGGTAGTGGCTGTCGTTGGTCGCGACTAATGGCAGATCAAGTTCCTGCTCCAGCTTCAGAAGGTTGGGCTGAATGCGCTTTTCCTCGGGAACACCCTGGTCCTGAATCTCGAGATAAAAATTGCCTTTGCCAAAGATATCAGTGTAGGTCGCAGCGGCCGCGCGCGCGGCTTCGTACTTGCCTTCCGTGAGGTTCTCGGCGACCTCGCCCTTCAGACACGCGGACAAGCCGATCAAGCCCTGCGTGTGCTCGGCGAGAAATTTCTTGCTGACCCGCGGCTTGTAATAGAAGCCGTGCAGCGACGCTTCGGAGACGATCTTCACCAGATTGCGATAGCCCTGGTCGTTTTCCGCCAGCACGATGAGGTGGTTGTAGCTGTCACCCTCAGGCGCGGCACGATGGTCCTCCTTCTTGCAGATGTAGAGCTCGCAGCCGAGGATCGGC
>JBEKQY010000149.1:0-9833 GCA_049519235.1 Candidatus Korobacteraceae bacterium | reverse complement strand
ACGGCTTGCAGCTTTCAGGGCGCACCGTCTTCGACGAGTGCATGTCGGTGTTCGCCAACCTGCGCGCGCTCGAACAGGAGATGGAAGAGCTAACGCACAAGATCGCGGAGCTCGATCACACCTCGAACGAGTACGCGCAGGTGGCCGATCGCTACCAGCGCATCCTGACCGAATTTCGCGTGAAAGACGGCTACGCGCTCGACTCGCAGGTCGGCACCGTGCTCGACGGTCTTGGCTTCCGCAAAGAAGACTGGACGCGCTACACCGAAGAGTTCTCCGGCGGCTGGCAGATGCGAATCGCGCTGGGCAAGCTGCTGCTGTCGAAGCCGAACCTGCTGTTGCTGGACGAGCCGACGAATCACCTCGATCTCGAAACCCGCAATTGGCTGGAACAATATCTGTTGCAGTATCCGTTTGCCTACGTGCTCATCTCGCACGACCGCTATTTCCTGGATGTCACGGTGAATCGCACCGCCGAAATCTGGAACAAGCGCGTGCAGTTCTACAGCGGCAACTACGAGAAGTATCTACAGGAGAAACAGGAGCGCCGCGATTCGCTGGTGTCGGCTTACAAGAACCAGCGCGACCGCATCGAGCAACTGGAGGCGTTTATCAATCGCTTTCGCGCCCAGGCGACCAAGGCCAAGCAGGTGCAGAGCCGCATCAAGGAACTGGGAAAGATCGAGCGCATCGAGATTCCGCCGGACGAGCGCACCATCCACTTCACTTTTCCGCAGCCCAATCCCAGCGGGCGCACGGTGGTTGAATGCTCAGATGTTGCCAAGAGCTACGGCCCAAAGGAAGTTTTTCGCGATGTCAATTTCACCATCCAGCGCGGGGACCGGATCGCGCTGGTCGGCGTGAACGGGGCAGGGAAGTCAACCCTGATCAAGCTGCTGACCGGCATTGAGCCGCTGACGGAAGGCAGTTTGAAACTTGGCCACAACGTCGAGCCGGACTACTTCGCGCAGGACCAGTACAAGGAACTCGATCCCTCGCGGCGGATGCTGGACGACTTGTCTGACGTTGCACCGCAGAAATCGATCACCGAACTGCGCGGCATGCTGGGATGTTTTCTTTTCTCCGAAGACGATGTCTTCAAGCCGATTGGCGTGCTCTCCGGCGGCGAGCGCAACCGCTACGCACTAGCGCGGATGCTGCTGCATCCCTCGAACTTCCTGCTGCTCGACGAGCCGACCAACCATCTCGACATGCGCGCCAAGGACGTGCTGTTGGAGTCGCTGGAGAAGTACAACGGCACCGTGGTCTTCGTCTCCCACGACCGCTATTTCATCGATAAGCTGGCAACGCGCGTCTTCGAGATCGGCGACGGTCGCATCGAAGTCTTCCCCGGAAACTACGAAGATTACTTATGGCGCAAGCAGCGTCAGGACGCGGGCGAGACCGAGGCCGAGCAAACCGCCTGGGCTCCCACATTGTCAGACGTTCCCGGATACGGCGGGCAGAAGGCGCAATCGCATTCGAAGAAGCGGATCAATCCCATCAAGTTGAAGCAGATGCAGGAGCGCCATCAGCAAGTGGAGCAAGGTATCGCGCGGCTGGAGGACGGAATTGCCGAGTGCGAGCACGAATTGCAGTCGTTCGTCAGCGTAGAGGAAACGGCGCGATGGACCGAGCTGCTGGGCAAGCAGCGTAGCGAGTTGGCAACGTTGATGGACGAGTGGGAGAGCCTGTCGCAGGAGCTTGAGGGTGCGAAGGCATGAAAAGCAGTTGTCCGTTGTCAGTAAGAGGAGCCAACGCACATAGCCCAAATCAACTCTGCCATCAAGAAACTGTGTCATCCTGAGCGAGCATTCGCCGCTTTTGCGAATGCGAGTCGAAGGCCCCCTACTACTGGCCTGCCGTCCCTACGGGACTCACGTCGCAAATGAGTCCCGCACCCAGCGCTGAAGCGCTGGGCTATCGTCTTTCGTCTCGCTTCGCGAGACTCGTTCCTACGGTTTTCCTCCGTCATTCCACTTCGGTGTAAAGTCGCTATTGGCCAGCCAGCTAACCGGCGCGATCATCGACTCGATAGCGCTGTCGAGATGTTGCCAGTCCACTTTGTCCAAAGTATCCGTCGGCTGATGGTAATCCTTGTGCAGGCCATAACTGGAGACTGTCTGCGCAATGATGCCATCCTTCGCCAGGGCATAGTTGTCGGAGCGTGTGAAGAAGTTCTGGTCGGGATGAGGATCGCCCGCTAACTGCGCCCCGTGTTCCGCCAGCGCTGGTCCAAGATCGGTGCGCTCCCAGCCCGTCAGCCAAAGCTGATCGGGCTGAACCTTGGGATCGGGCCGGGCAATCATCTCGAACTCCAGGTTAGCGACGATCTCCTTTAACGGAAAACTGGGATGCTTCAGGAAGTATCGGGCTCCGACCGATCCAGTCTCTTCGCTGCCCCAAAGCGCAAACACGATCGTGCGCTGCGGCCGGGGCTGTTTGGCCAGCGCTCGCGCCAGTTCCATCACGGCGACCGTGCCCGAAGCATCGTCGTCCGCGCCGGGATAGGTCTTGCCGTTCTTCACGCCAAGATGGTCGAGATGCGCACTGAGCAGGATAATCTGATCTGCTTCCCTGGTGCCTTCGATTTTTGCGAGCACGTTCCAGGTAGTCTTCACAGACGAGTTCGAGGCACTCCGAGTCAACATAGTTGCAGTCTGAATGAAGCGCCCGTTGCCCGCAGCCGGAGCCAGTCCATAGGCGTGAAGCTTGCGAGCAATGAATCGCGCGGCATGATGCTCGTCGAGGGTTCCGCTGCCGCGGCCATGCAGCGCGGGGCCGGCGAGATAGTCAAGATTGCTGCGGATGCAAGCCGCGCAGACGGCAGGCGAGCTGTTGTTGCTGTTTTGTGCGCTGGCTGCGAGAGCCAGCGACATGAGCAGCGCCAGCGAGAGAAATTTCCGTTGAATGGGAACTGACTTCAAGGCGTGAGTTCTCTCCTAATGGTTCTGGCTCCAGCCTCGCTCTGGAGCAGTTTCAGAATTTAGCGTAGTCCAGAGTACGGGTAAAGCGGCATCCTTCGGCTGCGCCCAGGGCAGGCTTTCAGCGCCGGGTTCGCGGTGGACAAATGCGTGGTTGCAGCGGCGGCTTGGTAAGAAACAGGCAATAAAATGGGCCCGATGCCAAGGAGCGGTGACGATTTCCTTGGCGCCGAGCCCATTCGATCCTGAAATGGATCGGAGGTGATACTCTTAGGTTACTCCGGGACGTGCAAAAGTCAAGAACAAATCGCGATAAGGTGCTGGATTTTCAGTAGTTGTACACTTCCCGGAAATTGCTTCAAGTAGCTGAAAACAGTAGAGATGGGGTCACCCAAAGCGTTTCTGACCGGGCTATGGCGCAAGAAGTTCTTACATGCCTGGGACATATCAGACTGTTCTTCTGCTGGGAATAGGTGCAAACCGATGCATATGGCGCGCCTGCGACCGCTGATGGTTTTGGTTGTTTTCTTGTTATCGGGTCCCTGGCCTGTCGCCGCTCATAACGCCCAACTGCGGTCGCTGTCTTCTTGTGCGTTCGCATCGGCGCCTTCCCATCCCCTCTTGCAGTATTCCTTACCACCGGACAAGCTTGCCAAAGCCTACGTGCTCTACCTGCTTAGAGGAACGCTCTACTTCGTTACGACCGTCTGGGGCTTTCTGGTTTTGTGGCTGATGTTGCGCAAGCGATTTGGCAGGCGACTGGGGGACTGGGCACAGCGCATTTCGCGGTATCGCCTTGTGCAAGCCGTAATTCTGATGTCGGTCTTCGTGCTCGCGCTTGAACTGGCGCAACTTCCGTTCGACATTCTCGAACAGCACATCAGTCTGAAATATGGCCTCTCGGTGCAACACTGGGGATCGTGGTTCGGCGATTGGAGCAAGGGCCTACTCCTCGGCTTCCTCTTTGCCAGCGTGCTGGGCTGGATTCTCTATGGCGTGCTGCGCCGTAGTCCAAGGCGGTGGTGGTTCTATTTCTGGCTGGCTCTAATTCCCGTCGTCATTTTCATTCTCTTCGTCGAGCCTGTCTGGATCGAGCCGATGTTCAACAAGTTCGAGCCGCTGAGCGATCATCACGCCGCCCTGGTCGCGCAGATCGAGCGTGTGGTGCATCGCGCAGGCATGGAGATTCCGCCGCAACGCATGTTCGAGATGAAGGCGAGCGAGAAAACCACCGAGCTAAACGCTTACGTCACCGGCTTCGGAGCCACCAAGCGCGTGGTGGTATGGGATACGACCATGCAGCAGATGACGACGCCGGAGACGCTATTGGTCTTCGGACACGAGATGGGGCACTACGTTCTCGGGCACATCCCGAAGGAAGTGGGCATCGATCTGGTTCTGTTGCTGTTGTTGCTTTACGTGGCCTACCGGCTGGCGACTTGGCTGGTGGCGCGCCACGGCGCACAGTGGGGAATTCGCGACCTCGCCAACTGGGCATCGCTGCCGCTGCTGGTGTTGGTCCTGGCGGTGCTTGTTTTTCTGGCGACGCCCGTTTTCAATGCAGTGTCCCGTCATTATGAGCACCAGGCCGACCAGTATGGGCTGGAAGTAATTCACGGATTAGTTCCGGATGAATCGTATACTGCTGCGGAGGCGTTCCAAGTCTTGGGCGAGGTATCGCTGGATTATCCCTATGTGAACAGATTCTGGGAGTTCTGGGCGTGGGACCATCCGACTATTCGTGACCGTATGATCTTCGTGCAGACCTACGACCCGTGGGCCGAGGGAAAGCGGCCCGAGTTTGTGAAAAACGCGCCCTAGTGAGCCGTAGCGTCGATCGGACAAAGAGCGCGGCGTGCCCGAGTCCATCAACCGATATCCAATACCTACTGACTGGTTCAGCGCTCACAATGCCGGGTGACAACGCTCACTGCGCCTACGTTCATAAGGTCCATACTGGAATCGTCAGCGACTGCCTCTTTACCGTCCGTGGAATGATCAAGTCAAGGAGACGGAACGGAGTCCACGGCGGTTAAGAATTTGGCAGGCAGTGTCGCGTTGGAGGTGTGACATTATGGCGACCGTCATCGAACCCAAAACCGAGCAAGAAACGCAGCCGCAACCAGTCTCCCAAGTCGCAAGCGAGCCGGATCTTTTTGCCACCGAACTTGCCATGGAGAACCGGTCACACAATTTCCTGCCGTTGTTGTTGGCCGCAGCCTTGGTGCTGGTGGTTGGAGGCACTATCTATTACTTCGTGAAAAGCTCGCATGAGGTGTTGTCCGTCTCTGCGGCCACCACCACCATCAACGACATTATGAGAGGGCAAGGTCCGGCGGTCACTCGCTTCAGCACGGGGACAGTGGAACCAGATAATGGCCTGCAGGACCCTCAGTATAAGCTGCTGTCAAGAACTGGCGTGGTCATGACTAAAGCGAAGGGCACGGCGGCGCTCATCGTCGCTCTGACCGGCCCCGGCGACAACCTGCTGAGCAACATTGACGGGGTTGCGAAGGTCAAGAAGTCCGAGGACAGGACCACCTACTCCGTACCGCTGGCGGAACGCAAGCTGGTGTCGATTGACAAGATCACCCTGCTGAAGCCCCATCTGGCGAAGGTGGACTACACGTGGAAGTGGGTCCCCAACCGTCTCGGTCAGGAATTTGATGCCTCCGGCTCCCTGGTGAAGAGCTTTAGCTCGTGGGAGCGCGCAACGTTGATTAAATCGTATGGTGTGGACTTCTATAGCGCAGCGCCAACAAAAACCAGCATTGTCTTGATGGAAGGCGACGACGGCACCTGGAAGCCGTACGTGGAATAGCGATTAGCACTTAGCACCTGGCAATCAGCAACCGGGAAGGCCTTTGCCTTCCCGGTTGTTCTTAGAAGACGACTCCACACGCGTTAAACGCCAAAACCGATTAGATAGAGTTAAGAGCTAGACAGTTTCAGGGTAAGTGTATCCGGGTAGAGCGGACCTTCAGGTCCGCGTCCGGGCCGCGCCCCAAACTTCAGGCTTTCCGCCCACTGCGGCGCAGTGGGCGGAAAGCTTCACGAGAGAGAGAACGGCTTTACGCGGCGCTAAAGCGCCGCAGTACCCGAGCTTCGCGGGATACAGCAATTCGGAAGCGAGCGGCGTCTCGAGAGAGAGAAAGCGAAAGAGGAACATATCCCACATTGTGGTATAAGACCAACTCCTGAAACGCTGTCCCACAATGTATATCCCACAATGTGGTATTGGCGCGTCAGAGTGCCCGGCGAGCGTTGGCAACAGTTTTTACAACATTTTCATCTGGTTTTGATGTTGACAATGCCTCAGTTCGCGTAAGCTACCTACAATTGCAAACCTGATCGGAGAGAGAGGGGAGATGGCCAAACAGCCGCTCCCCGATTTTATTTGCAGTTACCGAGGCCAGTAATCACAGAGGCGGCTGTTTCCCAAAATCTGCCGAACTCCGCCGACGGCCGAGGATCCTGTCGGAACCACAGAAGATCACGAAACCGGGAACACAGAAGCGGAAACCCTGGTTTATCGAGACGCAATTTTCCTTTGCATTCTGATTTCCTCTCTGGACCGATGAGACGCCTGAAATCATTGGTAAGAGGAGCCGCGGTAGTATGCTGGGAGGTTGCGCGCAAGTCCAATGGCGGAGGCCTATGCCTGAACCAGAGTTCGCTCCTGCTCCGGGTGAGCACAACCCACTTCGGGTGATCTTCGTCGGTTCGCAGGGTGTCCGTGCGGGCTGGCGGCTGCTGGTCTTCTTCGCCTTGCTGACGGTCTTATCCGCCGCTGCGGTCTTGCTGCAACGCCGGTTCGTGCATCGTGTCAGCTTTGAGTTTTCGGCTGCCAACATAATCAGAAATGAAAGCATTAGCTTTGGCATCCTGCTCATCGCTACGGCCATTATGGGCAGGTTTGAGCACCGGCGCCTTGCCGACTACGGCCTTCCCGCGCGGCGGGCGTTGGGCAAGCAGTTTTGGACTGGAGCGCTGTGGGGTTTTGTCATGCTGTCGGTAATCATTGCGATGATGGCCGGGACCCACGCGTATTCGCCCGGAGGGCTTGCGCTTTCGCCGCTGGAGGTACTGAAATTCGCGCTGCTTTGGGACCTCGGTTTTCTGATGGTAGGACTGTTCGAGGAATTCGCCTTCCGCGGTTACATGCAGTTCACACTGACGACGGGTCTGGGTTTCTGGCCGGCCGCGGCGATCACCTGCATCGTCTTCGCGGGCCTTCATCTGGGCAATCCGGGAGAAAACCGGATCGGCGCAGTTGAAATTGTCCTGATTGCGTTGTTCCTCTGCCTGGCGCTGAGGCGCACCGGCAATCTCTGGTTTGCCATCGGCTGGCACATGTCGTTCGACTGGGGCGAGAGCTTTTTTTACTCCACGCCTAACAGCGGCATCCATGCCACCGGCCACATGCTGAACGCGTCTCTGATGGGATCGAAGTGGCTTAGCGGCGGCACGGTTGGGCCGGAGGCGAGCGTCTTCGATCTGGTAGTGACCATTGCCGGCATTCTGCTTCTGGCCAAAATCTATCCCGAGGCGAAATATCCGGTGCTTGCGCCGACAGGTGCGCCCGGGCCTTCAGATGGATTGCCAGCAACGCCTGCTACAGAGACAGTGGCGACAGGCACCCCGAATTAAGGGCGTCCCACGATCAATGTTCGTGTTCGGAATGCGAATGAATGTGCGGGTGCGAGTGAACCACGCCGCCGTGGGAATGCCGATGGGCGTGAACCAGGTTGGCTCGCAGCAATAGCTCGTGATTCGATAGGATCTCCGCCGGCGTGCCGCTGGCTGCAACTCTTCCATCTTCCAGAACCAGAATGCGATCGGCAATGTCTTCCACAATCTCTAACTGATGGGTCGCGGTAATCACTGTCTTGGAGGAAGCTTTCCACTCCTGGATGAGATCGATGACCTGGCTCTGGCTGCGGGGGTCAAGCGTGGTTGTAGGCTCGTCCAAGAGCAGCACGTCAGGGTCGAGCACAATGACGGAGGCCAGCGCGACGCGCTTCTTCTCGCCTCCGGAGAGACGATACGGCGGACGCTCGCGAAGATGAGCAATGCCCATCAGCGCTAGCGTCTCTTCCACCTTCGCCAGTACTTTCTCTTTAGACCATTGCAACTGCAAGGGCGCAAACGCCACTTCATCGAAGACGGTGGGATTGAAGAGCTGTACATCCGGATTTTGGAAGACCAGAGCAAGGCGCTTGCGAAAGGGAAACGCGAAACGATCGTCTGCGAGGTATTCTGCCGTCAACGGCTGCCCGGCGAAGCTAACCGAGCCTTGAGATGGAAAGCACAAAGCATCCAAAATCCGCAGCAGCGTGGACTTGCCTGACCCGTTCGCCCCGAGCAGTGCGACCCGCTCGCCTTGCGCGATCTCCAGCGAAAGTCCGCGGAGCGCGGGAATGCCGTCATAGTCAAAGCAGACGTCTCGCAGCTCGAAAAGAGGCGGCATGGATTCTATCTTCCCGTCCAGACGGCGATGCCGGCAGCCAACAAGAAAACCAGTAGTCCGCAGTAGTCCCACATTGTCAGATGGAAGTCAGAGAGGACCTGCACATCGCCGCGAAATCCTCGTGACTGCATAGCAAGATAGACTTCGTTGCTCAGGCTGACGCTCTTGCTCAGCAGCACGCCGGCCGTGCGCGCCGCCATGTGTCGCTGCTCCGCCGGCTTCAGCACGCCCACAGTCCTGCTCCGGCGGGATTCAAGCATCTGGCTCGCTGTCTCGACCAGAAGAAAAACATAGCGATGGGTCATCGCCAGCATGGTGATGGCTTCCTTCGGCAGCCGGAGCGCGCGCAACGCCTTCAGCACATGCGACCACGGGGTGCAGAGGACCAGCAAGGTGGTGAAGGTGACAGCCGTCTCCACGCGCAGGACAAGCAGCGCAGCAGTGCGCAGGCCTTGCTCCGTGATGGTAACGGTTCCCACTGTGGCGACCGGATGACCGGGGGTCACGAAGATCGCGGGAAGGGCAATCACTCCAGTAAACGCAAGCACCACCAGCCACACGCGTTTGACCAGGGTGACGATATTCACTTGGGAAAGAAGTGCAATCGCGAGTGCGAAGACGGATAACCCGGCAACGACAGTTATCTTGCGAGAGAGTGTAACCGCCAGGACGAGCAAGAACAGCCCTACAACCCGAACTCGCGGATCGAGCGATTGCAACAGCCCGCGCTGTGCCGCTGTAGCAGCAGGCGCAGGGCAAGTGAAACCGCCAGCAAAAAGCCCACGCCGAACATCGCCGACAGTAGATAACCGAAGCCGCGGCTCCTGACGAACGACGGCGCATAGGCAGGGAAGGGAGCTGTCCAGAGATTCGATAGCCGTTGTAAGCCAGCGGGAACGGACCGCGATGAATTAACGTTTTGCGTTTGCGACGGTACTCTTGTGAGTTCTGCGGGAGACCATTCGCCCCAGGCGGTCCCGGCGGCCAGGATTCCCAGCGGCGTCAAGAGCATGAGGGTTGCGATGGCGATCCACAGCTTTTGAAGCGAATGTGCAGCCGAGCGCCCGCTTAGAGCTGTGTCGCCCGTGCCACCGGCAATCCCTGCGGTGCCGCGCAACAGCGCCGGGTCGGCAACCTGCAAATAGGCCACGAGCCCAGCCGAGATGACGGCCTCAGCCAATCCGGCGAAAGTGAGATGGCCGATCATCATCGCCGGAATGGCGACGCTCAAGCGATAGGGCGCATACAGGGGCGTGCCATTGGCGTCATGGAAGAGCAGCGGCTGAATACCGAACTCGATGGCGGCAACCAAAGCTGCGGCGTTGACCGCGACATAACCGGCGATGGCTGCCGCGGCGACCAGCAGACGTGAGGTAATCGCAGCGCCAGAGGCTATGAGCCGGTAGCTCGCGTAGGCAACCACCGAGCCCACGATGGCC
>JBEKQY010000148.1:0-9237 GCA_049519235.1 Candidatus Korobacteraceae bacterium | reverse complement strand
GAAGTGCTGGCTACGCCGGCTATGACGCGGGACACGCCGAGCGCAAGGTGATGAACGAAGCTTCACAGCACTTCAAGCTACTCGCCGACCGCATCGAGCAGTACTTCGAGCACGGGGGCTGTGACCGGCTGCTGATCGGCTGCCGCGACGACGTCTGGTCGGAGATCGAACCACATCTGCAATCGCTGGCAAGACAGCATCTGGTCGGACACTTCCGTATCGATCCTAAGGTCGCGGCGCCCGAGCAGGTCAAGCAGATGGCCCACGAGCAGTTGGCAGCATACAGCGCCAACCTGAAGCAGGGACTTGTCCGTGAGGCGATAGGCGAGGCCCATCGCAACGGTCGCGGCGCAATCGGACTGCGGCGGGTATTGCGCTCGCTGGAGACGGGCGAGGTCTCGACGCTGCTGCTGGGAGCGAATTTCTATGCGCCCGGGGTGAAGTGCTATCACTGCGGGCATATGGACCTGCACGCGGCTCCCATTTGTGCGGTGTGCGGCAAGGACAACACGGAATTGGAAGACATTGGCGACGCCATCGTGGGGCATGCCATTCGCACCGGAGTCCAGATCGTTTCCATTTCCGATGACGAGGAGTTTGACCGCATTGGGCGAATCGCAGCCTTACTGCGCTTCCGCGCCGATCAGAATGCAACGGTGAAGGCTGCCGGCTAGCGTCCTGTAGCATCGCCAGATGGAGGCACAGCTATACGCTGTGCCTTCGCGTTTCAGCGCGCTGCCTGTCTCCTGATTCCGGACCACGAGTCTTCGTGTTATCCTTCATGGCCGTTGGGTTGTTGTTGAGGGATTTCGATGAAGCTTTCGCGCCGCGATTTTATTGCCACCACTGCTGCTGGTTCCACCTCCTTTGCACTCGATCTACGGGGACAAAACAAGCCAGACGCCAACGTCCCACCCGGTAATCCACCGAAGAAACCAGTCATCATCAGCGCCGTCAATGGCTACAACTATCTGGATCGCGGCTATGCCTTGTTGGCCAGCGGCGGCGACACGCTCGATGCCGTGATGCAGGTGATCACAGGGCCGGAAGACGATCCTAACGACGACAGTGTCGGGCTGGGCGGCCTGCCGAATGAAGACGGCGTGGTCCAGCTCGATGCCTGCTGCATGCACGGGCCCACGCGCATGGCGGGCGCAGTGGCCGCAGTGGAGGAGATCAAGAACGTCTCCCTGCTCTCCAAAGCGGTGATGGAGCACACCGGACACGTGATGCTGGTGGGCGCAGGCGCGCAGAAGTTCGGCTTCGATATGGGCTTTCCGCGCGAGAACCTGCTGACCGAACGCTCGCGCAAGACCTGGCTGCTGTGGAAAGAAACCATGTCGAACAAAGATTGGTGGGGCCCGGGACTGGCAAGCCCGAACTACAAGTTGCCCGACGAAAACCACTCCCAGCTTTACCAGGAGCGATTGCAGAAGATGGAAGAACTCGCCGGCAAGCTGGGCATAGAACCAGAGTTTCGCGCGGCAGCGGTGCAGCGCGTGCTGCATCCGCCGCATGGAACGATTCATTGCTCTGCCATTAATGAGAAAGGCGAGATGTCAGGTGGTACAACCACGAGCGGGTTGGCGTGGAAGATTTCGGGGCGGGCAGGCGATTCGCCGATCATCGGCGCCGGCTGCTATACGGATCAGGATGTCGGCTCGGCGGGCGCCACCGGCAATGGCGAAGAGAACATCAAGGTCTGCGGGGCGCATACCATCGTCGAGAACATGCGGCGCGGAATGTCTCCGCAGGACGCGGGCATGGATGCGCTGAAGCGCATCGTGCGCAACTTCAACGGCGACATGCGCAAGCTGCAATACGTAGATATGAGCTATTACATTCTGCGCAAGGACGGGGTGTTCGCTGGAGTGTGCCTGTGGAGCGGCCCGCCAGATCATTTGCGGCGCTTCGCCGTGCATGACGGGACAAAACGATACGAAACGGCCGTCGCGCTGTTCCAGGGTAAGTCGATTGGCTGGCCGCCAATGCCCGACAGACATCTAGCGCCGGAACAAAAGAAGTAGGGACGCAGCAGTCGTGGTTATAGGGATCCTTCGACTGCGCATTCGCACAAAACGCGAATGCTTCGCTCAGGATGACACTCCGGAAGAAATTTGAAGTTAGACCGCGACGGTTACGGTCGTCTCGGTCCTGGTGACGGGCCGGTACAGTGTGTCGCGCTCGAAGGGGATGCGACCGGCTTCGGTGATGAGGCGGATCAAATCCTGGCGGCGCAGACCTTGAGGCGTGGTCGCACCGGCATCGTGATAAATCTTTTCCTCCACCACAGTTCCGTCGATGTCGTCAGCGCCGAAGCGCAGCGTGATCTGCGCCATCTTCGGCGTCACCATCTGCCAGTACGACTTGATGTGCGGGAAGTTGTCGAGCACCAGTCGCGACACCGCGATCTGCTTCAGATCTAACATGCCTGTGGTCTTGGGCAGATGCTGTAGCGGCGTGTTGTCGGGATGGAAGGCGAGCGGGATGAATGTCTGGAAGCCGTGTGTGTCGTCTTGTAACGCGCGCAACTTCATCAGGTGATCGACACGGTCTTCGTCGTTCTCGACGTGACCGTAGAGCATGGTTGCGTTCGACTTCAGCCCAACCTCATGCGCGGTGCGCGCCAGCTCCAGCCACTGGTCGCCGTCAATCTTGTGATCGCAGATGATGTGCCGGATGCGATCGGAGAAAATCTCCGCGCCGCCGCCAGGCATAGAATCGAGCCCTGCATCCTTGAACTTGATCAGCACCTCGCGCGGCGTCATCTTCCCGATCTTGGAGAAGAAGGCGATTTCCACCATGGTGAAGGCCTTCAGGTGCACCTGCGGGAAGCGTTCTTTAAGGCCAGCGATCAGATCGATGTAGTACTGGAAAGGCAGGTCGGCATGAAGGCCGCCGACGATGTGGAACTCGGTGATCGCTTCGGTGTAGCCAGAGGCGGCAGTGTTCCAGACCTCTTCGAGCGCCATCGTGTACGCGCCGGGCGTGTCCTTTTTGCGGCCAAAGGCGCACAGTCGGCAGGCAGCGACGCATACGTTGGTGTAGTTGATGTGCCGGTTGACGTTGAAGTAGGCAATGTCGCCGTGCATGCGCTCGCGAACGTGATTGGCCAGCCAGCCGATCGCCAGAATGTCGCTCGAGCGATAGAGCGTGAGCGCGTCGTCAGACGAGAGCCGCTCCTGCGCCATGACTTGGTCGTGGATCGGCCATAGACGCGGATCGTCGGTTTGGAAGGGATGACGCTTGCTGGTGGTGCGCTGCGACTCGGGCATCTTTGCCATGATATCGCAGGCGGACCAGGAAATCACAGATGGATGTGACGGGGATTCACCTCGCCAGCAGCAGATCACCCGCGATGAAGAACAGGAACGCCATTGAGACCAGGCCGTTCATGGTGAAGAAGGCGGCGTTCACGCGACTGAGGTCGTCGTGCTTTACCAGCGAGTGCTCGTAGATCAACAGCAATGCCACAAAAACCACACCTGCGACGGCGATTTTTCCCAGACCAAAGGCCAAGACCATCCACGCCAAAAGGAGCACTGTAATGACGTGAAAGAATCGCGCGACGCCGAGCGCCGTCCTTATGCCGAAGGCCTTAGGCAGCGAATAAACCTGGCTCGAGCAATCGTGGTCATAATCCTGGCAGGCGTAGAGAATGTCGAAGCCGGCGCCCCAGAAGACCACGGCCGCAGTCAGGATTAGGATTCGCGGGTCGAGCGAGCCGCGCACGGCGATCCAGGCGGCGGCGGGGGCAATGCCCATCGCCAGGCCGAGCGCCACGTGCGACCAGCGCGTGAGGCGCTTGGTGAAGGAATACAGAAAGACGATGCCCAGCGCCACCGGTGACACGTAAAAGGCCAGGGGATTCAGCTCATACGCTGCGAAGATGAAGATCGCCGAGGTGACAACGACGAACCAGCCTACGAACGACTTGCTCAGTTTGCCCGCTGGGAGCGCACGGATTCTTGTGCGGGGATTGGCGGCATCGATGGTAGCATCGGCCAAGCGGTTGAAGGCCATGGCCGCCGAGCGCGCCGCCACTAGCGCGACGATGATCCAGATCGACGTGTGCAGGCTGGGAATGCCGCGTGCAGCCAGCACAGCGCCGGTCAGTCCAAAGGGGAGCGTCAGCACAGAGTGCTCCCACTTGATCATCTCCAGGGTGGTCCCAATGCTACGAAGGAAGGACACTCTGCCATTCTAACGGGGCGCTTGCGATTCCGCCTGGTCTCGAACTCTCCGAAAGTCTTCCGGCTAGTGGGTCTCGGAGCCAGCCGGAAAGCGCAGCACAAAGTCGGCATGTTCAGAGACGGGCGCTGGGGCCGTCAATAGGAGCAACCCTCGGCCAAAGCAGCTCTTGAGCCGCACCATCCGAGCGCGCCGCCACTTCCCGTCACCGGCCTGTATCTCGACCATTTCCCCGGAATGGTCGCGCAATAGCATGGCCAATTGCGAGCGTTGGGCTTCGTCACGTTGATGAAACACTATGGCGGCGACTTTCAGTTCGCCATCAGTATATGTTTCCAATGCGCGACAGCCAAGCAGCACAGCCGCGGCTCCTGAGGGTGACTCTTGCTGGGGAATTGCCAGCACTGGCAGAAGCAGCAACAAGGCCGTAAATGCCACAAAGATCCAGCGCATAGAATTCGCCTCTCCTTTCACTACCTGTCGGCGCGGTGACTAGCTCATGCCCTGGGGCAGCGGGCGGCTGGCCCATTGGCGCTCCCAGGCTGGAACCGTGACGCGTTCGGCGATCATGGCCGGCTTCCGCGCCCAGCAGATGACGCGTGTGCCGAAGGGCAGATTGATATAGCGAATGAGATGGCGCTCAACGTCAAGCAGTAAAACCATGGCAGAGTCGGCCCAGTTCGAGTGACGGGCGGACTGTCGATTGCGGTCGATGGACTTGGTGAAGATGTTCTTGCGGATACGCTCGAGAACGGCAGGCAGGAAGCCCGAGGCAACGACATAAGAGACGCGGGTGACTTCGAAACCGGTATTGTTCAGCTTCCGGCGCAGCTCGGTTGCGGTGTAGCGACGGCGATGGCCCCGCGCCTCGTCCTCCTCGCCCCACAGTAAGGGATAAGCGGGCACCGTCAGGCACAGGATTGCGCCGTCCTTGAGCACTCGGCGCAACTCACGTAACGCAGCGAGATCGTCGGGAACGGTCTGTAGAATGTCGCCCGCTACGACCACGTCGAACGAATTCGAACTGAAACCGAGTTCCTCGGGACTGGTGCATACCAGATCGTGGTAGCTCTGAATTTGTTGGAAGGCCAAAACCGGCAGCGAGGAGTGGGCATTCAGAACGCGGATTTGAGGCGAGTCGGCCGACGACAATTCCGCGGCGCCCCCAAAATCGAGGACACGCGCCTCTCGCTTGTCACGCAGGCCTTGCGCTACCGCCTCGCGCAGGAGCTTACGACGCGCGATGCACCACCAGGAAGAGGTTTCACGCCGCAGGACCTCGAATTCGAATTGCGCGTCCATCGGGCAGCCGCCAGTTATATTCTACGGGATGGAACGCCCGGTTACATGCCGCCGCGGGTGGCCTGCACTGCCGAACGGAAATAGTCCAAGGACATCTTCAGCCCTGTGCGCAGATCGATCTTCGGCTCCCAGCCCAGCAATCGTTTCGCCTTGCTGATGTCGGGGCAGCGCTGCTTGGGATCGTCCTGTGGCAGTGGCTGGAAGCGAATCTTGCTGGTCGAACCGGTGACTTCGAGCACGACTTCGGCGCACTCCAAAATTTTGAACTCGCTCGGATTGCCAATGTTCGTCGGTTCGTGCTCGCCGGAGTACGCCAGGGCGAGGATCCCGGCAATCTCATCGCTGACATAGCAGAAACTGCGAGTCTGCGAGCCGTTTCCGTAGACCGTGAGATCTTCGCCCAGCAGAGCCTGCTTCATGAAGTTGGAGATCACGCGACCGTCGTTGAGCTGCAAGCGCGGGCCATAGGTGTTGAAGATGCGAACGATCCGCGTGTCCACGCTGTGGTAACGGTGATAGGCCATGGTGACAGCTTCGGCGAAACGTTTGGATTCGTCGTACACCGAGCGCGGCCCGATGGGATTGACGTGCCCCCAGTAGCTTTCTTTCTGAGGATGCTCCAGCGGATCGCCGTAACACTCCGAGGTGGACGCCAGCAGGAACCTGGCGGCGTACTTCTTCGCCAATTCCAGGCAGTTCATGGTCCCGATGGAGCCGACTTGCAACGTCTCGATACCATGCTGGAGATAGTCCGCCGGACTGGCGGGCGAGGCGAGATGGAAGATGTAATCGACATTGCCAAAGTCTAAGGGGTGGCAGACATCCTGCTGGCTAAACTCGAAGCGCGGCTCACCGCGCAGGTGCGCGATATTCTCGACCCGGCCGGTGAGCAAATTATCGGCGCAAATGACGGAGTGGCCATCGGCCAACAAGGCGTCGCACAGGTGCGAGCCGAGGAAGCCAGCACCGCCTGTCACCAGCACAAGCATAGTGGATCTCATTCACGGCCGGCCAAAATTCGACAGACGATCTTAGCAGTAAAGAGTGATTTACGCTCTGTCTGATAACAGAATTTATCGGACAGAACAATCACGAAAGAGCAGGGTTTAGCACATTTTGGATACTTGCCATGGTTGCCTTCGTGACGGACCAAAAAACGTTTTGGGTGGCCACAGCTTTACGCAAGCTTTCGACTAGCCCAATTAAATCCGCCGCTCCCGGTGGTATTTTGTAGGTCTTGGATAAAGGAAGAACTGGAGTCTGAATGGAAGTAACGACCCTTTGTACGTATATTTCTTTGACTATTTCGACATCCGGCTGTTCATAGAATTCCCTGGTCAATCTTTTCGCGTCACTGCCAGATATATCAAGATTAAGCTGCTCCAGAATATCTTCCGATGGAAATTGTGGAACCAAATATACGGAGATAGCCGAACTTGGCGTGATCAGATCAAGATGCCGTCTGAAACCCAGCTCGTCGCTGTAACCGTAGTGCCAATATGAAATGCAATCAGAACGATGGATGAAGCCTCTTAACGCGAAAGATCTTTGCTGCATTGCTGACCAAACTATGTTTAGGACTGTAGCGTAACAATCTAAGATTTTAGTTGTTTCAGCCTTTGCGCCAAGAGTCGGCACAAGTGAGGCTGTCATCATAATCCCAACGACTTGTGCCGTCTCGGCCGGAGCATCCTTGAGTGCGGCCTCGAAGATATTTTCATCTTCCGTCGTGATTTTCTGCTGATTACCTAGCCGAAGGATAATTTTACCGAGTTTGGTTCCGAGCAATTCCGGCCATTCGGTGATCAGTTGCGCAGTGGCGGGATAACCAGCCGCCCGAATGGTGCTCGCGGCAAACCTCAACGCAGCAGTGGTGAGGCTCGCTGTGGGCACCCCATGATGAGCACTTGCGTCCGGCTGGCTATCGTGATGTGTTTCCATGTGTCATCTCCTTATAGAGCGCGCCCCATTCACTATTGCCGAGCAGTCGCTGCAAGGTATCCGAACCGCTAAGCGGTGTCACAGATGAGACTCATTCCTTCCGTTCTGATCAATGACTGTCGATTCGCGAGATGCGTCGAAAACCGACCTCGTCTCGTGGCTGGCAAATCATCATTACCCCTGCACCCTCCCGCCCTTTCCCGTTCCCATGGGTGCGACCTCTGGCGAAAATTACTGGGGAAACCTTGATTTTATTCCAACTTAGACTGTCGTCAAAACACCATGCTCGCGCAGTTGGATCCGCTGGTCTTCAATAATGCTTGCCAGCGATTGCTCCAAGGAAACCTTCGGCACGTAACCGGTGAGTTGATTGAGTTTGGAGATGTCCGGAACGCGCCGCATCATGTCTTCGAATCCCTCTTCATAAGCGGTGTTGTACGGGACGAAGACGATCCGTGACTTCGAGCCCGTCATGTCCCTAATCTTAGTGGCGAGCTCCAGAATCGTGATCTCACGATTACTGCCTAGGTTGTACACCTCGCCGTTGGCGCCGGGATGGGCCGCGATGTCAACCAGAGCGTCCACGGCATCACTGACATGGGTGAAACAGCGGCTCTGAGTACCGTCGCCGAAAACTCGAATGTCCGCGCCGGTCAGCGCCTGGGCGACGAAATTCGGAATCACCATGCCGTAACGGCCGGTTTGCCGCGGACCCACGGTGTTAAACAAGCGCGCGATTACGGTGGGGACCTTTCGTTCTTTCCAGTAGGCGATGGCCAGAAACTCATCGATGGCCTTGGAGCAGGCGTAACTCCATCGGGCCTTGCTGGTCGCGCCCAGCACCAGGTCATCGTCTTCGCGGAATGGGACCTGGTCCTGCTTGCCGTAAACCTCGGAGGTGGAAGTGATCAAAACGCGTTTGCGCTTGGTCTCCGCCAGCGACAAAACAATTTCGGTGCAGCGAATATTGGTTTCGATGGTCCGTACCGGGCTGTCCAGGATCAAGCGCACTCCGACCGCCGCAGCCAGATGATAGATAACATCGCACAGGTCCACCAACTCTGCCATCAGATGAGTGTTGGTGACACTGTCGATGTGATAGACAAATTGAGGATGGAGTTTCAGGTGCTGTATGTTGGCGACGGAGCCGGTAGAGAGATCGTCGATGATGTAGACGTCATCGCCTAAAGCAAGATGCCGTTCGGCAAGATGCGAGCCGATAAATCCAGCTCCTCCGGTGATGAGAATCTTCAATACCATCCCTCCAGAGCACCTAGACTACTGGGTGACAAGCGCGAGCGCAAATTCCGCCGTCATGGCAACCGACGATAATGTTCGGACCCCGAAGACAGGGGCTCTTGACACCTGCAAAAGAAATGTCCGCGAGACGCGGTGGAAGGGCACGGCTTCAGCCGTGCCAAAAACGGACCTCAGAAAGCGGGCTTTAGCCCCGGCCGCGGCTGAAGCCGCTTCCGATGTCACCTGATTTCGCCGGGCTGAAGCCCCGGCGCTTCCACCGCCGATAGGACATTTCTTTTGCAGCCGTCAATAAAGCCCTCATGGTTGTAAGGACTCCTGCGGTACGGCTGAACAGGCTGCGGGAAAACTCGAAAAGCAGGTCCCTCGACTCCTCGCCCGGGGCGGGCTCGTCGCTCGGGATGACAAAAGTAAAGGGCTTTTTGGCACGACTGAAGTGAGTGCGTGAGAACTCACTTGCGCTGGAAGGATAAATGATGCACAAAGGGGTATGTCACGATTTCTGGTGTACAACCCCGAGCAAGCGTATTTACTGCCGCCCAGCGT
>JBEKQY010000147.1:0-9300 GCA_049519235.1 Candidatus Korobacteraceae bacterium | reverse complement strand
AGTAAATACGCTTGCTCGGGGTTGTACACCAGAAATCGTGACATACCCCTTTGTGCATCATTTATCCTTCCAGCGCAAGTGAGTTCTCACGCACTCACTGAAGTCGTGCCCTGACACAAAGCTTAGGTCGCATGAATCGGTCAGGCCGCATGAATCGCTCACGTCGCACGCGTCGCTCAACAGAAAAACGGGACGCTGGTCGCGTCCCGCTGGGGCTAAAGCCCCATATCTTCAAGTTGTTCAGTTGACGCGAACCTGAAGGTTCGCTCTACCTGCCGTAGTCAGATCCCTCGCGGACTAAAGTCCTCCTCGGGATGACAAATTAATAGGAGCCGTATCGGCACGACTGAAGTCGTGCCCTGACACAAAGCTTAGGCCGCATGAATCGCTCACGTCGCACGCGTCGCTCAACAGAAAAACGGGACGCTGGTCGCGTCCCGCTGGGGCCAAAGCCCCATATCTTCAAGTTGTTCAGTTGACGCGAACCTGAAGGTTCGCTCTACCTGCCGTAGTCAGATCCCTCGCGGGCTAAAGCCCGCTCGGGATGGAAAGAGGGAAGTCGCGTCGGCACGACTAAAGTGTCTGCGTGAGAACTGTGCCGTCCCTAACGGGACTCGGTTAATTTTTCCACTCTACCCCAGCACTCCGCCTGCGGCTCCGTGCTGGGCTAGGCTATTTCGCGCCTACGGCGCTCGTTTTTCGAGCTTCTTACTCCACTGCCGAAACACAATCTTAGTTCTCACGCACCCACTGAAGTCGTGCCCTGATACAAAGCTCACGTCGCATAAGTCGCTCAAGTCGGATGAGTCGCTCAAGTCGCATGGGTCGCTCAAAAAGAAGAACGGGACGCTGGCGCGCCCCGTGGGGACTAAAGACCCGTTGCCTTTTTAGTCGACTTGACGCGGACCCTTCGACTTCGCTCAGGGCAGGCTCTGAAGGTTTGCTCTACCCGCGGGGGCTGAAGCCCCTTGTTCTTGTTGTTCCGCGCAACGCCGGCCTGAAGAGACTGTGTCGCAACCCTGTAGCGCCGCTCTGCGGCTCAGGTTTTGTTCCACTTCGAGCGTGGGCTGACGCCCACGCCTAACATCATCTCGCCGCTTCGCGGCTGGGCTGGTCGATTTTCAAGCGGTTTGTTCCACCGCTAAGTTCTTTTGCCGGTTGCGACACAGTCTCTAAAGCCCCGATTGATTTTTTGCCTTGACGCGGGCCTGAGGGCACGCACTACCGGGGACTTTCCAGCTTGCTAACCCTCTCCTTCAGTTCGATTATCATGCCCGTAAGCACTTGGTTATCGCTGTGGATTTGATTCCGCAACTGGATCATTTGCGTATTGGTATCTGAGAGCCGGTAGTTATTTGTAAGCAAGCCGGCCAGAGAAACCAGTGTGGGCAAGCCCACCAGTAGGGCCAGTTGCCAGTTCGAAAGTTCGATTGCCATTTGCATAACTAGACGATTGTAATTCCGAACGTCAACCTCGAGGCAACAAACGCCTCCGCCTAATCGTGCACTCCGTCCATGAAGGCGCGGAGCTTGCGCGAGCGGGACGGGTGGCGCAGTTTGCGCAGCGCCTTGGCCTCGATTTGGCGGATGCGTTCGCGGGTGACGGCGAACGACTGCCCCACTTCTTCCAGCGTGTGCTCGGAGCCGTCTTCCAGCCCAAAGCGCATCTTGATCACCTTTTCTTCGCGGGGCGTCAGGCTGCGCAGCACCTGCGCCGTCTGCTCCTTGAGGTTGACGTTGATCACCGCTTCGGCCGGCGAGACCACCGCGCGGTCTTCGATGAAGTCGCCGAGATGCGAATCTTCCTCCTCGCCAATCGGCGTCTCCAGCGAGATCGGCTCCTGCGCGATCTTGAGCACCTTGCGCACCTTGGCCACCGGGATGTCCATGCGCTTGGCGATTTCTTCCGAGGTCGGCTCGCGACCGAGCTCCTGCACAAGTTGCCGCGAGGTGCGGATCAGCTTGTTGATGGTCTCGATCATGTGCACCGGAATGCGGATGGTGCGCGCCTGGTCGGCGATGGCGCGGGTGATGGCCTGGCGGATCCACCACGTCGCGTAGGTTGAAAATTTGTAGCCGCGGCGATACTCGAATTTGTCCACCGCCTTCATCAGGCCGATGTTGCCCTCCTGAATCAGGTCGAGGAATTGCAGGCCGCGATTGGTGTACTTCTTGGCAATGGAGACCACCAGTCGCAGGTTGGCTTCGATCAGCTCGCGCTTGGCGTACTCGGCATCGACGTCGCCCTGCACGATCTCGCGCTGGGTGCGCTTCAGTTCGGCGAAGCTGGCGCCGGCGTCACGCTCCATGCGCTCCAGATCGCTGTGGATCTGACGGACTTGCTTGCGGTACTCCTTCTTCTGGTCTTCGGAGCGCGTGGCCTCGGCGCGTTTTTCGAAGTTGACCGCCTGCTTGTCCAGGCCGCGCATGCTATCGACCGTCTTGTTGACCCGGTCGATCAGGCGCTTGCGCTCGGTGTTGGTGAAGCCCAGCTTGCGGACGAGGCGCGAGACCATGATCTGCTCGCGTCCCAGGGCCCAGCGGCAGCGGCGGTAATCGCGCGGCCGTTTCTTCTGCGGGATGCCGGCCAGCTTGTCAGCCAGTTGAATCGATTTCTTGTAGTGACGGTGCAGCCCGTCAATTCTGTCCGTCATCTCCTGCAATCGGTGGTTGACCACCTCTTCGGTGATCTCCTCTTCGTCGAAGAGAACGATCTCCTTGATGGAGCGCACGCCGCGCTTCAGGTCCTCACCAATCGCGACGATCTCGCGGATGACGATGGGGGAGCGGGACAGCGCCTTCAGGACCCGGAGTTGGCCGCGCTCAATGCGCTTGGCGATCTCCACTTCACCTTCACGCGTGAGCAGCGGGACCGTGCCCATCTCCCGCAGGTACATGCGGACCGGGTCGTTGGTCTTTTCCAGGGCGCCAGGCGAGAGATCCAGCTCCATGTCCTCGCCCGCTTCTATCTCGTCGAATTTCTTCTCGCCTGAGAGCTTGGGCCCTTCGAGCACATCAATGCCCTGGGTGCCGATGGTGGTCAGCAAGTCCTCGAGGTCGTCGGGGGAATGCACGTCGCGTGGGATCAGATCGTTTACCTCGTTGTACGTGAGGTAACCCTTCTCTTTACCCACATCGATCAGTTTCTTGATGTCGTCGTACTTCTCGTCTAGAGCCAAAGCGGAATTTCCCCTAGCCTGGCGCCAGCCTGAAAGGCGCGCTTGGTTGTAGGCACATTGCGGCGGGAGCGGTTCTGCATTACCGGAACATGCAGAAACTTACAGGTTCTATCACAGGCCGGCCCCGCCGCCTAGCATTTTCTTCGCTGTAGAGAATCGGGTGTTTTCCGGTTCCGGATTTTGAACGCCCTACTGATTCCCTGCACTTGCCACTAACTTAGATGTTTCAGCCCTGAAAATAGCTTCACCCTTTTGTGTCAACCAGTTAGACGTGCTTAAGTGACCAAAGTAACCCTCCGTATATGGAAGGCCGCTGACCTCAGGGCGGCTTGTCGTCGACTGTCACGCCAGTCGTTCTATGCCCCCAACCACAGTCCACCTCGCGATACTTGGCGAACTTCGCTCCCGTCTGTAACAATCGCATTTCGATCAGCCTCATCTCTCATGTCTCTTTCTCTTGCCGAATTCGTCACCCGTTGGAAAGCCAGCTCTCTTTCTGAGCGCTCCGGCGCACAGCAGCATTTCGTCGAGCTCTGCGAGGTTCTCGGCCAATCCCATCCCTCGGCCGTCGATCAGTCAGGCGAGAGCTTCACGTTTGAGAAGCGCGTTTCGACGGTTGAGGGCGACAAGGGATTTGCCGATGTGTGGAAGAAGGGCTACTTCGCATGGGAGTACAAGGGCAAGCACCATGATTTGCACACCGCCTACCTTCAGCTCCTGCGCTACCGCGAAGATCTGGAGAACCCGCCGCTGCTGGTGGTCTGTGACCAGGAGCGTTTTGAGGTGCACACCAATTTCCCCAACACACGCAAGCAGATTTATAGCTTCACGCTGAGCGATCTGCTGCGCGACGCGCCGACTCCGACCTGCGCACTGCCTCCCTTAGACGTGCTGCGCGCTCTCTTTGAGCATCCCGAAGAGTTGCGCCCCGATGCCCCCTCCGTGCGCGTGACCGAAAAAGCCGCTACGGAGTTTGCTAAGCTTGCAACCAACCTCGAAGTCCGAAAGATCGATCCCGAGAAGGCGGCGCACTTTCTCATGCGTCTCCTGTTCTGCCTCTTTGCCGACAGCATCGGTCTTCTCCCCGATCACCTGTTCCGCAAGATGATCGAGATCGACCGGGGCAATCCTCTCAACTTCAATCGCAAGCTGCGCCGCCTTTTCGCCGCCATGGCCAAAGGCGACGCTTTCGGCGCCGACGATGTGCCGTTCTTCAACGGCGGCCTTTTCATGGATGACAGCATCATCGAGCTATCCGCCTCGGATCTCGCCATCCTGCGGGCCAGCTCGACCCTGGACTGGTCGCGCGTCGAGCCTGCCATCTTCGGCACGCTCTTTGAGCGCAGCTTCGACCCGAGCAAGCGCTCGATGCTCGGCGCTCACTACACCAGCAAAAAAGACATCCTCACCATCATTGAGCCGGTGGTGGTCGCGCCGCTACGCAAGCGCTGGGAAGAGGTGAAAGCCAAGGCCACCGCGCTGGCCGAAGCCGCAGAGAAGCAGCCTAACGGCTCCGGGCGTAACAAACTGCGCAAGCAGCTTGAAGAGACCGTCAATGGCTGGGTCGAAGAACTGTCCAAAGTGCGCGTGCTCGATCCAGCCTGCGGCAGCGGCAACTTCCTCTATCTCGCGTTGAGGCGCATGCTGGATCTATGGAAAGAGGCCCAGGTGTTCTGTGCGCAACACCACCTGCCAAGCTTACTGGTTCACCAGGTTGATCCATCGCAACTGTATGGCATCGAGAAAAACGTTTACGCCCACGAGCTTGCCTCGGTCGTCGTCTGGATCGGCTACCTGCAATGGCTGAAAGAGAACGGCATGGAGCAGGAGAGACAGCCTGTTCTTCGTCCCCTGGATAATATTCAGCATCGGGACGCAATCCTCGACTTCGATAAGAAAGGCCATCCCGTCGAGCCGGAGTGGCCGGAAACGGGCTTCATAATTGGCAATCCTCCATTCCTTGGCGGCAACAAGATCAGAGAAGAGCTTGGCAACGATTACGTGGACAAGTTGTTCGGCCTCTACGAAGGGAGGGTTCCGAGCTTCGCGGATCTTGTCTGCTACTGGTTCGAAAGAGCGCGAAAGGAGATCGAATCCGGCCGATGTAAGAGAGCGGGGCTGCTGGCGACTCAGGGCATTCGGGGCGGAGCGAACCGGGTGGTATTAGATCGAATCCTTGAAACCGGCGGCATTTTCATGGCCTGGAGCGATCGCGATTGGATATTGGACGGCGCCAATGTTCACGTCTCGATCATTGGCTTCGATGATGGTTCACAGGCAGAACGAACTCTCGACGGCGTCTCGGCTGCCTCGATACATGCAAATCTCACTAGCGAAGCTGAAACCACATCCGCGGCCGGCTTGCCTGAAAACTCGGGAATCTGCTTCATGGGTCCGTCTCCAAAAGGCCCGTTCGATATTAATCGCGACGTTGCACGTTCGATGCTGCATGCTCCTTTGAACGTCAACCATCGGCCTAATTCTGACGTGGTTCGCCCCGTTTGTAGCGGCGTGGACATAGTTCGAAGACCGCGAGGAAAGTGGACGATTGATTTTGGTGTGATGCCAATGGCAGACGCCGCGCTATACGAAAAGCCATTCGAGTATTTGCGACAGCACGCGTTCCCGGTGCGGTCGAACAACCGAAGAGCGGCGTATGCGGAAAGGTGGTGGCAGTACGCCGAAGCGCGACCCGGCATGAGACAGGCGTTAAATGGCAAGCGCAGATTTATCGCCACTCCAGAGGTTTCTAAGCACCGAGTTTTCGTTTGGATAGATTCCGGCACGCTATGTAACCAACAAACCCTCATATTCGCGCGGGACGACGACTACTTCTTCGGCGTTTTGCATTCTCGAATCCATGAGGTTTGGGCTCTTCACATGGGAACGGCACTCGAGGATAGGCCGCGCTACACGCCGACCTCGACCTTCGAGACGTTCCCTTTCCCGTGGCCGCCGGGCAAGGAACCGAAAGACGATTTGCGAGTGAAGGCAATCGCCGATGCCGCTTGCGAATTAGTGGAGAAGCGCGATGCCTGGCTGAATCCGCCGGGAACTTCGGAACAGGAATGCAAAGATCGTACCCTCACCAACCTGTACAACAAGCGCCCGTCGTGGCTGGCCGAGGTTCATCGTAAGCTCGACGAAGCTGTCTTCGACGCCTACGGCTGGCCAGCGACCTTAACCGATTCAGAAATCCTGGAGCGCCTGCTCGCTTTGAATCAGGAACGGGCAGCAAAGTCGCAGAAGAGTGTCGCCGGCTGAAGCCGGCGACACAGCAGTTCCATGGCGTAATCGGATCCGCGACCCCACTTCGCCAACCATGCGAGTCCGCGCAGCGGACGCCATAGTCTAGCCCAGCGCGAAACCGGGGTCCCCAAGCCGCGCCTCCTTTGCGCGGCTTGGGGTGGAGGAGCGCTGGGTAACGTTGCCATTTGTCATCCGAGCCCCGTAGGGGCGGCATCCTCAAACAACGCCATAAACCCGATCGACACCGCTCACAATGGGACCTCATCCTGCAATGACCGCATGGCCTGTCGAAGGCGGAGCTTCTCCTGCGCCAATTGTGCGCGCGACGGCAAGTCCTGGCTGGATTCCAATTCCTTCACTTTCCGCTGAAGTTGCTCCAGTTCACGTTGCCGCACTCTTTTCTTTAGCGAGCCGATCGCGCTCTCCAACAACTCCGGAGTCAGCTCTTCCTGCTCGTCCATCAAAATCGCGGCCAGCAGACTGCGATCGGCCTCCTCCAGCGGCAGCGACATTTGATCCAGCCCCTGCTCGTGCGCGACCAGGAGCGCATCGATCAACCCCTCCGCCGCCGACCCTTCATGCAGCCGCTCGCGGGTGAGCGCGAAATGTACCTGCCGCGCCGGCTCAAAGTCAGTGTCCTGCCCTTCGCGGCCGGCCAGTGGACTATGCGCAAGCTCCTGGCTGGCCAGCGCGCGAACCAGCACCCGCTCGGCATCGGTCAAGCCGCCGCCCCGCCCCGGCGCGCTCACTCGCGAAGCGGATCGCGATCCCGCGGCATGGCGCAGTTCTTGCCGCAGTACGGCAGAATCGATTCCCAGACGATGCGAGATTTCATTGGCCCACTCGTCGCGAACGATGCGGCTGGGAATGCGCTGAATGTGCGGCAGCAGATAATTCACTGCCTTCACCTTGCCTTCCGGCGTGCGCGCGGGAAACAGCGTTCGCGCACGTTCGATGAGGTAGTCAAAGTACCTTTGCGAATGCTTCAGCGCTTCATCGTAAGCCGCCTTGCCTTTGCGTCGAATGTACAGATCGGGATCGAAGCCGCTCTCCAGCGTCAATACTTTGATCTGAAAATCCTCGCTCACCAGCAGCGCCAGCGACCGTTCCGCCGCGGCTGCGCCCGCTGTGTCGGGATCGAAATTGACGACGATGTTCTTGCTGAAGCGTCCCAGCAGTTTCGCCTGGACCTCGGTGAACGCGGTGCCCGAGCTGGCGATCACGTTGTGGAATCCCGCGGTATGAACGGCGATGCAATCCATCTGGCCCTCGACCAGAATGGCGTAGTCGAACTTGCGAATCCACTCCTTCGCTTTGTCGAGATTGAACAGCACGCGCGACTTGGAGTAGATCGGCGTCTCCGGCGAATTCAGATACTTTGGGCCGGCCTTCTCGTCGGTAGACAGCGTGCGGCCGGTGAAGGCAATTACCTTTCCCGATTCATTGGCGATGGGAAACATCACCCGATTGCGGAAACGGGAGTACATAGTGGCCAGTGGCCAGTGGCTAGTGGCTAGTGCGGAATTGACCGCGACCCCCGCCTTCGGAGAAGTTACTACGGTAGAAGCGTGTTCGCCAGCGTCTGCTGACTGGCCACTAGCCACTGGCCACTGACCACTGCCTTCTGACTGGCCACTGGCCACTGGCCACTGACCACTGCCTTCTGACTGTCCACTAGCCACTGGCCACTGACCACTGCCTTCTGACTGGCCACTGACCACTGGCCACTGGCCACTACTCTTCTCTTTCCACGAAAACAATCCCGACTCGCGCAGCAGCTCCTCGTCGTACTGACTGCGCAGCGCATCGCGCAGCACGAAGCCGTGATCTGGCGCAAAGCCAATGCGAAATTCGGCCATCTGCGCGGGCGTCAGTCCGCGCGACGCCAGATATTCGCGGGCGTGCGCGCCGTCGGGGCGCCGCAGTTGTTCCTGAAAGAACGTGCAGGCGCGCTCGTGGATGTCGATGAGCCCGCCGCGCAACTTGGCAACCCGCGCTTCCTCCGGCGACGAGTAGCTCATCTTGGGCAGCGGAATCTTGAGCTTCTCGGCGACCAGCCGCACCGCTTCAGGAAAAGTGATGTTCTCGATCTTCTGCACGAAGTTGAAGACATCGCCCGAGGCTCCGCAACCAAAGCAATGGAAGAATTGCCGCGTAGCATGGACCGAGAACGACGGCGTCTTTTCCTGGTGGAATGGACACAGCCCCTGGAAGTTCTGCGCACCGCTTTTGCGCAGCTTGACGTACTCGCCCACAATGCGGACGATGTCCGCCTGCTCCTTGAGGCTGTGCGCAAAATCGCCGGGGTTCGCCATGTTGAACTAGTGTGCCGGATGCGGAGAGGTCGTCCTATAGCAATCCCAATACCGCGTGTGGAAAAGTTGTGAGAAACGCGAAATGCCTGTTGAAGCAAGTGGAAAACCGGTAGCCAATCCTATTGGGGAATCTCTACAGACTTCGTCACTCGCATTAGCTGGAAGCAGGGTTCTGGCGTTGGACGCTATGAGCCACTACCTATTAGCTGGGGGCCCCGTTCTAGCCCGCTTTTGGCTAGGGCGGGACATCTTTATTTCTTACTGACAACTGATAACTGCTACTGAGAACTGATTTTCGGGGTGCCCCGTTCTGTCATCCCGAGCGGAGTCGAGGGACTTGCTTTTCTCCTCTCCTTTGGCTGGGGCGGGCTGCTGCCACCCCAAGCGCTGGGAAAATGTTTTGCCAACAATGCCAGTCCGCGAAGCGGACGCCATAGTCTAGCCCATCTATGACAACGTCGGTCGTGTCAAGGTTTTTTGCGACACACTTCCCCCGCGTGGTTTTGAAATGCGCCACTTCGCTCTAGCGGAAAACATTCCGCCTCGGGTTCCCTGGG
>JBEKQY010000146.1:0-10703 GCA_049519235.1 Candidatus Korobacteraceae bacterium | reverse complement strand
AGTGGCCAGTGGCCAGTGGCCAGTGGTCAGTCATCAACCGCGAGGCGACACATTGATATCTGATGAGTCGGCGGCGGCGGACGACGAGAGCGACTTCGACGGCGGGCGGGTCTGACACGAAGAAGGAGCCGCCATCGGTCACGAAAAAAGACTCACTGCCAAGTGCGACTCGCTGGCCACTGACCACTAGCCACTGACCACTGTCTTTTATCTCTTCTCCACTTCCAGCTCCAGGCCCTCGACCTTGCGCACGATCACGTGATCTCCAATTCCGACGCGCGAAGGGGCGTGCGCATTCCACAGTTCACCCAGAACGAACACCTTCCCTTCCGGATCGATGTCGGTGCGGGCTTCGCCAACTGCGCCGATGAGGCCTTGGGATCCGGTCACAACTTTATTACGGCGCGCACGCAACGCGATGGTCATCAGGAAAACCGTGATTGCTCCGATGGGCACGCTGACGCCTAGCGCAGTCCACAGGCTGACGCGCATCTGCGGAATCGGACCATCCACCAGCAGCAGGCCACCCAGGGTCAGGCACGCGATGCCGCCAAGGCCGAGCACTCCATGGGTCCCAAACTTCGCCTCCAGCACAAACAGCACGAACGCCGCCATGATGAGCGTGAACGACGCATAGCGCGTGGGCAGCAGGTTGAGCGCGAACAGCGCCAGCAGAATGAAGATGACTCCCACCACGCCGGGCACAATCGCTCCAGGATGATTGAATTCTGCGTACAGCGCCAGCGCGCCCACCGCCAGCACAATGAAGGCAATGTTGGGATCCAGCAGGAAGTCGAGAATTTGTTGCCGCAGCGTCATCGGCATCTCGTCAACCTTGGCGCCAACGAGGTCCAGCTTCACCTGCTTGCCATCGAACCGCTTCACCGTGCGGCCTTGGATCTGACGAAATAGATCATCCTGGTCCTTGGCGACCATGTCGATCAGGTGCTGCTGCAGCGCTTCCTGATCGGTCCACGATTTCGACTCGCGGACCGCGCTCTCCGCCAGTTGCACATTGCGTCCGCGCGGTCCCACAAACGAGCGCATGAAGGCGGCAGAGTCGTTCTCCACCTTGGTCTTCATGACGTCATCCATCTTCTCGCCGCCAAGCGTGACCGGATGCGCCGCGCCGGTGTTGGTGCCTGGCGCCATCGCAGCCACATCCGCCGACTCGAGAATAAAGAACCCCGCCGAAGCCGCATTGGCGCCGCTGGGCGCTACGTAGACGATGACCGGCACGGGCGAGGCGAGAATTTTCTGGATGATCTCGCGGGTGGAGTCGACCAGACCGCCGGGGGTGCTCAGCTCAATCACCACCGCGTCGGCATTGGTCTGGCGCGCGTGCTCGATGGCGCGCTCAACGTATTCGGCGCTGATGGGCTGGATGGTGTCGTCCACGCGACACAACAGGTGATTACAGTTCGGATCTTCGACATTGGGCCCTCCTGCCGGGCGACCTAAGCACGCGACGCTCCCGACCTCTATTTTGCGCCTATCGTTGCAGCACACAGTTACGTTGCCCGTCTTTCACTTCTTCATCGGGAACCATAACAGCGGGCTGTGAGGACAATCTCTTCAGCATGCGCTTTACGTCGTAATACGTACCCACGCCACCCCAAATTTCCTCAGGGACCATCGCATTGCCCTCTTTCCTTAAGGTGCCGATTTCGCCGATATAAATGCTAGGCCGATGATCTACATCCTCGAAGTAAGTTTCGTAAAGTGTCGCCTTGTTCTCAGATGGTGCGTACACTACGAGTTGCAGTCTCTCTTCCTTAGGGGCTTCCTTCTGTTGACCAACTAAATATCTCAATTTGAAGGAATGTTCTGAAAAATGAGGTGGCGCATCGGAAGCAACCTTAGACTGCAAACAGTAAAGAACATTGCCCAAAGTGGCGACATCTAGTTCCCTTCGCTGTTGTGCTATTGCCAACGGTAAGACCATGAGCAGTAACATCGCGATTAGGGGGCGTCTCATTGGCTGCCTATACCTGATGCGGGCAATGCAGGGCCTCGGTGGCCCAACTTCTATTGTGCACCTGTTTGCCGCGCAGCGATATCGCGTTTTAGCGCCAGCGCCGCGGCGTTGCTCGGCTCCAGCGCCAGCGCGCGATCCACTTCGCCGGCCGCTGATTGCACCTGGTCCTGCTTCAGATCTAGCCGCACGAGCACCAGCAGGCCGTCGACATTCGGTTTCAGACGAACCGACGTCTGCGCTTCGGCGCGCGCCCCGGTCACGTCGCCCTTTTTCTCCAGCAGCAGCGCCAACTGCGCGTGCGCCACTTCGTTGCTGGAGTCAGCACTGATGGCGCTGCGGAACTCAGCCTCCGCCTGGTCCGGCATGTTCTGCGCCAGCAATTCCCGGCCGCGTTCCACGTGATATTTGGCCTGCGTATTGCCATCCATGGTTGCCAGGCGCGCTTCCGCAAAATTGTGGATCTGCATTTCAAGCTGCCGATAGGAAGCCTCGTCATAGCTGCGCTTGATCCGCTCCATAGGAAGATGAAGCTGGTTCGGCGGCAACAACGCATTGCCTGCACCGGCGACCGCAGATTGCGCTGGCGGAGGCGGCACTCCGCGATTGATCATTTCCAGCAGCGTCTTGGCCTCGCCGTCGGTTGGGCGTTGCTGCAGCTCATCCTTCAACTGCCGACTCGCCGCCGCGCTGTCCCCATTCTTGAAGAGCGCGACCGCCAGGTTGAAGCGGTAATCGGCATCGTTAGGGTCGGCATTGGCGGCTTTTGAGAAGTACTCGACGGCGGGAGCGCGACGGCCACGCCGGGCCTCCACCACCCCCATGTTGTTGTAGATCTCAGTCAGTGGCACCCGGGTCGACAGGTAGTTGAATGCGGCAAAAGCCTTGTCGAAGTTGCCACGATAAAACTCGGACATCCCTAGCAGGAAGGTGGCTTCGCCAGTGACGGGATCGGCTTTCGGAATACGGGCAAACCACACCGAGGCCGACTCATATTCATGATTGTCGAAATACGTCTTGCCCAACTGGAGCATGGCCAGCGTGTAGTTGGGATTGAGTTTTACCGCATCGTGCAAGTAGTGGATCCGCTGCTGGTAACCAGTGGCCAGAGTTCCACGAATGTAGTTCTCGAAGGCATCCAGACGGATGGGGGGAAAGGCCTTCAAAAACTGATCGCGCGTCATTGCAGGACGCACGGGCATCTGCTGCAACAGCTCCCAGGCCAGCATGATTTGTAAGTCGATCAGATCGGTGAGCGGGCCGCTGCTGTCCACCGGCGGATAGAGGTGCAGCTTCTTCATGTCGAGCAGTTGAGCGTGGGCGGTAAAGATGTTGCCGTCGAAGGTGTAGCTGCCCATGACGACATAATCCGCGTCCATCTGTTCGGCGATGCGATAGATCGTCGCCCGCGAGGGCAGCACGGCCTGCGGAATGCCCGATTGGTCGAAGGCGTGAATGCGGTCGTCGCGACGGATGACATAAAGCTGCGAAGAAGCCATGTGTTGAGACAGGACCTCAGGGAAGGCTTCTCCAATCCACTCCAGTCCAGGAGCGCTCGACTGGTTCTCGAAGGGCATAACCATGATGGTCTGCGTGCCGGGGAAAGACTGGCCAGCGGCATTCCGGCAGAGCAAAGCGACTATGGAGGCCAGAACAATGGCCAGACCCAGACTATGAAAGGCTCGGGATGGAAAGCGGGACAAAGCAAGTTGATTATAGCTGTTGCAGATTGACGAATGGCAGACGAGTGGTGAGACGAAACCTTTTCCCGTTACTCCGAATCCAATTAACTGACAGCCAGGTTTCCGCTTATGAAAGCGCATGACCAGGCTTCGGGGCCAGCCTGGGCAGGTTGACGAGGGGTCGTCAGCGGCTGGCAGTGAGGAGGTGGCTTATGAGCCTGTTGGACAGGGTTTTCGGTTGTTCTCACAAACGTTGCAGCTTCCCCATAACGGTGAGGGGCGATCTGCGCCGCAGCCCAGCGGCGTCGGTTACAGGAACCTACGTGGTATGCCTGGATTGCGGACAGGAATTCCCTTACGACTGGAATGAGATGAAGCTGGTTGAGCCGCAGCGTGCGAAGGGTCCCGGCGCCGTGCCTGCCTATTCCGGTCCCAAGGCCGCGTAACCGCTTTGTGGTGCTTCCGAGCGTGTATCGCTCAGCGCTGCGCCGATGAAAGGACGCTTCCCCAAAGCGTCCTTTTGTTTTCCAGGCCACTCCAGGAAGTGCCTTTCCCAAGGGCCAATTTGTACTAGCGGCGGGTGTTGGCTTCGGCCTGGGCTTCCTGTAGCGCTTCTTTGGAGACTTCCCGCAAACGCAGGGCGATTTCGAACTTCGGCGTGGTTGGACCGCGACCCCAGCGGCCGAGCTCCCAATGCCCACGAACAAATTTCGCGTTCGGCGCCAGCAACAAATCCACCAGCAGCGGATACTCGCCCAGGTAGAATTTCTGCGGTAGCGACGCCACCGGCTTCGCGTCCCACGTCGTGCCATCGGCTGAGGTGAACAGGCTGACCTCGATGGCTTCCTGCTCCACAACGGAAGAGATGGAGAGCGTGAGCAGAAAAACGCGATTGGCAGCTTCGCTGATGTCGAGCGGCTCGCTGTCACCCTTAGCGGTGACGACGGTGTTTGCAGGTACGAGGAAGGTGTCCAGCATGACAGAATCATTCTACCGAAGCGGACATTAGCGCATGGTGACGGCGGTCACACGGAAGACTTACTGCCGCGGCAACCCTTCGAAGAAATTCCGCAGCAGGCGCGCGAATTCTTCCGGCTGCTCCAGCGCGGCATAGTGCCCGGCGCGCGGAATCACTTGCAACCGGCTGCCGGAAATTTGCTGCCGCATCAGCTCGGCTTCGGCCATCGCCTCGTCTTCTCCGACGATGATGAGCGTGGAAACACGAATCGTCTTGAGCGTGGGAATCGAGTCCGGACGATCGGCCATGCCCTGCTGCACACCGGCGATGTCCTGTGGCGACATTTTCTGCATCATGTGGCGCGCCGCATCCACGATGTCCGGACGATTGCTGACCGTCACCGGAGAGAGCAGCTTGGGCAGCATCTCCTCGATGAAACCGGCAGTGCCTTCGCGCAGGATCTTGTCCGCGACGGCCAAACGATTCGCCCGGCTTTCGGGTGTTTCGGCTGTCGCACGCGTGTTGGCGAGAACCAGGGCTGCCACATGTTCGCGGTATCGCCGCCAAAACTCGAACAGCGCATATCCGCCGATGGAAACGCCGACAAAAAATCCCTTCGTGATCCGCTCTTCGCGGCAAAGCGCGACGAGATCGGCGGCCAGCTTCTCCATCGTCGCCGGGCCCTCGCCCAACTCGGAGTCGCCGTGCGCCCGCAGGTCGGGCATGATCAGCCGGTATCGTGTGCTAAGTCGTTGGGCAACCGGTCTCCAGAAGCTATGGTTCAGCGGAAACGGATGCAGCAAGACAACATCAGGACCATTGCCCGCGACTTCATAGAAGAGTTGGGCATCGGAGCTGCGAAGTGTGGGCATCGAGTCCGGCAGGGTGGAAGAGCGGCCCTTTAGGGCCGCGTCATGCGCATAGAAACAATTCTGAGCCGGGCTTTAACCGGCGGCACCAGCAGGTTCGATTGCGTGTTTCACCCGTTCACGATGATTACGAGCCCTGGTAAGGTTGTGGTGTGCTTGCGGGCGGTGCGGCGGGAACGTATGCCGGCTCCTCCGGCATCACGATCCACGCAATGATGTAGGCCAGTACTCCGCCACCGCCAAAAAGGGCCACGATCAGCCAAACCACACGGACCACAGTGACATCCAGGTCAAAGTACTCGGCGAAACCGGCGCAGACGCCGGCAATTTTGCGATCACCGCGCGAGCGCATCAGCTTGCGCCGGCCGGCGACCGAGCCCACTCGCGTGCCGCAATAGGCGCAGAGATTGGCGTCGTCCTGAATCACCTTCCCGCAGTAGTTGCAGTACATACCACCTCCCACAGACTTATACGAGCAGGATAAAAAAAGGTTCCCGAAGATGCAACGTGCCTGGCCGCCCGGCAGGCGCACTGCATCATTAACCAGGCCAGGATTGTTACCGTTGAAAAGTGCGCTTGGAGATCTTCCCTGCTGAGATGACCTAGTAGGCCCGTTGCGGCGTCCATTGGCCCTCTACGTAGAACGACTCCGACGGCACCGGTGAGATGCTGGCACCGATACTGCCACCCACTGCGTTCTCCGCAATGGCCTCGTAATATCCTGTAGAGCTGCCGCCGGCGCTCTCCGCCCAGAACGCCCACGTACCCCAGGTGGTCACTACATCCTGGATCTGGAGATAATATGTTCCCGCTGGAAGCGCAAGGTTGGGGATGGCAAAGCCCACTTTCCAGGCGAAGAATAGAAACCTTGTGAGGTATGGCGGCTGCAATCGGGACAAGCTGACAAATCCGCTCCCTTTCACAGTCCCGCCGAATGGCTCGGTGGTGATTGCCCACTCCAAATATTCCGGCGCGTTGCGATCGTCCACATCGTAAATCGTAAGCACCGTGTTGGTAATCGTGGCTGCATCCGAAAGCATGAAGGAATTCACTACCACCGATCCGTAGTTCACGTGATAGTAGCCATTATCCCCATCCGGGCCGTTGTCATACAGGGTCTCCTGACCAAAAGCCGGCGTGGACACCAGGATCGCCAGAACACCTGCGCTAAAAAGCGCCAAGAAAACTTTCCGCCCGCCCATAGGTGCGACTCCTTTGCGACGCGTATAGTCTGTCCGCCCAGGTTCGTCAGCCGCAATTCCCGAAGCATACACCCGCGCGCGCCGCTGAGCTATGATTATCTTCCGGCCCAAATTGCACATCTCCCAAAATCGTTTCGTCCTGCCGCTCTCTTGCCGCTCGTAGTAATCTCAACTCTTCATGATGACTACAACCGAAACTCTTATCCCCGCTCGCTCCGCTGCCAAGAGTTATTCCTGGAGCACTCCCCTTGCAGTGGCTCTCATGAGCTTTGCCGCGCTACTTCTGGAACTGGGGCTCACTCGGCTGTTCTCGGTAGTGCTCTTCTACCACTTCGCGTTTCTGGCAATTTCGATTGCGCTGCTTGGCCTCGGAGCTGGCGCAGTATTCGCCAGCCTGCGCCACCAGTGGCTGTCGCGCTGGTCCATCAACCAGCTCGGCGCTGTGCTCTGCGCGGCGAATGCGGTCGTTATCTTTGCCGTGCTGGAGCTGGTTGTGCACACCGCGGTATCGCTCCACCTTAACTGGCCAAACTTCTGGCGGCTGACCGCGCTCTATCTCGCCTCGGCAGTGCCGTTTTTCGTTACCGGACTGCTGTTCTCCATGATCTTCGCGCGGCATCCGGAGCGCATCACGCAGCTCTATGGAGCGGACTTGCTGGGCGGCTCGCTGGCCTGTCTGGCGCTGGTGCCGCTGCTGAACTTCATCGGCGGACCGAACACCATTCTGTTCGCCGCCCTGGCCGTCGCTTTGGCCGGTGTGGCGTGGGCCGCGCCGGACAAACGTCTCGTCCGCGCATGTCTCGCCCTCGTCTTGCTGGCGCTGATTGCCGCCAACTTCCGCAACCGGGTCATCGACGTGGTTTACGCCAAGGGCATGAAGCGCATAGTACCGATCTACGCTCGCTGGAATGCGATCTCCCGCGTCGAAGTCGACGATCAGGGACTGGCCAAGGCAATCGTGATCGATGCCGATGCCCAGACTTTTCTGATGAATACCGACCCGCATCATTGGAGCGACGACTATCGCCACAACCTGATGTCGGCCCCGGCCTCGCTGGCCAACGTGCTGCGGCCGCGCGGCGACTTCGCCATCATCGGTCCCGGCGGCGGTGTGGACGTGCTGCGCGCCGTGGCCAACGGCAGCACCAACGTCACCGGCATCGAGATCAATCCCATCATCGCCAACGACATCATGCGCGACCGCTTCGCCGACTATACCTATCACCTCTATCAGATTCCTGAGGTGCACATGCACGTCAGCGATGGCCGCTCCTTCGTCCGCAACAGCCGCGACCGCTACGACGTGGTGGAGATGACTCTGGTGGACACCTGGGCCTCAACTGCCGCCGGCGCCTTCGCGCTGAGCGAAAACAACCTTTACACCGTCGAGGCCTTTCGCGAGTACTTCCAGCATTTGAAGCCCGATGGCATGATCGCCATCACGCGCTGGGAGTTTGCCCAGCCACGCGAGGCCCTGCGCGTTGTCTCGCAAGCCATGCAAGCCTTGCATGAGATGGGCGTCGAGAACACCGCGGACAACTTCATCGTGGTCAGCAATGGGCCTTTAGATACGGATGGCAGGCCAGTGGTGGTGCTGGCCAAGAAGTCGCCGTTTACGCTGGAGGAGCAGCGTACGGTGCTCGATCACATTCAGGGCGTTGACGGGCGCGATGCTAACCTGAACCTGCACGTGCTTTATCTGCCGGCAACCGCGGACCGGCCAGGAATGGCGCATCCGGCGTTCGCGCAACTAATTCTCGGCCAGGACGCGCTGGCCTTCTCCAAGTCGTATGCGTATAACGTCTCCCCGGTCACCGACAATGCGCCGTTCTTCTTCTTCACGCTCAAGCCGGAGCAGGTGTTCCGGGGCACCGACCAGGGCGGCATCGACTGGAAAGTCAACCTGGGCATCGCGATCCTGGGCATTGTGCTGCTGGTGTCCATCGCGGCGGTGCTCTTCTTCCTGGTGCTCCCCCTGGCGCTCTCGCCCGAAACCCGCTCGGGACCGGAGTCCCCAGCGCGCCCCGGGGCCCCCGACGAGCGCTGGTTTTGCGCTTGGCGGGGTGGGCGTCCGCTGTTGACGCGGTGGGGTAGGGGACGCAGCCTTGGCGTGCTGTACTTTATCGCCATCGGCCTCGGCTACATCATGGTCGAGATCGCCTTTATCCAGCGCTTCGTGCTCTTCCTGGGATATCCCACATATGCGCTCACCGTCGTGGTCTTCCTGATGCTGCTCTCCAGCGGAGCGGGCAGCCTGATTTCGCGCCGCTGGTTCGGCGAGCCTACGCGTGTCTTCCTGGCGCTGGCGTTTATCGTGGTTGGGTTAATGACCTACGTTTTCGTTCTGCCGCGCCTGCTGGAAGCGCTGATTGGCGTTGCGTTCGCGGCCAAGCTGCTGATCAGCGCGCTGCTGCTGATTCCGCTCGGCTTCGCGATGGGAATGCCTTTTCCCAGCGGTTTGCGTGCGCTCTCGTCCGGGGAAGGCAGTGAAACCCAAGCCAGGCACGGCGCAGTGGAGTGGGCATGGGCGATGAATGCCGCTTCCAGCGTACTGGGCTCGGTGCTGGCGATCGTCATTGCCATCCAGTTCGGATTGACGGCAACTCTCGCCTGCGGTGCCATCGCCTACGTCCTCGCGATGCTGCTACTGCCCATCTTTCGGAAGGCTGGGATCGGCGACCATTCCTAGCTTCACAAGAAAGGCTGTCAGCCAGTCGTGATTTAGCCATTCACGTCGCCTGAGCGAGTGACAAGGACGGCCCCCAGAGGTGTACCAAGTCCGCCCCGCCGCTCGGACGTCCCCGCTCAGTGGCATGATTTCGTGTTATATTGCGGCCAGATGCTTAATTCGTTGCAATATTGGCTGCATAACCACGCTCTTTACCTGGAGATCCTAGTCGTGCTCTTCAGCGGTCTGGTGGCACTCTATGCCGACACCGTGCGGCACTTTCTTTCCTTGCCGCCGCAACGGCCGGGCACCTGGATCCTGAAGGCGCGGCTACTTTCGGTGAACTCGAAGCTCTTCAATCTGTGCGAATGTCACAACAACGCATTCGCCACGCTGGTGTACGTGGCTCGCTCCTTCGTCTTTATCTTGCTGCTGATGGGATTGTTCCTGGGAGGAATTTTCCTGGAAGTGGTATCCATCCGTTCCGCCATCCGTGCCGGAGGGGATGCAGAGGTTTACACCAGTTTCCACGCCAATCTCGACATCTCTCTGGCCCTGGTTTTTATCGTGGTGGTTTGTTGCCGGTTGTTGCTGTTGGGAGAATTTCTCTATCGCCTGCGCAACTTCAAAGGCTACGATCATTACCTGATGGAACACGTCGCGGAATTGGAAGAGAAATTGGTCCTCGCCGAAAATACCACCTCTGGTTCGGTCCCCGACTGAAACCAGCCGGATTGCGGCCCATCCTACTCGAGATGACAACTACACGTCTTCCGTAGCATCCTTGAGACAGCCTATGAAACCTCGGGCCATCTCGGTCGCCCTTGCCCTTGTGCTCCTGCTTTTGCATTGTGCAAGCGCAGTGGCGCAACAACGCGCTGCGCTTGTGTCTCCGCCAGCGCCGCCGCAGACCGCAGCGGGCAGCGTCAATTCAGGCCTCGTCCTGCCGCTTTATCACGCTCTGCGCGGCGTGGGACTCGACCCGCAACGTGTGTTCCAGGTCCGCGAAGCGGCAATCGACCGCGAGGACGTGCATATCTGGCTCAACGATGGGACCATCGCTTTCACCCAGTCCGTCGACGGCCACGTCACCGGCGCTTACTTCGAAGGCGACGGAGAAGTGCTGGTACGGCCGCCCGATCGCATGGAGCGTGCTTCGCTGGGGCTCTTCATCAATGCCGGCGTGCTGGAGGAAAAGTTTTCGTCGGGCTATCTGCGCTTCAACGATGACACCGCGAAGGAGCTGCAACCCTTTCTGCGTCCGCCCGAGGACGCTGCCGATTTTGTCGCCCGCAACGATGGCCGGGCCCGTACTCTTGCCGACATGGATGCGATGCGGCTCTGTATCT
>JBEKQY010000145.1:0-9404 GCA_049519235.1 Candidatus Korobacteraceae bacterium | reverse complement strand
GCCGAATAATACGTGATCCCCTGATAGTCGATCGGCGGATACTTGATGTTGGCCCACTTGGGCTCGGCCTGCTTTTGCTCCTGCGCGGCCCAATAGCGATAGGCCTTCAACCGCCATTGCAGCATGAAATCAGGCTCGTTCTTCTTGGCCGAGATCAGGCGAATCGTATCTTCATTCAGCCCTTTGGGGACGCGCTCCTCCTCAATATCGGTGACGAATCCCCACTTGTACTCGCGCTCCGCCAGATCTCGAATTGCGTTAACGTTTGAACTCATTGAACTCTCCCACTCGAAAAACCAATACTCGTCACCAGCTTGCCATCTGCACCTTTGATCGCGGTCAACTGCAAAGGTCGAATCAAATCGGAAAGTGTTACCTTCTCCAGCGCGCCGCGCACCACTTGGCTGACAATGCGCTGATTGCGCTTGATGGGGCAGGAGCGCTCCAGATCGCACAGGCCGGAGATATCGGTGCTGCACTCGGTCAGCGCGATCGGCCCCTCTATCGACGTGATCACTTCCGCCAGCGAAATCTCGGCCGGCTCTTTTGCCAGGCTGTACCCACCCTTGATACCGCGATGTGAGGTCAGCAACCCGCTTTGCAGAAGCTGCTTCAACAGCTTGCTCACGGTCGGCAACGGCAAACGCGACTCGGCCGCCAAGTCGCGCGCGGTGTGCACCGGCGCGCCATGGCCGCGGGCAATGATGGTCATCAGCACCAAGCCGTAATCGGTGAGTTTGGCGAGCCGGATCATGTTTTGCGCTCTCCCACTTACATTGGATTATATATAGTACTGCAAAGGTACTATATTTGTGAAGTCCGGCCTCCCATGTTCGCCACCGCCTCGGACGCCGCCCGGCTTCTTGTTTGTAAAATTTTTGTCAACTCTGCTGGCGGCGCTTTTCGTGGCAAGCGCTAGAACATAATCAGGCGTTTAGTTCTTCAGGAGCGCCGGCCCCGCCTTCTTAGTGCTTATTGTGGCGAGGCGCCCTGTTTATCGGATTGGAACTTTTTGATTTGGATAAAACTAGCTACGCTAGTATTTCGCGCGAATGATTGACTTTATGTAGCGATTCAGAGTAGATTTCTCAAGCTGTTGCTGAGTCGAGATGTACAACCCTGGCACCCTGTGGGGGATGCCGACGGTCTGCATCTACACCTTCCTTCAGACAAGATTTCAAAAATTGAGGAGAACTATGAAGCTTTTGCGAATGCTCGGAATTGCCTTGGTCGCGGTGGTAGCAGTGAGTGGTGCCAGCGCGCAGTCCCAGTGGACACCTGTACAAAATGCGCCAAACATCGGCGCCGGCGCCATGGCCCTGCTGACGAATGGTTGCGTCCTGATTCACGACGAAAGCGGTAACGCTGGGACGTGGGGAAACTGGTGGACCCTGTGCCCGAATATCAGTGGTAGTTACGCGAATGGAACATGGACCCAAGTTGCCACCATGCCCTCCGGCTACGGGCCGCTGTATTTCGCCTCTGCGGTATTGCCGGATGGCCGCTACGCCGTGGAAGGCGGAGAATACAACAATGGCGGCGCGGACTGGACCAACAAAGGAGCCATCTACGATCCAGTTGCCAACACCTGGACATCGGTTAGTCCCCCCAGTGGCTGGTCGCAGATTGGTGACGCTTCCAGCGCTGTCCTGCAGAGCGGAACCTGGATGGTGGGCTCTTGTTGCGTCACCCCCCCATCGGCGGCTCTCCTCAATCCGTCAACCTTGACCTGGACCGCGACCGGTTCCGGCAAGTTCGACATTTACGATGAGGAAGGCATAACCTTACTGCCCGGCGGCGACTTGATCGATGTCGATGCCTATGTTTTCCAGTACAATTCGGCCGGCAAGAACTGGGAAACCTACAACCCGAACACCGGCGCCTGGACGAGCCAGGGGAGCACGCCCGAGCAGTATTGGGATTCCGCGGCCGACTGCGGCGGCGAGGGCAGCGCCTCCTATGAGTTGGGTCCGGCCGTGCTGCTGCCTAACGGCACGGTTTTTCAGGCCGGCGCAAATAGCTGCGCTGCCGGCCACAACGGAATTTACACCGTGAGCAGTAACTCCTGGACCGAGGCTCCGGATTTCCCGGATGACCTGGATATCGCGGATGGTCCGGCAGCTCTGGAAGTCAATGGCAAAGAATTGCTAATGACCAGTCCGGGGATCTTCAACACCCCAGCCACCTTCCTGGAGTGGAATGGAAGCACCTTGACCGCGATCTCTGGTCCGCCCAACGGTCCCGAAGATTCCTCCTACTATGGGCACTTCCTGATGCTTCCCACCGGACAGCTCCTGTTCACCGACTTCAGCAATGACGTCGAACTGTTTACCTCCACCGGCAGCACCTATACTGGCTGGACTCCGACAGTACTGCTGACCAACACTGTATACACTCGTGGCGATACCTATCTGTTGAATGGCTCCAACTTCAATGGCGTGTCGCAGAACAACGCTTATGGCGACGACTTCCAGGACGCCACCAACTATCCTATCGTGCGTCTCACCAACATTTCTTCCGGAAATGTGTACTACGCCAGGACGCATGGCCACAACACCATGGCCGTGGGATACCACGGTCCTTCGTTCACCCACATGGACATTCCGGCGAGCATGGAAACCGGCGGAGCCAACCTTCAGGTGATTGTGAACGGTATTGCCTCCCAGAACTATCAGATCGGAATTCAGTAGGAAGTTGCAGTAGCCGGATTTAATTCGACGGCGCCACGTCCTGGCTTGTTAGGAGGACATGGCGCTGTTTGTTCTGGGTGAAGATTGATCCGAGGGCGCTCATCGCAATACAGTTTTCCACAGCCTCGCGGCGCGACCCGGTGATTAGCCCACTGCCCATTGGTTGTCAGGGTTCTGACCTTGCTCACCTTCTTCCCAATCCAAGCGTCTGATTCTATGGGGGATAGTAACTTTGTAGGCGAAATACCACTTTGGGTGCCCTGCTGCGCGAATGGGAGATTTTAGCTTGAACTAAGGGAAAAACCGGGCTATAGTGTTTAGTTCCTTTGGCTCACTTAGACGTCCTTCCCTCATGGTCGGCTCTCGGAACAGGTCCCGGCGGTACGCACGTGAATCGCTGGTGAAGTTTATTGAATCCAATTAGTTAGACCGGGCCAGAGCATCACTGGGGACAAATCGATCATCCCCACAACATATCTCTTCGAAGAGGACGCAACTCAAACATGGCAAAACGACGTGGCAATCCTAATTGGGGCAAACCCGAGCCTATTGGCCCGGTCGTCCCGACCATCACCGAATTTGAGCAGGTGGTGAAGGAATTCAAACTACAGCCGGACCAGTACATTCGCTCCACCCGGCTGCGCGAATGGGCGCGCAAGAACAAGAACTCGAAGTACATTCCCGAGCCGCTGCTGGAAGCTTGGGGCTTCGAGATCGAGTCCACGCTCTAAAACCCCCAGCTCTCCGATCAGGGCCGCTGTGTGCGGCCCTTTTCTGTTGGGAGTCGCTCTTCGCTCTCCGCTTTTAGCTCTTTGCCGTTCGTCTTCGCTTTAGCGCTCCTGTTTGCTCGTGCGTAGTCGAGGAACCTGCTTCTCGCTCTTCGCTCTTCTAATTCACCTTCCACCGTGTCATCCCGACCGAGGGCTTCAGCCCGAGTGGAGGAACCTGCTGTTTTTTGCTTCTCGCTTGCCCACCTTCGCTCCTAGCGACTTGTTTGGCGAACAGCGGAAGGCGAATAGCGAAGAGCGAGAATCGGCTTCCCTGCTAAAATCCTACTCAGACGCCATGTCCCCGCAAGCTCCCTTCTGCGATGTTGAGACCGCGCTGGAAGAAATCCGCGCCGGCCGCATGATCGTGGTCATCGACGATGAGGACCGCGAGAACGAAGGCGACCTCACCATGGCCGCCGAGAAGGTCACGCCCGAAGCCATCAACTTCATGGCCAAGTACGGACGTGGGCTGGTCTGTCTTGCCATGACCGAGGAGCGGCTGGAATATCTTCGTCTCGGGCAGATGTCGGCGGAGAACACCTCCAACTTCGGCACCGCGTTCACCGAGTCCATCGACGCCAAGGAGGGCGTCTCGACCGGCATCTCGGCTTACGATCGCGCCCACACCATTCAGGTCGCCATCGATCCCGCCACGCGTCCCAACCATCTGGCCCGTCCCGGACACGTCTTCCCGCTGCGCGCGCGCAAGGGCGGCGTGCTGGTCCGCGCTGGCCAGACCGAAGCTTCCGTCGATCTGGCGCGGCTGGCAGGCATGGTTCCCGCAGGCGTCATCTGCGAGATCATGAGCGACGACGGGACCATGGCGCGCGTGCCTGAGCTCACCGGCTTCTGCCGCCAGCATAATCTGAAAATGCTCACCGTCGCCGAGTTGATCCGCTATCGCATGGCGCACGAGCGCTACGTGCAGCGGCTGGCCGAAGCCATTGTGCCCACCGCTTACGGCGAGTTCCGCATGATCGCCTACGAGTCGGAGATCAACGGCGACTCGCACATCGCGCTGGTCAAGGGCGACGTCGAGAACGCCGGCGACGAGCCGGTGCTGGTGCGCATGCATTCGCACTGCCTGATGGGCGATGTCTTCGGCGCCAGTTGGTGCGACTGTCGCAACGTGATCGACGCTGCCATGCAGCGCATCGCCGAGGAGGGCCGCGGCGCGCTGATTTATCTGCACTCGACGTCGAAGGGCTATTCCGTCGAACGCCTGGGCGAGCGCATGACCATCCAGTTCCACCACGAGCAGCGCCTGCCCACTCTGCCCGAAAGCCAGCGCAAGACGCAACGCGAGATCGGCATCGGCGCGCAGATCCTTTCCGATTTGAACCTCAAGCGCATCCGCATTTTGACCAACCATCCTCGCAAGGTCGCCGGACTCGAAGGCTTCGGCATCGAAATCGTCGAGCAGGTGCCAGTGTCGGCAACCGGCAAAGCACCGGTGAGGTAGAACCCAGGCCTTCGCATTTGCGTCGCACAATGTCGTAACATGGCTGATCCCCTGGAATCCCACAATGCGGAGCTCCTTACGGTATTACCTGCCATTGCTTCTGGTGATTGTTTTCTTCAGCCTGATTCGCTGGCATTTCCGTTACGTTCCTCTGGAACGGGATGAAGGCGAATATGCCTACGCCGGACAGCTCATGCTGCACGGCATACCGCCCTACACGCTCATGTACAGCATGAAGCTTCCCGGCACCTTCGCGGCATACGCTGCCATCCTTCTGGTGTTCGGGCAAACTGCACGGGGCATCCACCTCGGGCTGTTGGTGGTGAATGCCGCAACCACCTTTCTCATCTTCCTGCTGGGCAAGCGGCTCTTTGGAGCGCTGACCGGACTGGTGGCCGGTTCCAGCTACGCCCTGCTTTCCACCAGTCCGTCAGTCATTGGCCTGGCGGGACACGCAACCCACTTCGTAGTATTGGCTGCCGTAACTGGTGTCCTGCTGCTGTTAAAGGCGGCTGAAGGCGGACGAACATGGCTGTATTTTTGCAGTGGACTGTTTCTTGGCTTGGCGTTTCTGATGAAGCAGCCGGGAATTATGTTTGCCGTTTTTGGCGGCCTGTATCTGGTCAAGGCCGAGCGGCAAACATGGCTGCACCAGCGCCGCGAATTCTGGAGGAAGGCCGGGCTATACGCCTGCGGGGTTGTCTTGCCGTTCGCTATCACCTGCCTGCTGCTGGCTCTGGCGGGCGCATTCGGCAATTTCTGGTTTTGGACATTCCTCTACGCCCGGCAATACGCCACCACCATCGGGATTCGCGAAGGCTTGGATACCTTACGGCTGATTCTTCCCAAGGTCGTTCTGCCCGCACTGATGATCTGGCTGTTAGCTGCCGTTGGCGTCAGCGCGATGGTGTGGAACCGCGCGGCCCGCAGTCAAAGCTTCTTTCTGGTGACTTTCTTTCTGTGCTCGGCTGCCGCCGTCTGTCCCGGACTGTATTTCCGGCAGCACTATTTCATACTGCTATTGCCTGCCATCGCACTGTTGGCGGGGGTGGCCGTGGGTTGCGCGACCACCAGTCTGAAACAACGTCTGCGCGCCCGGGTCTGGGCATTCCTGCCGCTGGTTGTTTTCATCGCCGCATTTGCCAGTTCGCTCTACGTGCAACGTAAATATCTGTTCAAATCGGACGCCTTTACCGCCTCGCGCATGATCTATGGCTCAAATCCATTTCTGGAGGCGGACGAAGTCGCCTATTACATAAAAAACCATACTGCCAAGAACGCTCGCATTGCTGTCCTGGGATCGGAACCGGAGATCTATTTCTACGCCGACCGGCGTTCGGCAACCGGATATATTTACACCTACGGGCTCATGGAAGAGCAGCCCTATGCGGCCGAAATGCAGCAGCAGATGGTGCGCGAGATCGAAGCCGCCCAGCCGGAGTACGTGGTATTGGTCAACGTTGCCCCGTCCTTCGGCAGACTACCCGGTTCGCAGAAGCTCATCTTTGACTGGATCGATAGCTACCTGCCCAGCGAATATGAGTTAGCGGGAATTGCCGATATTTGCGGAGGCACCAACTACGTCTGGGGAGATGCTGCCAAAACCTATCATCCCTGTTCTGACCAGGTGGTCAAGGTTTTCAAGAAGAAACCGGCGGTCTGAATAGATCCCTGGCCGCTTCACCATTTGTTGAAAAACTCAATCGCAATCGTTTCCCCGCTCGCACTCGCCCGGTTTGTTATAATCGCTTTGCATCTGATCACAAGCGCCCTTAGCTCAGCTGGATAGAGCGTCTGGCTACGAACCAGAAGGTCGGGAGTTCGAATCTCTCAGGGCGCGCCATCTATCTTGCTCCCGCTGTGGAAGTTAGGAGCAATCCTTCCTGAGTCTGTGAATCCTGCTGAATCGCATTGTGCCCAGAATTGTGCCCACCTAGCCGCGACATGGCCGTCAACACGGCATCCTCGGACGGGTTCCGGTTAATGATTCTTGAAATCATATCGATGACGTGGGCACGAAAAAGAAGTTTGAGTTTCACGCATTTGGATTACAATGACCCAGGCCTTGTTGTTATCAAGCGGCCTCAATTAACGGAGGACGGAGACGATGAGGGCAATTCTAGTTATCGTAGTCGCAGCCGCTCTTACAGCCGGGCACGCGGTCCGCGCCCAGGAGCTCGGAGGGATGTCCACTATGACGACATCCCCTATGACTTCATCCTCTGTGACTTCCTCTTCCACGACTTCATCTTCCATGACTTCATCTTCCACTTCATCCTCCATGACCTCATCTTCAATACCGACATTCTCCATACCGACGTCCGCTATACCGACGTCCGCTATACCGACGTCCGCCATACCGACCTCCGCCATACCGACCTCCGCCATACCGACCTCCGCCATACCGACCTCCGCCATACCGACCTCCGCCATACCGACCTCCGCCATACCGACCTCCGCCATACCGACGTCCGCCATACCGACGTCCGCAATATCGGCGTTCTCTATGGAGAAATCCTCGTCCAACGCCGGAAGCGATAGCTCGGGCGTCGGCGCCTCAGCTGAAACTCAAAAAGCACCCTATTAAGCAACGTGATGACCTACTTGATGCTGTACAAGATATTCTGATTCTGAGCGGCATTAGTGTATGCGGTACGGAGCAGTGCCCTTCGAGTGGCGCTCACGGGCAGGCCTTGCACTCGGGCTGGAGAGAACAGTTGCCAGGAATCGTCAGTTGTGAGCAGGAGACAACGGCCACCGGTCACCAACTGCCGGCTACTGATCGCGGTATAGCCAACCCGCTACCAGCGAAGCCAGAATGGCGCCGAACCAGAGTTCCATCATCCACCACAGGGGAAGGACACGAGGAAACGGGGCCCACGTCGCCATGGCGAAGTTGCTGGGAAAGCCGGCCGCGAATCCTACGAAAAGACCGATCTGCGCGGCGGTTTTGGGGCCGGCGCCCTGGGTCGCGCGGGCGGAAGCGTAGAGCCAGGCAATGATGTAGGCGAGGACGAACAGCATCACGATCCACTGGCCGACGAAGAAGGGATAGCGCGGCTGCGCTCGCATGGCGCCCGACTGCTGGGCAACTGTGTAGTGCGGAACCAGTACCGCCAGATTGACGACCATGCTCCAGATGGTCCAGACGACGCCTCCGGCCAAGGCACCCCAGAGTACGCGGCGACCGTTGATATCTGCCATGACAACACCTCTGCGGACAGATTCTATCTCATATAATCGGCTGCGCAGGGGGTTGATCTCGATTTCTTTCTGAGTCAATTCATTGCCTGCGTGCCGGGAAAATCAAAACACCGTGTTCGGCGTGAACGAGGTAATTGGGGCGGGCCGGGCCCAGGTTTGGCAGCGAAAAAACCGCGGCGTTTCGTTTTGACGAGCTAGACCAACGACCCGCCACACTTCTAGTATTGGGTTATCCTTTCCGAAGTGCTGCTCATTTGCCAAGTCGCTTGCGGAAGCAAGGGCGTAACAAATGCAAACTCGTACTTCACTGAGACCCAGACCCATGTGCCAGGTGCACAGGGCGGAATTCCTGCTACGGTGTCGCTTGCGAAACATTTGGCATCCACGGTGACGTTAGGCCAGTCAATTAACGTTGCATTAGTTTGGATATAACTCTCAATGTCACTTAGATAGGCTGAGCAGGGGAGGGGGCTACTGCTACAGACCGGACAGGGGTTATTGAGGTTAACATTGGTAGGGCAGGCTCCCCTCACCATCGCATAGCGTGTGCCCGTTCGTGCCGCATTGCACACCCAAACATACGAATAAGCCGCCCGAGCTAGACCTATGATTCCGAACAGCAAGAGGAGCAATACTATGGCAACGAACGCGAACTCTATTTGAGCGCTACCCGCCTCTGCGTTTTTTTCCCCGACGGTTCGAACCATGATCACTCCTCCGAAGGGCATAAAGCCATTGCCAATAGCAGCATGAATCTCACAGTGCCCGATCTGCTATTTCCGCACCCGCATGACTGCATTCCCATTAGCCGTAAACATTGTGGGCAGTCCCGGATAGTTAAACAACGAGTTGAAGGTTGCGGTCGTTTTAACTTGGACGCACTGTACCATTACACCACCTTCGCAGGAACCAATAACTGCGCAGGAGGACCAAGATGCTGGAGCACAGGAGCCTCCATTTCCGGTATCGCAGGTGCAGCCAAAAGTCGCCGTGACATTCGCGGCAGTGAGAATACCAGTTGTGTTGCAAACGCCCGCGCTCTGGCCATTGGCGTCGCATAGGGCTGAGTTTTGCATGCCGACAATATCCGATGCCTTGCCCTCGTTTTGAGAACCATACTCGACACCTGCGGTAGCCGCGTTGTTCACCACCATGGTAATGAAAGCCGCCCGCCCCAGTTCTACGATTCCAAGGAAGAGCAACAGCAGGAACGGCAGCATCCACGCAAACTCTATCAAGCTTTGCCCACCTTCGGCGGTCTTGCGCTGCCAGGCAACC
>JBEKQY010000144.1:0-9473 GCA_049519235.1 Candidatus Korobacteraceae bacterium | reverse complement strand
GCTAGTTGCTCACTTTATATCCTTCAGTGCGGCGCGCAACTTCTGCGTGCCGCGGAACAGCGTGTTTTTCGCTGTCTCTTCCGTCGTATTCAAAATCTCGCCGATGGTCCGCAGCCGCAGCCCCTGATAATGCTTCATCTCGAAGACCATACGCTCGCGCGGGGTCAGCTTGTTCAGGGCCTTGGCAATTCGCGCGCCCAACTCGCGCCGCATCAAGTCGCGCTCGGGACTGGCGCCGGATCGCTGGTCGGCCACCTGACTGAGCAGATCGTAGGTACCGCCTTCGGAGTCGGTGGTGACGCCTGAGTCTTCCTTGCGCACCTGCCGTTTACGCAGCAGGTCGAGGCACAGGTTGGTGACGATGCGATAGATCCAGGTGTAGAACGAGCACTCGAAGCGGAAGTTGCCGATGTTCCGGTACGCCTTAAGGAAGGCTTCCTGGTAAATGTCCTGGGCGTCCTGCTCGGAGCGCGTCAGGTGATACGCCAGACGGAGCACGGGACCGTCATACTGACGCACCAGTTCCTCGAACGCGGCGTGATTGCCACGCTGTGCTTCCCGGATCAGCTCCGTGTCGTTCATGCGGCTCTGGGCCTGCCCCACGCGTACTGCGGACGCTTTGCCCGTCTCCTGCCACGCCTCAGGAGGACGAAGCGCCGGGGTCCTCAAATCGCGCCGCCGGGGCGCGGGTTGAGGTGCAAGTCCCGGGCCAACCGTGGGGGGAACTGCTACCGCTTCGGCCGGCATCTCTGGTTTCTACCTGCTTTGTAATTGGCAAGCCAATTCTCGTGCCTGCAATTAGATAGACGGGCGCGGGGAGAAACCGTGAGCGAATTATAGACCGCTTGCTGATAAGTACGCCGGAAGTGGGAAGGCGGTTCAAGGGCCGGCGCATTTGGCACTTAGCATTTGGCCGTTGGCAGTTGGTCCGAAAACGACTGGTCAGGCCTATTATCACGCACGTGCTTTGGACGACTGCTTTGGCCAAGTGCCAACGGCTAAGTGCTAAGTACGAAAAACTTTGACCGATTTCACTTAGCTAATTAAACTTAGCTAATGATCTACACCGTTCATCAAGCCAAGACAAATCTTTCCAAGCTGATCCGCGAGGCTGAGAAGGGCAAGGAAGTCATCATCACGCGCGGCAAGGATCCGGTGGCGAAGATTGTGCCGATCACCAGCGTCGCCAAGAAACGGGTGCCGGGAATGTTTAAGGGACAACTGTGGTCGGCGCCAGACGCATTCGACCCCCTCACCGATGAGATGAAGAGATGCGCAAGTTAGGGTTCGAGTGATCGCGCTGCCCATTGTTACTTGACCTACGCTAGATTAGCTAATTAGACTTAGCTAATGAGTTATACAGTCCACGAGGCGAAGACCAATCTGTCGCGGCTGATCAAAGAAGCCCAGAAGGGCAAGGAAGTGATCATCACGCGGGGCAAGGACCCGGTCGCCAGGATTGTGCCGATCACCAGCGTGGCCAAGAAACGTATTCCTGACATGCTTAAGGGTCAGATCTGGTCGGCGCCTGATGCCTTTGATCCCCTCACCGACGAGGAACTCCGGGAGCTGGGGTTTGAATGATCGCGTTGCTCGATACGCACACGCTGCGATGGTGGTTGGACGGATCGATCCGTTTGTCACCGGCAGCGCGAAGTGCAATCGACGCCACGGCAAACTCGATGGTGATCTCAGCGGTCGTGCCATGGGAACTTGCCATCAAAACAAATCTTAAGAAGTTCGACTCCCAAGTGTTGCTGTCACGCTGGGACGAAGTTCTCGACGCGCAGAATTTTTCCGAACTCCCCATCGATTCCGCCCACGCGATCCGGGCTGGCCTGCTGCCACGACATCACAACGATCCTTTCGACCGCATGTTGGCGGCGCAGGCACAAGCCACAGGCTGGCCGATTATCAGTGCCGATCCGGTCTTCGAGATGTATGGGGTGCGACGAATCTGGTAATTCAGGCTGCGCCAGGCGTCACTGCTTGTCTTTGACCTTGCCGAGCTTGATTCCGAACTGGTTGCAGTGGGCTTGCGTGATCTGCTTGCGCAGGCCTGCGTCATCGACCCCGGTCTGCGTCTTCTCGTTCTGCCAGGCAGTGTACTTCTCTGAGCACCATTCCTGCGACCCGATCGGCAGCGCCGGAGTGGCCGTCGGAGACGATGCCGGAGAAGGTGGCGGGACGATCTTTTGTTGTCCTGTCTGCTGAACAATGGGTGCGGGCGCCGGCGCGGGCTGCGAAGCCGAATTGCTGTGCCAGATCGCCCCGCCGGAGACAGCGGCGATCAATGCCGCCGCCCCGGTCAGTATGCCGGGCAAGCTGGTCCAAAAGGAGCCGCGCTGGGAGTCTTGATCTGCCATGTTGTCCTCCTGTGTGGATTAGGCCGGAGATCTGCATCAGCTCCGGCTTACATCTCGGCGCCAGCCTCGGTTTCGGCCGCTGACGGCGATTCTACCACCGCTTCCTTCTGGATCGTCACTTTCACCGGCACGATCACGTCCCTATGCAGCTTGATGGAGACGTTGAACTCGCCCACGTGCTTCAGCGGTTCGTCCAGTTGGATCTTGCGGCGATCGATGTTGAACCCCTTGTGCTCGAGCTCGCGCGCGATGTCGGCTGAAGTAACGGAGCCGAAAAGTTGGTCATGCTCGCCCGACTTGCGAGTGAAGCCAAGTTCGACGCCCGCCAGTTGTTTGCCCTGGGCTTCGGCGTCGCCCTTTTCGCGAGCCAGACGGCGTACCGCGGAGGCCTTCATCTGCTCGATGACGGCGCGGTTGGCCGGGGTGGCTTCAATCGCCAGCTTCCTGGGCAGGAGATAGTTGCGGCCATAGCCCTCGGCAACTTTCACCACGTCGCCGCGGGAGCCGAGCTTGGCCACGTCTTCCTTCAGAATAACTTCCATGTAGAACTCCGTTCGTTCGGGTTCGGACTGAAGTCCTCACCCTGTCGTGTCGTCCCTGAAGGGACTCCGGATCTTTTTTCTTGGCTGACCCAGGACTCCGCCTGCGGCTCCGTCCTGGGCTAAGCTGATTCCGCGCCTACGGCGCTCGTTTTTCGCGCCTCGTGCCCCAGGGTTCACACCCTGAGCTAACCTGCTTCCGCCCTACGGGCTCTGATCACTGGCCACTGGCCACTGACAACTGATTCACCTTCCCCCGAAGGGCAGCAGCGCGATGTTGCGGGCCTGCTTGATGGCCTCACTGAGGCGACGCTGATGCGGCGTGCACACGCCAGTCAGTCGACGAGGAACGATCTTGCCGCTCTCGGCCACGAACTGCGAGAGCAAACGCACATCCTTGTAGTTGATGCCGTCGATTTTCTCAACGCAGAACTTGCAAACTTTCTTGCGACGGAAAAACTTGCGGCCGCCCTCGCGAGCTCCACCGGGACCGCCGGGACGTGGCCCGCTGCGCGGTCCACGTGGACCGCCTTCGCGCGCGCCGCCATCACTCCGCGGCGCCGGGGCGTCGGTGGTTGCGGCGCCGGTTCCTGGGGCCGCGGTCTTGGTTGCTTCGTCTGCCATGATTCTCCTTTGGGACTATTGCCCCCTTCCGTTTTCTCCTCGTTTTCAATCCGCTGGCGCTGAGTCGCTTCTCACGGGCCTCGGCGATGCGCGAAAGACGCTCGGCACCCTTTTTGATAGCTCTCACGCGCTTACCCAGTTCGCGAAGTTGTTTCTTCAGTGCCTCGTCGCGTTTCGCCCAGTCGCCGGGATCAGGATCCTTCATACACCGCCCTACTCAGCCTCGGCGCCACCTTCTAAGCGGATGATGCGCTCTCATGAATCTCAGCTATGCGCAGGAGGCGTGCGGTACCCTCGGCGACCTCCTCGACAAAGTCACCCACTTCGCGCAAACCCTGTCTAAGCTCGGCGACATGATGTCCGAGTTCATGAACATCTCTGGTAAGAAGTTCTACCGATTGCGCCAGCGCCTCGTGCCGCTCCACCAGCCGATCCAGTCGTTCGTCAATGCTCATGTTGCGCTCCCGCCCTCCGGTTCCATTAGAAGCGAAAAGTTTAGCCGCGGTGCGAGGTTATCAAACTAAGCGCTAACCGGCGCCGACTCTGCGCCCTCCGCCGGTGCGGTCTCCGGCGTCTCTTCCGGCACGGGTACGGCGCTCTCGGAAGCAGCAGCGGCCTCGGCCGCGGCGGCGGCACGCGTCCCCTTGCCGCGCACGTGGGCATCGCGAATGGCCTTGATCTTGGCCAGCCGCTTCTGTTCCTCGTCCACCCGTACGGTGATGAATTTGATCACCGGCTCGGTGACCCGCAGGCGGCGCTCCACTTCCTTCACCATGCCGCCTTCACCTTCCAGCACCATCAGCATGTAGATGCCGTCATGGAACTTGCGCACCACGTAGGCCAGCCGCCGCTTGCCCATGCGTTCGACACTCTTCACCGTCCCCCCTGCATTGCCCACCTGGGTCTCCAGGCTGGAGATCAGTTTGTCCTGCTCCTCTTCGGGCATGTCGGGGCGGGCGATAAACATTAATTCGTAAGTACGTTGCATTGTTTCTCCTAAGCAACTAGCAGCTAGCAATTAGCAACTAGCTGGCATTCGCCGCTGTTAACGTGGCCAGTCCAAAACCACTTGTGTTCTCGAACTCATCTTCACAGCTAGCTGCTAATTGCTAGTCGCTAGTTGCTTCTTCCTTGCGATTAAAGCGGTTCATCGCCGCCTGCACGCCTTCAGCAAGGATCACTCGCACTGCCTCAGCCGCCTGATCCAGCACCTGGTCGACCACCGGCAACTGCGACTCCTTGAACTGCGACAGTACATACTTCGCGCCATCGCCGACGGGATAGTCCGGCCCAATTCCCAGCCGGATACGCGTGATCTCCTGCGTACCCAGCGCGGCAATGACCGATTCCATGCCATTGTGTCCCGCTGACCGACCGCGCGGCCGCACCCGCAACGAACCGAACGGCAGATCCAGCTCGTCGTAAAGCAGGACAAGATCCTCTTCCGGCTGCGCCTGGTATTCGCGGACCAGCTCGCTCACCGACGCGCCGCTCAAGTTCATGTAGGTTTCCGGCTTGGCCAGCACGACCACATGTCCGGCAATCCGGGTCCGCGCCGTCTGTGCGCGGCAATGACGATTGTTCACCCGCACCCCGCACTGCTCGGCGATGCGGTCCACCGCCAGAAAACCCATGTTGTGCGGCGTGAACTGATACTCGATGCCCGGATTGCCAAGCCCGACGATCAGCTTCACCACCGTTACTTCTTCTTCTCCGGCTTCTCGGCCTTTTCCGGCTTGGCTGCCTTCTCGCCGCCTTCGGCAGCTTCGCCCTCGACTTCCTGCTTGCCCTTCTTGATGACTTCGGGCTCGGCAGGAGCGGCAGCGCCTTCCGCCACAGCTTCGGCGGGAGCCGCTTCCACCACTTCCTTCACCGCGACCACGTGCGCGACTGGTTGGTTTTCGTCGGTGACGAATTTCAGATTCCCGCCGTGCGGCAGATCGGAAACGCGGATCACCTGGCCGAACATCAACTGGCTGACGTCGGCGTCGATACGGCCGGGAATATCGCCCGGCAAGCACTCGATCTCGACCTCGCGCAGCAATTGTTCGAGGATGCCGCCCTGCACCTTCACGCCGGGCGCTTCGCCCTTCAGCACGATGGGTACGCTGACTTGCAGCACCTTGTCCATGGCGATGCGCTTCAGATCGACGTGCAGCAGCGCACCCTTGATGGGCTCGTACTGCCAGTCCACGATCATCACTTTGGCCGCCTGGCCGTTGAAGTTCAGATCGAAGATGGAGTTGTGGCCGGATTCCGAGTTCAGGATGCGCCTCACCTGCTTGGGATCGAGGGCGATGGCCTGCGAATCCTGTCCGGCGCCATAGACCACGGCCGGAATCAGGCCGGTCCTGCGCAGGCGGCGCGCATCGTTCTTGCCGCCGCCCTGTCGCGGCTTGGCTTCTACGTTCTTGTCTGCGGTTGCTGTAGCCATAATCTCGTTCCTTTACAAAAACAATTTGCTGACTGAGGTTTCCTCATGAATCGACTGAATGGCGCGTCCGATAAGCCCGGCGATGGACAGCACCTTGATCTTGGGCTCGTTGCGTGCCGCTTCGGTCAGCGGGATGGTGTTGGTGACGACCACTTCCGCCAAGCCCGATTGCGAAATGCGTTCAATTGCCTTCCCCGAGAGCACGGCATGGGTAGCGCAGGAATAAACCTCTCGCGCACCCGCATCCTGCAGCGCCTGGCAGGTTTTCACCAGCGTGCCGGCGGTATCGACGATGTCGTCGAGGACGAGACAGGTGCGGCCCTTCACATCGCCGATGACGTGCATCACCTCAGTCACATCCATCTCCACCCGGCGCTTGTCGACAATGGCCAGCGCCGAATCCATTTTCTTGGCGAAGAAGCGCGCGCGCTCCACGCCGCCTGCGTCGGGCGAAACCACGGTCAGGTCCGGAAACTGCTTCTTGCGGAAATAATCCACCAGCACCGGAGACGCGAACAGATGGTCCACCGGGATGTTGAAGAACCCCTGGATCTGCGGCGCGTGTAGATCTACAACCAGCGCGCGATCGGCGCCTGCGGTGGTCAACAGATCGGCCACCAGCTTCGACGAAATCGGCACCCGCGGCTTGTCCTTGCGGTCCTGCCGGGCGTAACCGAAGTAGGGAATCACCACCGTGATGCGGCGCGCCGAGGCGCGCTTCAGCGCGTCGATCAACATCAGCAACTGCATCAGGTGTTCGTTCACCGGATCGCAGGTGGGCTGCACCATGAAGACATCGGCGCCGCGCACGTTCTCCTCGATCTGCACATAGGTCTCGCCGTCGGAGAATTTTGCGATGTTCGCTTTTCCGATCGGCAAATCCAGAAAAGTGCAGATCTCCTTGGCCAGCGCGTCGTTCGCGGTGCCGGAGAAGATCTTCCATTTGTCATCCTGACGCGCCCGTGCCGGCTTACGCTCGGACAAGGGCCTTTGTTGCGCGACCGGCGTCGTCGGCTTGCCCGCCTGATCGAGCGTGGTACCGTCACCTGGCGCCACCGCCGGAGGAATTATGCTCGTCTTGGCTGCTGCGTCCATTGCATCTATACCCCGCGCGACCTGGTTTGGTTACATGCTGGGTCGGGAAAACAAGCTGTCAGCTCTCAGCTGTCAGCTATCAGCCGTCAGCTCTCAGCTAAATCTCTTCGCTAACTGACAACTGGCCACTGACCACCGGCAACTGAGTCTTGGGAAAAACAAGCTGTCAGCTATCAGCCGTCAGCCCTCAGCTACATCTTGAAACTCGAAACTGGCAACTTGAAACTTTCGGTAGTGGGCTAATTGTGTTAGCCCACTACCAAACTTTCTGACAACTGACAACTAGCCACTGGCAACTGAATCTGGCTGGGCGGCCAGGATTCGAACCTGGACAAAGTGCTCCAAAGGCACTTGACCTACCATTAGTCGACCGCCCAGTGTTTTGAGCCGTCCGCTCTCAGCCGTCAGCCTTCAGCTCGCTGTTCGCCATTCGCGATTCGCTCTTGGCCAGAATGAGTCCCGTCCTTTGATCAACATTCCGGCTAGGAAAACTAGCCACTGACCACTAGCCACTAGCCACTAGCCACTGCTTTCCAATATTCTTCCCGCGTCAGCGTTGTGGTCGCGACGGCTGCATATCCCGCGGCGCTCACACGCGTCGCAGCGGCCTGGGCTTCTTCCGCAGAAGCGAACAACCCGTACAGCGTCGAGCCCGAGCCAGACAGCGAGGCATACTGCGCGCCTGCGCGCTGCAAAAGCTCTTTTACCTCACGCAAATCGGGATACTCAGGAAAGACGACTTGTTCGAAGTCGTTCTCGATCCCGGCTCGGACGAGGTCGAGAAGCGGCGTCTCGGCCCGGTCCCCGCCACCTGCGGGAACACCGGATGCAGGCCCAGCCTGCGGATACAAACCACCGCTCAGCCAGGCAAACCCACTCTGGCTGAACTGGTTCATTGTACCTGCGGCGTCAGCGCCGGTCAATTGCGTCTCGCGCGCGACCAGTTCATCCCACCACGCAAAGGCCTTGGGCGTCGAGACCCCGATTTGCGGTGTAACGACAACGAGGTGTAGAGTCGGCAGGTCGGGAAGCGGATGAACTTCTTCGCCGCGGCCGATTCCGAGAACCGTTCCCCCGATGAGAAACAGCGGCAGGTCGCTGCCAACCTCGGCTGCAATGCGGAGCTTCTTTGCGGGACCGAGTTGGACGCCCAGCGCGCGCTCCAAACCGAGCATCGCCGCGACGGCATTCGACGACGCTGCGCCTAGCCCGCCCTGCACCGGCAAGCGCTTCTCGATCTCGATGACGATCCTGCCTTGAAGGGGCGCACCTTTAGGTGCGCCGTAGAACTGATCTATGGAGCCGGGCTTTAGCCCCTGAGGCAACTCGGTGTTCGACGACACCAAAGCCCTCAGCACCCGCTCGGCGATCTTGTGGCACGTATTCGAATCGTCGCACGGCACGCGAGGATTGCTGCAGCGAATTTCGATGCCGGAGCCGGGCTGCACCTCGACGCGCACTGTGTCACGCAGCGCCAGCGTCTGATAGACGGTGCGCAGCTCGTGGAAGCCGTCCGGCCGCGCCGGGCCGATCTTCAGCCCGAGATTGATCTTCGCGAAGGAGGGAACTGCGATCATATCGTTGCGGAGTATATATTCTTATTATGGCCAAAGCGACGATCAAAACCGCCAAACTCTTTCGCAGGGGTAACAGCCAAGCGGTATGGCTGCCGCAGGAGTTTCGCTTCCCAGGCGATCGCGCGCGTATTCGCCGAATGGGCGACAGAGTAGTATTGGAGCCCGTAATCGTGAGCGTGAAGGAATGGCTGGCGGATTTGCAACGCCATCCGCTATCGGAAGACTTTCTGGCTGACGGACGCAATCAACCAGCACCTAGGCGAAGACTGTTGAAAGGAAACTGGCATCAAAAATGAACCATGCGGAGGTGGTGGCAAAACGCGCCCTGGAAGCTGTATTGGAAGGTGCAAGACTCAAGTACCGCTCGGCGCAATCTCATGGCGAGTACGATTTCGATCTCCATTACGCCGATGGAACCATTGCGGCGGTCGAGGTAACTGCAGCAATAAATGAATCCTACATGCGAACACTGGCCAGAATAAGAAATGGTGGCCGAATCATACCGAAATACTGCAAAAAGAGCTGGGTAATCATTCCGGCAACAGACGAGATCAGGGAGATTCGACGGAGTGCCGATCAATATCTTGCCAAGTTGGAGGAGGAAGGGATCGACAGTTTTCCTCCTGTCAGAACTCGGTCCACTCGGCAAATTTGTCGTGATCTCCGAATTTTCTTCGGCGCAGCTGTTTTTTCAGACGGTGAACCGACGATAGAGATCTGGCCCCCGATTGGAGCCGGCGCAGTTGGTCCTCGACTTGCCGTAAAGACCGGCGAAACGGAGGCATGGAAAGAGGACAACCGCAAGAAGCTCGGCGCCGCGAAAACGGTCGAACGTCAT
>JBEKQY010000143.1:0-9596 GCA_049519235.1 Candidatus Korobacteraceae bacterium | reverse complement strand
TGGAATATCCTGAACTTGAGCTGAGCAATAACCTCGCGGAAAAATTCAATGCGTCCCGTGGCTTTGGGCCGCAAGAACTGGATACACATCGGCAGTCCACAGGCGGGACCCAAGGTTGCGGCAATTCTCTCGGTCGTGGAAAGCTGCCGCCGGCTGAAACTCCCAGTGCGCGACTATTTGGCCGCGATTCTCCCCGGGTTTGCCGATCTCCCAATCCAGCGCCTCCCAGACCTTACTCCCGCTGCGTGGGTCGCCCAGCATTCATAGACTCAAGCGACGAGGTTATTAATAAAGGCGACCTTGCGACAACAACCGGTATAGGTTCCTCCTTTTTTACGGGTACAAGAGCGGGGTGGTGGCTTGAATCGAACGCCGAGTGCCTGACTTCCAAGGGCGATCCGTTAATGCCTTGGGTGGACGGCCCCGTCGCGTGGGTCGGAATCTTAGTCCCCCAGCCACGATCGCAATGTCGATACGGCCAGGTTCCCGTCTGAGTCGGGCCAAAGTACTCTGGCTGTCCAAGTTGTTCTTTCACTGACCAGAATTCCAACACCTGTCGCATTCCCGGCCGCTCTCCAACTCTTACTTCGGCTGCGCAGGCGCGTTAAGGAAACTCACCAGATCGCCGATGTCGGTGGCCTGCAGGGTCGGCCAGGGTAAGCCCAATTCCTCGGCGCGATCAATCATGCGAGGTCCATGCCGCCAGAGAGCAGCGGTGAACGAAACCGTGGTAAACGCTTCGGCACCCGACTTAAGCCCCGGGCCGAGCTGCGTGCCTTCGGCCATTGATCCATGGCAAGCTGCGCAGCCGCGCTCGGAAAACACGCGCTTGCCCACAATGGCCGATCCAGTTGGCTCGAAATACCGAAGGCTCGCAAGGAACGTCAGCAAGTCAGCCATCTCTCTGCCCTGAAGGAGAGGAGGCGGGGTCCCGCTTTCGCGGCTGTGCTGGAGCATCTCCGGGGCGTGGTTCCAAAAAACACTCGCAAACTGCGCCGTGGTAAGGGGAAGCTCGTGCTCCGGCCCCAGCTCCGGCCCCACGTTGCCACCCTGCCCGCGTACGGAGTGGCACTGCATGCATCTGCTCTGGAATACGCTCCACCCGCGCTCTGCATTGCCGGGTATTTGGCGTGCGTTCGTAGCCGGCCGGGGAACGCTGAGGCTCACGTATGCGATCAGATCGTTCATCTCTGTACCGGTGAACTGGGGCCACTGTCCGAGGGTGCTCCTAATCGGAGCGATCATTGACCCGGCGTGGTTCAGCATCGCACATGCCCAATCGTTCGCGTCACCGCCCGCGGCAATCCTCGACAGCTCGGGCGCTGCTTTGCCGCCCGAACCGCCCACCGCATGGCAGTGGACACACCCCTTCTGGCTGAATACGCGCTGGCCACTGCCTGGGTCCCCGGCGCGATCAATGCTGCTCGCCTGGTAGAGGAACGCAAGGATGTCCGCCATTTGCTGCGAGTTCAACTGAGGATAAGGATTGTTGCCTTTGCGGATTTGCCGCCACATGCCGGGTCCGTGGTTCCACAATACCGTTACGAGCCACCCCATTGCGGGGTTGCCGGGGTGCGTTCCGGAGAGATCCGGGGCGACCCGCCCCCCGGATCCGTCGACGGAATGGCAAATACCGCATTGCTTGTCACCAAAAAAAAGCGCGGCGCCTCTCTCGGGTTCGCCGATAATGTAGAGGGCGCGCCGCGTAACCGTGGGCCGGAGCGTCTGTATGAACACGGCCACCATTAAGGCCACGGCAATTAGCGCGGCCGGGACCCAAACCAGAAGCTGCTTGCCTCCACTCAGCATTGTCATACACAACACTCCTCTCTCACGTGCGGCCTGTGAAATCGGAAACGCATCATCTTCCGGCCAACCCGCAAGGCGGTCGAGGACTGATGAAGCGCCTTACTTCCGTTCCAAGTTCCTGCTGTAGAGCCCCAGCCCTACCAGGGTGAGTGCGATCGCCAACACGGATAGCCCGAGCCCTACGCGCCGGAACCGCCATTCCTGCATTGCCTTTTCGCCGGCCGCGTACGTCTGCCGGCACACGGCCAGCCCGGCATCGGTGTCCTTTTTGAGCTCGTTGTCACGGAAGGTATGTACGGTGACGCGTGCCTTCAGCAGGGCATCGTACGCTTGCCCCTCCTGCAGCTTGGCCTGGCTGACTTCCATGCCCTGCCGTTCGGCCCGCCCCAGTAGGTTTTCCGAAGCCGCAATGGCCGACACCAAGCTCACGAGTTGGTTATGCATCGCCTCTGCCTGCTGCCAGCCGGCATCACCCTCCGTGTGGCAAGTAGTACACACGGCTTTCGGCCCCGTGCCGATCATCTCATCGGTGGGGTGCTTGATGTCGTGATTGCTGTGGCAGGTGACGCAACCGGGAAATCCCAGGGCGGCGAACGCCGCCTTGTGCGGACTGGTTTCGAAGAGCTGCGCCTGGAAGACGTGGCAGTTCGAGCAAACATTGGTGACGCTGTTGACCCCCGGCGGCGTAGCGCCATGGTTGCCATGGCAGGTGGTGCATGTGGGCGCGCTCAGGTCGCCCCTGACCACCATGGCGTCATAGTGGACGCTCTGCCGGTAATTGGCGAACTGGTCCGTCTTGATGCCGTACGGCTTCATGTACCCGGCATTGGCATGGCAATGCGCGCAGGTGGTGGCGATATTGGTGGGATACACTTTGGAGCGCGGATCGGAGGGGGCGCGCAGGTCGTGAACGCCGTGGCAATCGGTGCAAACGGCGACCTTGCTGTCGCCCTTGGCCCACTTCATGCCGTGTACGCTTGTCTTGTACTGCTGGAACTGATCGACGCGCAGGCCAGGGTTGTATTTCTTCATCCGCTCGGCGTCGGAGTGACACGAAGCGCAGAGCTCGGGAACTTGCTGGCGCTCGATCTTGCCCTTCCATCCCGCCGTGCGGCTCATCGCCTTTTCAGGATCGTCGCTGCTGGCATCGCCACCGTGGCACGCCGCACAGGTGAGTCCCTTTTGCGCGTGAATGTCCTGGCTGTACGTCTCAACGGTGACCCCCAGGGGCTCGGGCAAGTTGGAATGGCAATCGAGGCAGGAGTCTTTCGTCTGTGCCAAAGCTGTCAGCCCGCTGCACATCAGCCACGCAGCCGCAACGACTGCAGCCCGTCGCATCCATCCCGCCGAATCGTGAACTTCAACCATGCAGCCTCACTTTGCCACCCAGCCGTAGACAGTCATCACCGCCATGTAACCGAGAAAGACGCAGGCCAAGCCGGTGATCCAAGGACGCGTGCGGAACGGCTTTTCACGGTCGAGGAAGGGCAGCAGCAGTGCCACGGCGCCAATCAACCCAAACGCCAGGATGCCCAACATCTCGCCGTCCATGCCGAGGATCTTCGCGGGAATCAGCTTCAGCGTCTGGAACATGGACAGGAAGTACCACTCCGGCTTGATACCGGCCGGCGCCGAAGCAAATGGGTCAGCTTTCACCCCGAGGCCCCAGGGGAACAAGGCCGCCAGCGCACCCAGCAGCCCCAGCGCCACGTACCACGCCATCAATTCCCGCAGTACGAAGTTGGGGAAAAAGCGGATTTCTTTCTTCTCTTCTGGATGAGCTCGCCACTGTTCCTCGATACCAGGCGGCACGCTCATGCCGAACCACTGAATTAGTCCCAGATGCACGCCGATCAGCAACGTCGCCAGAGCCGGCAATATCGCGACGTGAAACCCATAGAGCCGCGTCAGGGTGCTACCGGTGATGTCTTCGCCTCCGCGCAGGAACAGCAGAACGGGACGGCCGATGACGGGAATTTGCGCGGGTATCTCCGTGCCCACCTTGGTCGCAAAATACGACAGCGTGTTCCACGGCAGCAGGTATCCGCTGAAACCGAAAGCCAGCATCAGGAACAGCAGCAGTATGCCGCTTACCCACGTCAGCTCGCGCGGCTTCCGGTAAGACCTGAGGAAGAGGACGCTGAAAAGGTGAGCGAAAGCCATGAAGATCAACAGATTCGCCGACCACGCGTGCACCGACCGGACCAGCCATCCGAACTGCACCTGGGTCATGATGAACTGCACGCTCTCGAACGCCTCGTCGGCCCCCGGACGGTAGTACATCAACAACAAGGCCCCGGTGAGGACCTGCACCCCAAACAGGAACAGCGTCATGCCGCCGAGAAAGTACCAGTACGAGTACCGGTGTATCGGCACCTTCTTCTTCTGCGCCAGCGTCTTGAGGTCATCCAGGGGGAATCGTTCGTAGAACCAGGCACGAACGCCGGTAGGGGGGCTTGCCATCAGGCCTCCTGCTTGCGCCGCACGAAGATCTCATCGCCACGGACCTGGACCTCGAACGCTTCCAGCGGACGCGGGGGCGGCCCCGAGATGTTGCGCCCATTCAGGTCGTACATGCCGTTGTGGCAGGCGCACCAGATCTCGCGCAGGTCGGGACGATACTGCACCGTGCAGCCCAGGTGGGTGCAGGTGGCCGACATGGCGCGATACTGGCCCGCAGCGGTCTCAACCAGCAATCCAGGACGGGCGCCGAAGCGAAAGGTCTTGGCCGTGTTCGGCTTAAGCTCCGAAATTTTTGCCGCCAGTACAGCGTCGCCACCCAAGTCGGGAAGTTTGGGCGGGACCAGATAGCGCAGAATGGGGTAGAGGAACGAGGCGGCCGAAGCCAGTAGGCCAGTTCCCAGCAGAATGTTCACAAAACGGCGCCGCGGTACGTTTCCAGGTGCGGGCTGAGGGGCCGTTGCTCTGACCCCGGATACAGTGGACATCGAGACCTCCCGCTACTTGCCGAGTTCGCGTATGTACTTCACCAGGCCATCCACCTGTTCCGGCGTGAGGCTCTTGTATGCAGGCATCTTGCCTTTGCCGTTAGTGATGGCATTCTTCAGCTCGGCGTCCGACTGCTTCTGAATCTCAGGCGATTTGTAGCTCTTGACGCCGAGCTTTTGTCCCATCGTGGTGTTTCCCGTGCCGTCGGGCCCGTGACACATGGCGCACTTTGGCTTGAAGAGAGTCGCGGCGTCGGTGGAATCCGCGAGGCAGTGAAGAGAGACGCTAACTGCAAAGAGTAGTAACACGGACAGCATCCATTTCATTCATTCCTCCCAAGTACTGTGACTTGTCGATTGATCGAGGTGCTGAGACTATGGCGAACTGCCGGCAGACGTAGAGCCAACCACTCATCAGGTTCACCGCCGTCGGCCACGAAGGAATACGTCGCGAACGGCCTCGCCCCTGCCGCATTCAGGAGAACAAGGGAAGCCCCCTTCTAACGAACGTTCTGTTGAAGGTAGCGGAAAAATAACATTAGTGGTTCACGCCAGGCTGTGATGCCAATCACCAGAGGCTGTGACTAACGGAAGTACGAGGTCGCCACAGAGCAGCGATTCGCAGTGTCGAGCAGCACTTTCCCGCAGCTCAACCGATTGGCGGACGAAGCGGCTGCGGACATCACTGCGGCATTGAAGGAGGTACCACATTTGCTCGGCCAGACAGATAATCCAACGGCTCCGAACCTCGAGAGATATGACCATCACCCAGGGCTGTGATGGATATCACAGCCAAACAGTTCGTGCGGAACAATACTGCTGTCCCATTAGCCAAATCACATGTGGGAACAGAGGCATTCCCAAGCTTTGCTATTCATGTGTCAAAGGAGTTCACATGATCACGGACTTTTTACCGGAAACTGACAACTCCCTGACAACCTTACGGTCGCGTCCCCCTAGGCTCACATTCAGATCGAGTTCTGAGCGCGGGGGGCAGTGTGCAGTTCTGGAAGAAATCACGATCCGTGGCGATGTCCATGTTGATATTGCTGGCCGGGCACTGCGCTGATGCACAGGTGAACCGCCCGGGCACACCAGCACGAAAGAGAATCGTGAGCAAAGATGGCGCAGTGACGAAGGTGGCGGGCGAAAGCTGGCTCATGCACCTTAATCGGCCGTTCAACGAAACCAGCATGGGCAAGACGTGGCGCTTAGGCCCGCCGGCGCCGGTGCCGGTGCCGGGAAAGGCAGACCCTCAATGGCAATCCGACCTGCCGTCGCCGGTGGCATCCCAAACTTTGACGCTGCGTGGTGCGGATCTCTACCGCATGAATTGCCAGGGATGCCATGGCGAATCCGGCGAAGGAGCCCCGCCGGAGATCAACTCCGTTATTAACCCAGCGCGGGCGACCTCTGTCGATCTGGTGATGGCACGAATGAAGACGGCGGGAATGGAGATCGGCCGGGCAGATGCCGTCAAGCTGGCGCAGCAGTCCAGCACCGCTTTGTTGCAGCGACTCCACAATGGCGGCGAGAACATGCCGCCATTTCCTCACCTGAACGAAGGCGAGATTGGTTCGCTGCTGGCTTATCTGAAACAGCTCGCTGGCGTCCCCGGCGCAGACCGGGAGCAGATAACAGTAAGGGAATCTTCCGTCCGCGTGGGCGAGCACATCGTGAAGTCCACTTGTCACATTTGTCACGGGGCAATGGGACCCGACCCTGATCCCCAGCAGATCCTGGAGGGAGCGATCCCACCGCTCAGTACTCTCACCACGCGCAAGAGTCGGCCGCAGTTCATCCGAAAGGTTACTCACGGAGCGCCGGTACTGATGGGTTCACCGCCAATGCTCCACCGCGGCCGAATGCCAGTTTTTTATTACCTAAGTGAGGACGAAGCGGCGGATGTGTATCTGTATCTGACCCTTTATCCGCCTTCGCAAACGGACGACCTCAACATCACCGCCGCGTTGTCACAATCGCGGTCAGCAGGCGGAGGAACTCCTCCCCGGCAGAGAGTTAGCTCCGCATCGGTTCCAGCCGTGGTAGTGGAAGCTCAGCCACAAAGTGAAACCCCTCACCAACAAACCGTCGAGTTGTTGATGGCGGTTGTGTCATTCGTGTTTCTGCTGTTGGCGGGAGGTCTCGGATTCACCATGCATGAGTTTCGCAGACTGTCGGCGGCAAGGCCGGTCCGCAGTCTGGCGCTGGAAACCAAGAAAATTAACAGGAGGACGGAAGATGTCACGCAGCCCGTGCAGCGCGTTTCGTAAGGTAAGTCTCTTTCTGATGCTGATTGTGCTTGGTCTCGTATTTTCGAATACCAGCTACGCGATTCCCGCCTTCTCGCGCCTATACGGAACCAGTTGTAGCACCTGCCATCTGGACTTTCCCAAGCTGAACGATTTCGGTAAAGCCTTCAAAGATGCGGGCTTCAAGTTCCCCAAAGATGACGAATCCATGCTCAAGATACCGCCGGTAATGCTGGGAGCGCCCGCCAATGCTGAGCTTTGGCCGAAAGCCATTTGGCCAGGAACCATCCCGGGCATCCCGCCTATCGGCCTACGCATGAACAACTACTTTCAGTACACGGGTACCAGCAGCGGAAAATTTGCGGCTCTGACGCCGGCAGGAACTTTGCCACCGTTTGTACCCACCACTGACTTTGAGACTGGCTTCTTTAGTATCTTCACCGCCGGCAATTTTGGCAGCGACATCGCATTCTGGGTTGACGACGATATTAGTGTCAGCGGAGCTAATGCGGCCGGCGAACTGGGCGATGGCTATCTCAGGTTCGTCAATATCGGCCGCCTGATTAAGCTACCGAAAAATGCTCTTCATTTTCGCGTCGGTCAGTTCGAACTTGAATTGCCGTTCACACAAGCCCGAAGTATTTGGATAAGTCCTTACGACATCTACACGCAAGCCAATGTTGGGGCCATGAACTCTATGGTTCCGCTGCAGCAGTTTGTCAATAACCAGTTCCAATTCGCAAACGTGGGCAAGGGTGTCGAGTTCAGCGGCGGCACGCATACCGGCGGCTACAACTATTCGGTCGCCATTATCGACCAGAACACCAGTGGAGTTGCGCAGGACCAGAATCCGGGCAGCCCCTATATTCCCCAGGCAACCGGCAGCAATTTCGGTGGCGTGGGCGTGGCCTCCGACGCGAACTTCAAGGACATCTACGCCAGTTTCAACTACCGCTTCAACCTGGAGCGCGACAAGGCAAGCCGCGAGGCGATACAAGCCGCTGGTCCTACCGGTCCGCACGACCACACCTATCTGAATTTCGGCACGTACTATTTCTACGGTCGTTCGGTACAGCGGTTGCTGGGCGCGGCGCCTGATGGAACGGCGGCGGTCGTTACCGCACGGGAGCCGTTCTATCGAGTGGGCGGCAACATGACCTTCAACTATCGCTGCTGCTTGCAATTCAACGCCCTCTACCTGTACGGACACGATGAGAACTTGCTGCCGGTTGATGCAGCAGGCAATCTCATTCCGTTGCAAAACTTGAGTACATCTGTGCCCGTGGGCTTCATCCACAGCACGCCGGCGACTTTCAGCGGCGGCTTCGCGGATGTCGAGTGGCTTGCTTATCCGTGGATGATGGTTCTAATGCGCTACGACGGCGTAAATTCGACCTCCGACCGAATTAATGGGCTGCAAACGAATCCTTCGTTTACCGGTGCTCCCTTCAACGCCCCGTTTGCTTCGACGCGTAATCGTTTCACGCCGGGAGTACAGTTCCTGATCCACGCCAACATCAAGGCGTCGTTTGAATACCAGTTTCGACCTTCGCAGACCGTCGTAATCGCCACCAATCCGCTGACCGGGTTGCCGGTCGCGCTGAATCCATTCCACACCAACACAGCGGTAGCAGCGATCGAGTGGGTGTATTAGGTACTTCATTGTTGAGGATGTACAAACCACGAAAGGAATGTTCATGATGCGCAGCTCTCTATTGATGTTTTTCTTCATCGCCGCGGTGGCAGCCATCTGTGTCGCGGGCACCATCGAAGGCACAGTCTCACCTGGAAAATCGGTCGTCTATGTCGACACCATCGCGGGCAAAACGTTTCCCGCGCCATCGCAGCAGCCGGTTATGGACCAAAAAGGCCTCCAGTTTAGTCCGCACGTCATGGTCATTCAGGTGGGCACGACAGTCGAGTTCTTGAACAGCGACAATGTGCAACACAATGTCTTCTGGCCATCGATCAGCGGCAACAAGAAACTAGGACACAACCTCGGAACATGGCCAAAGGGCGATAAGCGTCCTTTCAAGTTCGACAACCCAGGAGTGGTGTCGTTACTGTGCAACGTACACCCCGAGATGGCCGGGTATATCATTGTGAGCCCAACGCCCTACTTCGCCGAAACTGACGCCAGCGGGCACTACAAGATCGACAACGTCCCTGACGGCAAGTACAACGTGGTTGCCTGGCATGAAGGCATGAAGCAGCAGAGCAAGTCTGTCGACGTTGCAGGCACAGGCAAAGCCGACTTCACCCTTTCGAAGTAGGAAAAATGGGGGCGGGCGTAGCTTGCCCTTTCATAGTCTGCATCGCGCACTCGTCTCCACAGAGGGTTGATGTTGCTTCGGTTCGCGAACAAGAAGGTCGATCGGGAATGGCTGAATACCAATTTCCCCTGCATGATGGCGTGCCCTGCGCACACCAATGCCGGCCGATACGTCTCGCTGATTGCGGAGGGCAAGTTCGAAGAGGCGTACCGCTATGCTCGCGATCCTAATCCCATGGCGAGCATCTGCGGGCGAGTGTGCGCGCATCCCTGCGAAACCGCGTGCCGGCGCGGCCAAATCGATCGGCCAATCTC